>JAJECC010000038.1 GCA_022822205.1 Rhodospirillales bacterium | reverse complement strand
TCCCGGGTGAACTTCCGCCGGCGGATCGTGTCCATGGGCGTGGCGACGGTAAGGGAGGGGTCCGAGAGCGCAAGCCCGATGGTCTTGGACCCCACGTCCAAACCCATCAGGCGCCGGCCTCGCCCGACGGTCCCGGCCAGTTCCTGCACGGTGTCGACGATCATCGGCGCCTCATACGCCAAGAGCCGGTGCTTGTCGAGGCGGCTCATGGCCGAGTACGCTCGGTCCAACAAACCGAGCGGGGGGATGATGACGTTTCCAGACAGACCGATCCGGTGGATTTTGCCCTTCCCAACCGGCGGTTCTTCCAACGAGGTGGCCCAGTTCATGAAGCCCGTGATGGAGGAGGCGCTGGGCCAGCCGATCGAGTTCGACATCATCACCGGCGGACGGGGCGGCAGTAACGGGCCCATCGCCGCCGCCGCCGCCGAGCCCGACGGCTGCACGATGCTGATGGCGACGGTCGGCAACATGGCGCTCCTGCCCTCGATATTGCCGGACTACGAAATCACGCCCCTCGAAGACTTGATTCCGGTCACCAAAGTGGCCGATACGCCCGATCCGTTGGTGGCCCATTCGTCCCTTGGGGTTTCGACGCTGGACGAACTCATCGCCGCCGCCAGGGATCGTCCCGGGGAGATCACCTACAACCCGATCAACGCCGCCAGCATTCACCGTCTCGAATTCATTTCGCTGATGAACGCCGCCGGGATCGAGCTTAAGCAAGTTGACGTGGAGGGAGGCGCCAACGGCGCCATCGCCGCGGTCGGGAACGGCGACCTGGACGTCCTCTTCATGACCGCGCCCCGCACCCTGGCGCCCATCGCCGACGGACGGATCAACGGTTTGGCGGTGGCCTCGCCCCGCCGGGCCCGCGCGTTGCCCGATGTCCCGACTTTTGCGGAGCTCGGGTATCTGGCGCTGGAAATCGGATCGTGGATGGGCCTGCTGATGCCCGCCGGCTCTCCCGATGAGGCCGTGGCGGCCATATTCGATGCGGCGGCCGCGGCGCTTTCGGATGCCGACATCATCGAGAAGGCGGCCGAACGCGGCCTGGATATCGATGCCAGCGCGAGTCCGGCGGCCTTCCGGGGCTTTGTCGAGGCGGAGACGGATCGGCTGGCCGGTTTGGCATCGGGCGCCGGTCTGACGGGTTGGAATTGAACAGGAAAATGTGGTTTGTGTTTGCGGGAATCCGCGCGAAAATTCAGCCGTCCGTCAAAATTCGTTGGAGAGGAACACTTGAATAAATCCTGGTTGATTCCAACGCTGCTGTTTCCGGTGACGCTGGCGATCGTGCCGGCGGCAACGGCGCAAACGTTGCCCGACGGCCCGCTCACGGTGGCCTCGTTGGCGTCGGGAGACGGCTACGATTGCCGTGGCTACCTTGCCTTCAAGAGCGCCGAAATTGTTGGCGGGCGGCTCCAACTACGGGCCGAAAATCACGGGGAACCGGTTGCCTGGGACTTGGCGTTGAAGGGCGGCAGGTTCTCGGCCTGGAAGCGGCTGCAGATGATCGTCACTTTGTTTCCAACACCGCTGGACGGGAACGCTCGGATCACGGGGAGGGTCACGGACACCGGTTTGGAAGGTCGGGTGGAGGGCGGCGTTTCCGGCCGCGCAATCGAACAGTGTCTGGTCAAATTCACCATGGCCCCGGCAGGCAGTGAACAGGCGAAAGCGATCAACGCAAGCGAAAAGCCCCTGGAACCGAAACGGGATTTCGCCAACCAGCCGGGCGCCGCCGTCACCGGCGCACCGGCCCGGGAACAGGAGAGCCAGGCGGCCGCGGTCGAGCCGACTGCTACCCCGGCTCCGGCAGGCAAAATCAAATCTGATACGATGACGATCGAGAAGCCGCCCGGGGCGGACATTCCCGATGGAGAGGTCTCGCCGTTCCGCATTGGCCAGACCTACGAGGCATTCGCGCCATTTTTCGACGGGAGCGACTACATGCAGATTCCGCTCCCGGCAGGCGCGTGGCAGGTATTCGGGGTCAAGGAAAGCCAGAGTCGGACCGGAGTTTCGACATTCGCAACGGTATATCTGTTGCAGATTGTCGGCAAACGCCCGGTTTCGGTGTTGATTGTCGGCTATCCCGTCATCAACCGAAGCTCGGGATGGAATGTGCCGTCGTGGTGTACGCGCGGACGGAAACATCACTTCGAGGGCAAGGCAATGTATGCCGGCACCCAAATCGATTGTTGGGGTGTCGCTCATGCCGAAATGACCAAGGCCAAGGAAGAAAGCCCGGCAAGTCAACTGGTCCGGTACGCGCAATCGTTGGGGATCAGAGTTCCCGCCAACACCGTCTACGCCCAATACGCTCGGGCAGATTACGGTCGGTATTTTCGGGTTTCCTACTATGTTAATCCGGAGATGGCTGGCCTCGGCCCCCCGGAACACGCTGACTACAGCAGCAGCGACTACCACCCTGACCGGGTCGGCAACTATCCCAAGAAGAAGGCGTTCGTCGACCACGTTACGGCGTGGTCAAAGGCGTGGAAGAAGGCAATCGACTTGGGATTTGCGGGCAAACTGAACGCTGCGAGAATGGCCGAGTTCGCAGAACTTCACCCGTTGCCGGGACCTGTGGTGGCTCCGCCTTCCCCGCGGAAGGTCGAAAGGACGGCCGGGCCGACGGTCATAAACAACGCCAAACCCGCCGGGGCCGCATCGGTCGAGGATCGCCTCCGCCGGATCAAGCGGCTGCTCGATGAGGACCTGATCACAGCCGATGAGGCAGCTGCACTGCGCCGCGATGCCTTGAAAGACCTCTAAGATTCTGAAACGCGATGGGGTTCATTCGATCCATGGCCCATAGCCTTGGATACCAGATAGGGGCACCGGAATTCCGACAATGACGCCGAAAAATATAGCCGCCGTGACGTTGGGCGCCGCGGTTCCGCTGCCGGGTATCGGTCTTCCGGGATCCGTATTCGCGGTTAGCCCTGCGCCGACGCCCAAGAAGGACTACCAAAACAATGCGACGATCAGGAAGCAGGCTCGAAGAACTCGCTGCCGCCGTAGCCCGCTTCCGCCGGGATGCGAAAGATCCGGCCGCCATCCGCAGCCTCCATGGTGGGCTCCACGGTAACCAACGCCTCGCCGGCGGCGTTGGCGAAGGCCTGATCGACCGTCGAGGCCCGGCCGAGTTTTTCCAGATTCAGCCGGGTGGCGAAGACGATGGAGCGCTTGCCGGCCGCCTGATCGGCGAGGGCCTGGGCGGGCGTGATCCAAACGGAATCCACCGATTCCCTGCTGTCATGGTCCCCGAGCTGTTCGCCGGGCGCGACGGCCAGGTAGAACATCGTGTCGAACCGTTTGGGCGCCACCTTCGGCGTGATCCAATGGGCGAACGGGGTCATCTGGCCGCAGGCGTAGTGGATGCCTTCCGCCGCCTGGATATCGCCCAGGGAAATCTCGTTCGCATGGAGTTTGGCCCGATACCGGTCCCGCAGGAGATCGAGGCGCGCGCCGCCGACCAGCGGCCCGTCGGCTTCATCCCGGGCCAGCAGGATACCCGCTTCCTCGAATGTTTCCCGGATGCCGCAGAGACGAAAGGCGGTCTCCTCCGCAGAGAGGCCGTTTGCCGGGCGCGCCTCGGCGAGCGCCGCGTCCGCCGGGTCCAGCTTGCCGCCGGGAAATACCAGGGCGCCCGAAGCGAAGTCGATCTTGCGGTGGCGTTCGACCATGAACACTTCGAGGCCGTTTTCGCCGTCCCGGAGAAGAAGGACGGTCGCGGACGGATGGGCCGGAACCGGGGATTGATCGGACATGTTCGCTCATCAATAGCCGGTCGAAACCGCGCCATCAAACATTGCCGCATCGCCGGGGCGATTGTGGGACCGGATTGCGGCAACCGGAATTTATGGTCTAGGCGAACGCTTCTTCCCAGGTCCCCCGGGTGGCCGCCTTGGAATACTCGGTCGCCCGGTTCTCGAAGAAGTTGGTGTGCTCGACGGCGTTGAGCATGCCGTCCAGCCACGGCAGGGGATGCCGCCGCTCGCGATAGATCTCCTCCAGCCCCAACTGGGTAAGCCGCCGGTTGGCGATGTAGCGGATGTAGGCCTTGATGTCGTCGGCCGCGAGTCCCTCCACCGGACCCAGTTCGAAGGCGAGATCGACGAAGGCGTCTTCGTGAATGACGATGGTTTCACACGCCTTGTAGAGATCGCCCCGGAATTCCTCGGTCCAGATGCCCGGATTTTCCGAGATGAAGGTCCGGAACAGCTTGATGATTGAGGCGCAGTGGAGGCTTTCGTCGCGCACGGACCACGTGACGATCTGTCCCATCCCCTTCATTTTGTTGAGCCGCGGGAAATTCAGCAGGATGGCGAAGCTGGCGAATAGCTGCAGACCCTCGGTGAAACCGCCGAACACGGCCAGGGTCTTGGCGATGTCTTCCGGCGTATCGACGCCGAATTCCTGCATGTAGTCGTACTTGTCCTTCATCTCCTTGTATTGGAGGAACGCGGAGTACTCGGTCTCCGGCATGCCGATGGTATCGAGCAGATGCGAGTAGGCGGCGATATGCACCGTCTCGATGTTGGAGAACGCCGACAGCATCATCTGCACCTCGGTCGGTTTGAACACCTGCGAGTAATGCTTCATGTAGCAGTTGTTGACTTCGATATCCGACTGGGTGAAGAAGCGGAAAATCTGGGTCATCAGATGACGTTCGGACGCATTGAGTTTGTGGTGCCAGTCCTTCACGTCATCCGCCAGCGGCACCTCCTCGGGCAGCCAGTGTACCTGCTGCTGCTTCAGCCAGGCGTCGTAGCACCACGGATATGAGAACGGTTTGTAGACCGGTTTGGCGTCCAATAGGGACATGACGCGGCTCCTCCCTGGGTAGGTCCGCCTGCTCTTACTGGCAGGCCAGGCATTCTTCGTAATCGGTGTTCTCGGCGATTTCGGCAGCCGGGGCTTCATTCGGCGTTTCGGCCGCCGCACCCCGTTCCGTGACCACTTCCGCCCGCTGGATGGATTTGGAACGGCAGTAGTAGAGGCTCTTCATCCCCTTCTTCCACGCCTGGAAGTGAATCTGATGGAGGTCCCGCTTGTGGACATCGGCGGGGAGGAACAAATTAACCGATTGCGATTGGTCGATGTGGGGCGTTCGGTCGGCCGCAAGTTCCACCACCCAGCGCTGATCCAGTTCGAAGGCGGTCTTGAACACGTCCTTTTCGTCTTGGGTCAGGAACTCCAGATGCTGCACGCTGCCTTCGTTGGTGGTGACGGAGCTCCAGGTTTCCTCATTGTCCCGGCCCTTCTCCGCCAGCAGTTTCCCGAGGTGCCGGTTGCGGACGTTGAACGAGCCCGACAGGGTCTTGTGCATATAGCTGTTGCCGCTGATGGGCTCGATTCCGGGAGAGGTGCCGCCGCAGATGATCGAGATGGACGCGGTCGGCGCAATGGCCGTCTTGTTGGAGAACCGCTCCTCGATGCCGTAATCCCCGGCGTCGGGGCAGGCGCCCCTTTCCTTGGCCAAGGTCTTCGAGGCGGCGTCGACGTGCCCCTGAATATGAGCGAATATCTTGTTGTTCCAGGCCTTGGCCATGGCGCTCTCGAAGGGAATCATCTTGGCCTGGAAAAACGAGTGCAGCCCCATGGCGCCGAGTCCGACGGAACGCTCGCGCATCGCCGAATAGGCGGCCCGCTCCATGGAATCGGGCGCCTTGTCGATGAAATCCTGAAGCACGTTGTCGAGGAAACGCATGACGTCCTCGATGAAGCGGGGATCATCCTTCCACTCGTCATAGGTTTCGATGTTGAGAGAGGACAGGCAACAGACCGCGGTACGCTCTTCGCCCAGATGGTCGATGCCGGTGGGCAGGGTGATCTCCGAGCAGAGATTGGAGGTCTTCACCGTCAGTCCGGCAAGCTTGTGATGCTCGGGCACCATGGAATTTACCCGGTCGGAAAAGACGATGTAAGGCTCGCCGACCTCGATTCGCGCGGTCAGCAGGCGAATCCAGAGCGAACGCGCCGACACCGTGCGAATCGGCGTTCCCTCCAATGGACTGATCAGTGCCCAGTCCTCGTCGGCCTCGACGGCGCGCATGAAGGCATCCGAGACCAGGACGCCATGATGCAGGTTGGGCGCCTTGCGGTTGGGATCGCCGCCGGTGGGGCGGCGGATTTCCATGAATTCCTCGATTTCAGGGTGATCGATGGGGAGGTACACCGCCGCGGAGCCGCGCCGCAGCGAGCCCTGGGATATGGCGAGTGTGAGAGAATCCATCACCCGGATGAACGGGATGACGCCCGAGGTCTTGCCGGCATTGCCGACACGTTCGCCGATGGAACGCAGATTTCCCCAATAGCTGCCGATCCCGCCGCCGTTGGACGCGAGCCAGACGTTCTCGGTCCACAACCCGACGATGCCGTCGAGCGAATCGGAGGCTTCGTTCAGGAAGCACGAAATGGGCAGTCCGCGGTCCGCGCCGCCATTCGAGAGGACCGGGGTCGCCGCCATGAACCAGAGCTTGGAGAGGTAGTCGTAAATCCGCTGGGCGTGTCCGTCATCATCGCCGTAGGTGCTGGCAACCCGCGCAAACAGATCCTGGTAGTCTTCCCCCGGAAGCAGGTACCGGTCGGTCAATACGGCTTTGCCGAAATCGGTCAGGTTGGCGTCCCGGCTCTTGTCTATGCGAACCTTGGGTCCCCTCGCGGTCTGGATGGAATCCAGCATGACCGCGGCCATTTCCTCTCCGGTCTTAGGCAATTCCAGCGACAATTCGCCGCTTGAGTCCGTATTATCCAGCACATCGGCCTCCGTTATTGATCCTTATCCGGCGCACCCCGCCCGGCCCGGAACGTCGTCAGTCGATGGTCAGGTCTCCCGGCTCACGGACACGCCGCCCGTTCCTGCCGTCCCGGGCCCCCGGCAACCCGGTGGAGCCGGCGGAACAGACCATCCGTCTACAGTTGCGGGGGCAGCGCCGGACCTGGCTGGGCTGAAATCAGCCTGGAAAAACGAGCCGCACCGGCTTCCCTCTCAATCCCCAAGGGGAACCATCAACTACTAGATATAGTATGAGGACCAATTTTAACGTCAATACTTTGTTGTCTTGGAATCGTCAATTTGGCCAAAAAAAGTGTCTGTTGCGCCCAAGTGTGGCCTTCTTGCCATAGGATGCGCGACGGCAATTGGCGAAGGCGGCGCCGCCGAGGGACGGGCCGGTTGGGAGAGCGATAACGAGACAAGCAATTGCGGCAACATGGACATTTTTCCGGCGCAACCAGGAGCCTCACCCTATCCCGGCTCTTGTCCCGGCCCCGTATCCGGGTGCCTTGTCGTCCCTCGGGCCCGGTGATAGTTTCCGCGCCGTTCCGAAGGGAGAATTTCCATGGCGCTCGACGAGGCCACTGTCCGCAACATCGCCCGGCTCGCGCGGCTCAAGATCGCCGACGGCGACGTTCCCGGTCTGGCGGTCGAACTCAGCAATATCCTGGGCTGGATCGAGCAGCTCGACGAGGTGCCCACCGATGACGTTCCGCCCATGGCCTCGCCGACCGAAAAGGACCTGCCCCGGCGCGAGGACGCGGTCACCGATGGCGGTCTCGCCGGGGACCTGATGGCCAACGCGCCGGACCCGGCGGGCAGTTTCTTTACCGTGCCCAAGGTGGTCGAATGAGCGGCGCGCTGACATCGCTCGACATCGCCGGGGCCCGCAATCTGCTGGATGCCGGGGAGACGTCCTCGCTTGAATTGACCGAGGCCTATTTGAAGGCGATGGAGGCCGGCCGGGACCTCAACGCCTTTATCACCGAATCGCCCGAGGCGGCGCTGGAGCGCGCGCGGACCTCGGATCAGCGCCGGGCGCGCGGGGAAACGCTGGGCCGGTTGGACGGCATTCCTATCGCCATCAAGGATTTGTTCTGCACCGAGGGCGTCCCGACCACGGCGGGCTCGCATATTCTGGACGGGTTCGTGCCGACCTACGAATCGACGGTCTCCGCCAAGCTGTGGCGTGCCGGAGCGGTGATGCTCGGCAAGACCAATCTGGATGAGTTTGCGATGGGTTCCGCCAACGTCACCTCGTATTACGGGCCGGTCAAGAACCCGTGGACGCTGGACGATGGCAAGGACCGGGTGCCGGGCGGGTCTTCGGGCGGATCGGCCGCCGCCGTCGCCGCGCACATGGCGACCGCCGCCATCGGGACCGATACGGGCGGTTCCATCCGTCAGCCCGGCTCGTTCTGCGGCATTGTGGGCGCCAAGCCGACCTATGGGCGGTGCTCCCGCTGGGGCATCGTCGCGTTTGCGTCGAGCCTGGATCAGGCGGGACCGATGACGCGAACCGTCCGCGATTCGGCGATCATGCTCGGCGCCATGGCCGGGCACGATCCAAGGGATTCGACCAGCGCCGATCTCGCCGTTCCCGATTTTGAAGCGGCGCTGACCGGTGAGGTGAAGGGGCTGAAGGTCGGAATCCCGAAGGAATACCGCGTCGATGGAATGGACGCGGAAATCGAAGGATTGTGGAGTCGAGGCGCCGAGTGGCTGAAGACCGCCGGCGCCGAGGTGGTCGATATCTCCCTGCCTCATACCCGGTACGCGCTTCCGGCCTACTATATCGTTGCGCCGGCGGAGGCGTCCTCGAACCTCGCCCGATATGACGGGGTCCGATATGGGCTCCGGGTCGACGCGGATGACCTCACAAATATGTACGAGGAAACCCGGGGGCAGGGCTTTGGCGCCGAGGTGCGGCGCCGGGTACTGATCGGCACCTATGTCCTCAGCGCCGGCTATTACGATGCCTATTACATCAAGGCTCAGAAAATCCGCACGCTGATCCGCCGGGATTTCTCGAGCGCCTTCGAGGATGTCGACGTGATTTTGGCCCCGACCGCGCCGTCTGCCGCCTTCGCCATCGGTGAGAAGATGGACGATCCGGTGCAGATGTACCTCAACGATGTGTTCGCCGTACCGGCGAGCCTCGCCGGCCTGCCGGCCATGTCTGTCCCCGCCGGCTTGTCGGCCGAAGGGTTGCCGCTGGGGCTGCAGCTGATTGCCAAGGCATTCGACGAGGAGACCATGTTCCGGGCGGCGGGCGTGATGGAAGAGGCCGCCGGGTTCGATGCCGCGCCGCCGCTCCGGGTGGGGGGCTGATCATGGCCTACCTCGTCAAAGGCGGCCGCAATGACTGGGAAGCGGTGATCGGGCTGGAGGTGCATGCGCAGATCGTCTCGGACGCCAAGCTGTTCTCCGGCGCCCCGACGGCGTTCGGCGCCGAGCCCAACACGCAAGTGTCGCTGGTCGATGCCGCCATGCCCGGCATGCTGCCGGTGGTCAACAGGGTCTGCATCGAACAGGCGGTGCGCACCGGCCTGGGCCTCAATGCGAAGATCAACCTGCACTCGGTGTTCGAGCGCAAGAATTACTTCTACCCCGATCTGCCCTTCGGCTATCAGATCAGCCAGTATCAGCATCCCATCGTCGGCGAGGGCGTGGTCACGCTGGACCTGCCGGACGGCGGCGTCCGCGAGATCGGCATCGAGCGGCTTCACATGGAGCAGGATGCGGGCAAGTCGCTCCACGACCAGGATCCCAAGCGCACCTACGTCGACCTCAACCGGGCCGGCGTGGCGCTGATGGAGATCGTCTCCAAGCCCGATCTCCGGAGCCCCGACGAGGTCGGGGCCTATCTTCGGAAGCTCAGGTCCATTCTCCGCTATCTCGGGACCTGCGACGGCAACATGGAACAGGGCTCCCTGCGGTGCGACGTCAACGTGAGCGTGCGGCCCGCCGGTTCCGACGAGCTCCGCACCCGGACCGAGATCAAGAACGTGAACTCGGTGCGCTTCGCCATGCAGGCGGTGGAATTCGAAGCCGGACGGCAGGTGGGGGTTTACGACGACGGCGGCGAGGTCGATCAGGAGACCCGGCTGTTCGATCCGTCCAATGGCGAAACGCGTTCCATGCGCTCCAAGGAGGAAGCCCACGATTACCGGTACTTCCCGGATCCCGACCTGTTGCCGGTCGAACTGACGGAGGAAGAGGTCGACCGGATCCGCGCCGGTCTTCCGGAACTTCCGGACGCCAAGAAGCGGCGCTTCATCGATGAGTATGGAATTTCAGCCGAAGACGCCGGCGTCCTGGTGGCCGAGCGGGAGACCGCGGTTTTTTTCGAGGAAGTTGCCGGCGGCCGCGATCCGAAATTGGCCGCCAACTGGGTGATCCACGAGCTGTTTGCCGTCCTGAACAAGGAGGGGAAGGGGATCGCCGAGGCGCCCGTCTCCCCGGAAGATCTTGGCAAACTGGTGGGTCTGATCGCGGATGGCACCATCTCGGGCCGCATCGCCAAGGACGTGTTCGAGATCATGATCGACGACGGCGGCGATCCGGCGGCCATCGTCGAAGAAAAAGGCCTCGTCCAAATCACCGACACCGGCGCCATTGAGGCCGAGGTCGACAAGGTAATCGCCGGCAATCCCGGCCAGGTGCGGGAATACAGGGACGGCAACCAAAAGGTCGTCGGCTGGTTCGTCGGCCAGGTGATGAAGGCCACGGGCGGCAAGGCCAACCCCAAAATGGTAAATGACCTGCTGAGGCAGAAATTGGGTTAAGCTCGTCGGCCATGCATCGGTTGAAGGCGCACGGGCGGGTGTTTCTCTACGCCGTTATCTTCGGCATGCTGGCCTACGCGGTCATGCAGGGCCTCAGCGCCGTCCATCGGCTGGTTTTGGGGTAGGGGACATGTTGCTGCTGTTGTCCATACGCTGGGCGCTCAAGACCGGGCAGTTCGCCGCGCCCCTCGCCGCGGGTCTGGCCGTCATCTGGGTCGTTCTGTGGTTCGCCGCCTGGTGGCCGCCGGTATTCGGTCTCGAGGGCGCCGCCTACTTCCTGGCTGCGTTTTTCACTTCGTGGACGCTGGTCCCGATCCTATGGGTTTCGGAGTTTGCCCGCATGGTCCGGCTCATCGACGGATATGCCGAGGCGACGCTCGTTCTCCTCGATCGCAGGATCGCGCACCGGCGATGGATACGGGACTAAAGCTCCTCGGCGCGGGTCGTCAATTCGTCCAACACCGCATTCAGCATCCGGCGCTGTTCCGGCGTAATGGTGGCGAGCAAACGTTCCTCGTAGGCGCGGGCCACCGGGACGATCTCCCGATAGGTCTTGCGGCCCCTTGAGGTGAAATTGATGAAAGCGTTGCGCCGGTCTTCGGGGTCGGGCCGCCTTGCGACGTGCCCCTTGTCCGCCAGGAGCGCCACCGCCCGGCTGACCTGGACCTTGTCGAGGCCCGTGTGCCGCACCACGTGCGAGGCCGTCGCGTTGGGATAGCGGCCCAATGCCGCCATCACCCGCCATTCCGGTATGGTGATCCCGAACCGGTCCACGTAGGTCTTGGCCAGCGAATTGCTCACCTGCCTGGTCAGGACGGTGATCTGGTACGGAAAGAAGGTTTCCAGGTCGAGGGCGTCTTCATCCGGGTTTCTGGGCGGGTTGCGGGGAATTTCGTTCATCGGCGGTTGCGCTTTCGAACCATTGAAATACCGTTTGAAATTAGTTTCATTTGAAACTAATATGCGTCCAACGTCAAGGGTTGAGAGCAGGGGAGGACCCGGCCATGGATACGATCGTCGCCAGCGATCTCGACTATCAGTCGGGGTTTGGGAACGAATTCGCCACCGAAGCATTGCCCGGCGCGCTGCCCGTCGGGCGCAACTCGCCGCAAAAGGCGCCCTACGGTCTCTATACCGAGCATCTGAGCGGCACCGCTTTCACCGCGCCGCGGGTGGGCAACCAGCGCACCTGGTTCTACCGCATCCGCCCCTCCGCCCAGCACCAGCCGTTCAAGCGTATCGACAACCGCCTGATCCGCTCGACGCCGTTCGGTGAGGTCGAGACCCCGCCCAATCGGATGCGCTGGGATCCGCTTCCGATCCCCGATGCGCCGACCGACTTTGCCGACGGCCTGGTCACCTATATGGGCAATGGCGACTCAACCGGTCAGACCGGCATCGCCATTCACCTCTATGCGGCCAACCGGTCCATGGAGGACCGCTACTTCTTCAACTCCGACGGCGAGATGCTGTTCGTGCCCCAGCAGGGCCGCCTCCGGCTGCACACCGAAATGGGGGTCCTCGACGTCGCGCCGAATCAGATCGCGGTGGTCCAGCGGGGCATCAAGTTCCGGGTGGAGTTGCCGG
Organism: Rhodospirillales bacterium; assembly: GCA_022822205.1. Taxonomy (GTDB): domain Bacteria; phylum Pseudomonadota; class Alphaproteobacteria; order Rhodospirillales; family UBA2165; genus JAJDXO01. The sequence goes on along the minus strand of JAJECC010000038.1, from coordinate 144,618 downwards.
ACGGCCCCTCGCGGGGCTATGTCGGCGAAAACTACGGCGCCACCTTCCGGCTGCCCGATCTCGGTCCCATCGGCGCCAACGGACTCGCCAACCCGCGCGACTTCCTCACGCCGGTCGCGGCCTATGAGGACAGGGACGAACCCTGCGAGCTGGTGACCAAGTTCGCGGGCAACATGTGGGCCGCCGAAATGAGCCACGCGCCGCTCGACGTGGTCGCCTGGCACGGCAACTACGCCCCCTACAAGTACGATTTGTCCGACTTCAACACCATCTGGACGGTCAGTTACGACCATCCTGATCCCTCCATCTATACGGTGCTCACCTCGCCCTCCAACTCGGCCGGCACGGCGAACGTGGACTTCGTCATCTTCCCGCCCCGCTGGATGGTCGCCGAGGATACGTTCCGCCCGCCGTGGTACCACCGCAACGTGATGAGCGAGTTCATGGGGCTGGTGCATGGCATCTACGACGCCAAACCGGAGGGCTTCACGCCGGGCGGCGCCAGTCTCCACAACTGCATGGCGGCCCACGGCCCCGATGCGGATTCCTTCGAGGGTGCGACGAACAAGGACCTGGCGCCCGAGTTTCAGGCCGACACCATGGCCTTCATGTTCGAATCCGCGTATCTCTACAAATTGACCGAGTTCGCACTCAACACCGACCTCCTGCAGGGCGACTATTTCGAGTGCTGGCAGGGACTGAACAAGCACTTCACGGGAAAATAGATGACCAACCTGAACGAAACGCATGATCCGGCTCTCACGAGCTGGGTCGAAAGCGCGAACGCGCCCGAAACCGACTTCCCCATTCAGAACCTGCCCTATGGCGTCTACCGCAAAGCCGGTTCCGGCGGTCCGGGCCGGGTGGGTGTGGCGATCGGGGATCGGATCCTCGATGTGACCGCGGCCGCCGCGGAGATGAGCGGGGCCGCGAAGGACGCGGCCGGACTCTGCAACGGCGAGACGCTCAACGAATTGATGGCGGCGGGAAACGGCGCTTGGTCGGCGCTTCGCGCCGGACTGTCGCGGCTGCTCCGCGAGGGCGGACCCGCGGACGCGCCCAGGGACGCACTTAGGGGCGCGCTCACCGCCCAGGCGGATGCCGAGATGCTGGTGCCGGCGAATATCGGCGACTTCTCGGATTTTTGGGCGTCGCTCGTTCACGCGACCAACGCCGGGAAGATCAACCGGCCCGACAACCCGCTGCTGCCCAACTACAAGCACTTGCCCATAGCCTATCACGCCCGGTCGTCGTCGTTCGGCGTCAGCGGGACCGCCGTCCGCCGGCCCGAGGGCCAGGTCAAGCCGCCCGGGGCCGATTCCCCGGTCTTCAGGCCGTGCGCGCGGCTCGACTACGAGATGGAGCTCGGCCTCTATGTCGGCCCCGGCAACGACATCGGCTCGCCCATCGCGCTGGACGACGCCGAGAAGCATCTATTCGGCGTCTGCGTGCTCAATGACTGGTCGGCCCGGGACATTCAGGCCTGGGAGTACGTGCCGCTGGGCCCCTTCCAGGGCAAGAACTTCGCCAATACCATCTCGCCCTGGGTGGTGACCATGGAGGCGCTGGCGCCGTTTCGCACCCCGGCGTACGAACGCGCGGCCGGCGACCCGGCGCTCATGCCCTACCTCGCCTCCGACGCCAACGCCGCCGCCGGCGGCATCGACGTCCGGCTGGAGGTGCTGATGTCGTCGGCGAAAATGCGCGCGGCCGGAACGCCGCCGGCCCTGATCGGCGCATCCCGATTCAAGGACATGTACTGGACCGCGGCGCAGTTGGTGGCCCAGCACACGGCGAGCGGCTGCAATCTCCGCCCGGGCGACCTGCTGGGGTCCGGGACGGTCTCCGACGAGGAGTCGTTCGGCAGTTTGCTCGAAACGTCGTGGGCCGGGTCCAGGACCTTCACCCTGCCGGGCGGCGAGGAGCGCACGTTCCTCGAGGATGGAGACGAGGTGATCATGCGCGGTTATTGCGAGGCCGACGGCGCCAGGCGCATTGGTCTCGGGGAATGCCGGGCCGAGGTCCTGCCGTCCTGAGGGCGCAAGGAGGATTGTCATGAACGATCAAGCCCTGGTCGACGGCTTCGATGTCAACGAGCTGACGACGGCGTTTCTGGAAGATCCGTTTCCGACCTACCGGGCGCTCCGTGAGCTCGATCCGGTCCATCGGAACAAGGACGGCTCCTACTTCCTGACGCGCTACGCGGATCTGGAACTCGCCTACAAGCATCCGGCCATGAGTTCGGACAAGACGGTCGACTTCAAGAAGACCATGGGTGACGGACCGCTCTACCGCCATCACACGACCAGCCTGGTTTTCAACGACGACCCTTATCACGCCCGGGTGCGCAAACTGCTGGCCGGGGCTTTCACGCCCCGAAAACTCGCCGAGTTGGAACCGATCATCGAGCGGGTCATTAACAACCTTGTCGGCGAGCTCCGGGGCCGCGAGACCTTCGATCTGATCGATGATTTCGCCCTCGTGCTGCCGACGGAGATCATCGCCGACATGCTGGGCGTCGATGAGCGGACCAAGCCTCTCCTGAGGGATTACTCGCTTACCGTGCTGGGCGGCCTCGAGACGGCGCTCACCGACGAGGCGCGCGAGGCCGGCGACAAGGCGGTGGCCGAGTTCGGTGCCTATCTTCAGGATCTGATCGACCACCGCCGGAAAAATCCGGATGAGGGCGGGCGGGGCGAGGTGTTGGCGGCGCTGATCTTCGGCGAGGTGGACGGGGAAACCCTGAGCGACGTGGAGTTGGTGCACAACTGCATCTTCCTGCTGAACGCCGGTCATGAGACCACCGCCAACCTGACGGCCAACGCCATTTGCTGCCTGATGGACAATCCTGAACAGATGCGGCGCCTCAGAGACGAACCGGGCCTCATCGACGTCGCTGTCGACGAGACCCTGCGCTACGACAGCTCCGTGCAGCTCGGCAACCGCAAACTTACCGAAGACGTGGACATGAACGGGACGACGATCCCCAAGGACGCCTACCTGCATCTCGCCATCGGGGCTGCGAACCGGGACCCGGCGAAGTTCTCCGATCCCGAAAAATTCGACATCGGCCGCACACCCAATCCTCATTTCGCCTTCGGTTGGGGCAAGCACATCTGCCTCGGCGCGACCCTGGGCAGAATCGAGGGCCGTCACGCGGTCGGCAAGTTCATTCAGGGCTTCGGGACGATCGAGCCCGCCGGTGAGCGGGAACGCGTGCTGCGGGCCCGCTTCCGCGGCTATCGCCACGTGCCGGTGAGGGCAGGTTAGGCGGCCTGCTTCAGACCCAGCAGTTCCCGCGCCTCGGCGGCCGTCGCCGGTTCCTTGTCCAGGGAGCGCATGATCCCGACCCCCTTCTCGACCAGCGCCGCATTGCTCGGCGCGGGCACGCCTTTCTCCAAATAGAGATTGTCCTCGAGCCCGACGCGGACGTGGCCGCCATAGAGAAGAGACTGGGCGAGCATGGGGAACTCGCCGGCGCCGATGCCGAACGACGCCCAGTGGGCCCCGTCGGGCAGACGATCGCGCATGAACATCATGGATTCCGGCGTTTGCTCGATTCCCCAGGGAATGCCGAGGCAAAGCTGGTACAGGGGCGACTCGTCGATGACGCCGTCCGCAACCATCTTCTTGGCCAGCCGCAGATGCCCGGTGTCGAACACTTCGAGCTCCGGCTTGGCGCCGCAGTCCCGGGCAACCTCGGCCATGACCCTGAGATGCTCCGGCGTATTGATGATCACGAAATCGCCGAAATTCATGCTGCCGTAATCGAGGGTGCAGATCTCCGGCTTGTTCTCCCGCACATGCTGCATGCGCACCTCGGGCGTTTTCATCGCGGGCGTACCCTCGGCGGTGTTGGCGTCGGGCGGCGAGGGGTTGAACCGGGCGCCATGTCCGCAGGTGAGATTGATCACGACGTCAACGCCGCTCTCGCGGATGCGGTCGACCACCTCCTTATAAAGTTCGGGCGCCATGGAGGGTGCGCCGGTATCGGGGTCGCGGACATGGATATGAACCACGGCGGCGCCGGCTTTGGCCGCGTCGATGCCGGAATCGGCGATTTCCCTTGGCGTGATCGGCAAGCCCGGATGTTTGGTCGGCGGCGTCACGCTGCCTGTCAGTGCACAGGTCAAAATACGCTTATCGGCCACTGGTGCCTCCCCCGTCTGTTGCGTCGTGGTATCCAGAACGTCGCGGAAGGAGGGGGCAAATGCAAGTCCAATCCAACGGCCCGAATTTGCCATGCAAACCCCCGGGCCCGTTCGCACGGACCCGGGGGCGCCGGGATCGCGTCTGTGCAACAACAACCCCGTAGCGGAAGCCGCAAGACTTCCATCGACAGAATGGCGGGCGAGGTCCACAGCCGTCAACCAATCACAAATATGCAAAATTATTAATCAAAATTAATTTTTGATTATATTTTAAGCATATTGACTGTCCACCCAGCACGCATCATCAGCGTCATCACCCGCCGAATTTCACATAACCCATTGAAAAACATACGATAATAAATTTTCCGACGATTCATGAGGATTTGGCACGGAGGTTGCTATTTTGTTTTGCGGTGCAACAACAACCTCGTAGTGGAGATCATCATGAAGAAGAATTTACTGTCACTGGCCGCCGCGGGAGCCTTCGCCGTTTCGACGGCTTTTTCCGGTGCGGCAAATGCGGCCGACACCATCAAGGTGGGCGTCCTGCATTCCCTTTCCGGGACCATGGCCATCAGCGAAACCACGCTGAAGGACACCATGCTGATGCTGGTGGACGATCTGAACAGGAAAGGCGGCCTGCTCGGCAAGAAGGTCGAGGCGGTGGTCGTCGACCCGGCCTCCAACTGGCCGTTGTTTGCCGAAAAGATGCGCGAGCTTCTGAGCGTTCACAAAGTGGATGTGGTGTTCGGCAACTGGACCTCGGTCAGCCGCAAGTCGGTTCTGCCGGTGGTCGAGGAGCTCAATGGGCTGCTGTTCTACCCCGTCCAGTATGAGGGCGAGGAAAGCTCCCGGAACGTGTTCTACACCGGCGCCGCGCCGAACCAGCAGGCGATCCCGGCGGTCAAGTACCTGATGAGCGAAGACGGCGGCGAGGCCAAGCGTTGGGTGCTGCTCGGCACCGACTATGTCTATCCGCGGACGACCAACAAGATACTCCGGGCTTTCCTGACGTCCAAAGGCGTGGCCGAGAAAGACATCATGGAGAACTACACCCCGTTCGGTCATTCCGACTGGCAGACCATCGTTGCCGAAGTCAAGAAATTCGCTTCCGCCGGCAAGAAGACCGCCGTCGTCTCGACCATCAACGGTGATGCCAACGTGCCGTTCTACAAGGAGCTCGGCAACCAGGGCATCAAGGCCGAAGACATTCCGGTCGTCGCGTTCTCCGTCGGCGAGGAAGAACTCGCCGGTCTGGATACCACACCGCTCGTCGGTCACCTGGCGGCCTGGAACTACTTCATGTCGGTGGAGGACAAGAACAATGAGGCGTTCATCAAGAAATGGCACGCCTTCATCAAGGATGAGAAGCGGGTCACCAATGATCCCATGGAGGCCCACTACATCGGCTTCAACATGTGGGTTCAGGCGGTGAAGCAGGCCGGCACCACCCAGGTGGATGCGGTTCGCCAGGCCATGTACGGCCAGAAGTTTCCGAACCTGACCGGCGGCGTGGCGGTGATGAACACCAACCATCACCTGTCCAAGCCGGTGCTGATCGGTGAAATTCAGCCGGATGGCCAGTTCGACACGGTGTGGCAGACGGACGGTGTCGTCAAAGGCGATGCGTGGTCCGACTTCATCCCCGAGAGCGCGAAGCTGACCGCCGACTGGACCTTCCCCTGGGTCTGCGGCAACTGCACGGAGCCCAAGTTCAAGACTCTGATCAACTAAGAAACGTCTCCGAGGCCGGAGGGGCCTGCCCTGGGTCCCAATCCGACAGGCTCCTTCGGCCCTCGCCCTGGTACGGCTTCACTGATTGGCCGCGACAAGTCGGCCCACCAATACCAACAAACCGCGAGAGGATGGCGTGGCGCGCATCGCAACACTACCAGGCAGACTGGCGGCCCTTGGGGTCCTGCTCACCGTCGTGCTTGGCGGCGCCTTGTCGGCCCACGCCGAGGACGCACGAGACTTCGATGCACTGGTCGCCGGCCTCAACGCCAAGAGCTTCAAGTCCAAGATCAAGGCCGTCGACGCCGTCGCGGCGTCCGGCCACGAACGGGCGGCCGACGTGCTGGCCGTATTCCTCGGGGGCAAGCTGTTTGCCCGCCGATCGGACGGCAGGATTTTCATGACCGAACGCTCGGGCGGCGTCTATCTGCTGACCGACGCGGTAACCGGAGCCGACGCCGGCCAGGCGCCCGGCAAGAAGCTTCGCAAGGTACGCGTCAACAACCGGGTGCGGGTCGCGATCCGGACGGCGCTCGGCGGGCTGACCCTGCTCAGCCCCGATCCGGCCAAGCGCTCGGCGGCCGCGGACGCGGTGTTCAAGTCGCCCAATGCCGGTTTCCTGCCGACCCTCGAGGCGGCCATCGCCCGGGAGACGGTCGAGAAGATCAAGATCAAGCTCATCATGACCCGGGCCGCCGTCCAGTTGAAGACCGGCAAGACCGACGGGATCAAGCTGACGGCCATCGGCACGCTCTCCGATCTGGCGACGCCGGCTTCCCGGGCGCTTCTGGCGGGCGTTGTGCAGGCCGAGGGCGGCAACGCCATCTCCGAAGCGGCCGCCGGGGCGCTCGCCGGTATCGAGCGCAAGCTCGCCTTCTGGAACGCCGTCGGCAACATTTTTCAGGGTTTGAGCCTCGGCTCGGTGCTGCTGCTCGCCGCGGTCGGGCTCGCCATCACCTTCGGGGTGATGGGGGTCATCAACATGGCTCACGGCGAGCTGGTGATGCTCGGCGCCTATACGACGTTCGTCATTCAGGAGATATTCCGCACCCATTTCCCGGACCTGTTCGACTGGTCGATCATCGTCGCGCTGCCTTGCGCGTTTGCCGTCTCCGGCGCCTTCGGGATCGCCATCGAGCGGGGCATCATCCGCCATCTCTACGGCCGTCCGTTGGAGACCCTGCTCGCCACCTGGGGCCTGAGCCTGGTCCTGCAGCAACTGGTTCGCTCCGTTTTCGGCCCCACCAACCGCGAGGTCGGCAGCCCATCCTGGATGTCGGGCTCCATGGAGATCGCCGGCGGCTTCGTGCTCACCTTCAACCGGGCCTGGATTATCCTGTTCAGCCTGCTGGTCCTTGCGGCGCTGATCGTGGTGTTCAAGAAGACCGCCTTCGGCCTCCAGATGCGGGCCGTCACCCAGAACCGGGCGATGGCCGGCTCCATGGGCATCCGCACCGGCTGGGTCGATGCCATGACCTTCGGTCTCGGCGCCGGCATTGCCGGGGTGGCCGGCGTGGCACTCAGCCAGATCGACAATGTGAGCCCCAACCTGGGCCAGGCCTACATCATCGACAGTTTCATGGTGGTGGTGTTCGGCGGCGTCGGGAATCTTTGGGGGACACTGGTCGGCGCCTTCACCCTCGGCATCGTCAACAAATTTCTCGAGCCCTTCGCCGGGGCGGTGCTGGCCAAAATCCTGGTCCTGGTGGTGATCATCCTCTTTATTCAGAAGCGGCCGCGCGGGCTGTTCGCCCTCAAGGGCCGGGCGGTGGAGAACTGATATGAATACGGCGGTTCCCCAGCGGCGTTCGGGCTTTTCGTTCCTGCTCACCGACCGGGGCGGACGGATTCTCCTCTCCGTCCTCCTGGTTCTGATCATCGCGGTCCCGATCCTCAATCTTTGGGTGCCCGAAAGCTCGCCGTTCCACGTCCCCACCTTCGTTGTCAGCTTGCTGGGGAAGTATCTGGCGTTTGCCCTATTGGCCCTCAGCGTCGATCTGATCTGGGGCTTCGCCGGTATCCTGAGCCTCGGCCACGGTGCGTTTTTCGCTCTCGGCGGCTACGCCATGGGCATGCATTTGATGCGCGAGATCGGCGGCCGGGGCGTCTACGGCAACCCGATCCTGCCCGACTTCATGGTATTCCTGAACTGGAAGGAACTTCCCTGGTACTGGCTCGGTTTCGACATGTTCTGGTTCGCCATGCTGATGGTGGCGGTGGCGCCGGGCGCACTCGCTTTTCTATTCGGCTGGCTCGCCTTCCGCTCGCGGGTGACCGGCGTCTATTTGTCGATCATCACCCAGGCACTGACATTCGCCCTGATGCTGGCGTTCTTCCGCAACGACATGGGATTCGGCGGCAACAACGGACTGACCGACTTCAAGGATGTGCTTGGATTCAATCTGCAGTCCGATGCGACGCGCGTCGGGTTGTTCATCGCGACGGCGCTGCTGTTGGCGCTGAGTTACGCCCTTTGCCGATTAATCGTCACGTCGCGGCTTGGCAGCGTCCTGGTGGCCATCCGGGATGCCGAAAGCCGGACCCGGTTTCTGGGTTACCGGGTCGAACACTATCAGCTCTTCGTCTTCACCGTATCCGCCGCGCTCGCCGGTATCGCCGGCGCGCTCTACGTCCCCCAGGTCGGGATCATCAATCCCAGCGAGTTCACCCCGGCCAATTCCATCGAGATCGTTATCTGGGTGGCCATCGGCGGGCGGGGCACCCTCTACGGGGCGGTGCTGGGCGCGGTGATCGTCAACTTCGCCAAGACCTACCTTACCGGCGCGTTCCCGGACATCTGGCTCTACTTCCTGGGCGCGATGTTCATCCTGGTGACCATCTTCCTGCCCAAGGGGCTGGTCGGCACGCTGCCCGCGTTTCCGAGCCTGTCCAGGAAGAGCGCGGCCAAGCCGCGCCCTGTTTCGCCGGGCGCCCCGCCGGTGCGCCAGGCGGCGCCGGGAGAATAAGCGATGGCGATGGTTCAGGCGACAATGCGGCCGGTCGGCGAGGTGGACAACGATTCCATCCTCTACCTGGACGGTGTCTCGGTCAGTTTCGATGGATTCAAGGCCCTCAATAATCTGAGTTTCGTCGTCGATCCCGGCGAGCTGCGCGCCATCATCGGCCCCAATGGGGCGGGCAAGACGACGATGATGGATGTGGTTACCGGCAAGACCCGTCCCGACGAAGGGCGCGTGGAGTTCAACGGCGGCATCGATCTCACCAAGCTCGACGAGGCGCGGATCGCCAACCTGGGCATCGGCCGCAAGTTTCAGAAACCGACCGTGTTCGAGTTCCACACCGTCTTCCGGAACCTGGAACTGGCTCTTAAAGGGCATCGGGGTGTCCTGGATTCGCTGCTGTTCCGCCGCGGCGATGATCAACAGGCCCGAATCGAAGAAGTGCTGGAGACCATCGCCCTGACCGGGGCCGCCGATATGGAGGCCGGCTCCTTGTCCCACGGGCAGAAGCAGTGGCTGGAGATCGGCATGCTCCTGATGCAGGACCCGGAGCTGCTGCTGGTGGACGAGCCCGCCGCCGGGATGACCGATGCGGAGACCGAACAGACGGCGGCGCTCCTGAAACGGATTGCCGGCAGGCGGTCGGTGGTGGTTGTCGAGCACGACATGGAATTCGTCAAGGCGCTCGGCTGCCGGGTCACCGTTCTTCACGAAGGCTCGGTCCTGGCCGAAGGGTCGCTGGAACGGGTCCAGGCCGACGAGCAGGTCGTCGAGGTTTATCTGGGACGCTGAACATGCTGGCAGCCGAAGCAATCGATCTCCACTACGGCGCTTCCCAGGCGCTCCGCGGCGTCAGCGTCCGGGCCGAGCTCGGCAAGGTCACCTGCGTCCTGGGGCGGAACGGCGTCGGCAAAACAAGCCTGCTCCGCGCCATCGTCGGCCATCAGGAGATCAGCGCCGGCGCCATCCACTTGGAGGGCGCGGAGATTTCCGCCCTGCCGCCCTACGAGCGGGCGTCGCGGGGCATCGCCTACGTGCCCCAGGGCCGCGAAATCTTTCCGCTGCTCACGGTGGAGGAGAACCTGCAAACCGGATATGCCGCCATTGCACGGCCGCTCCGCCGCATTCCGGACGAGATCTTCGAGCTGTTCCCGGTGCTGAAGGACATGCTTTCCCGCCGCGGCGGCGATCTCTCCGGCGGTCAGCAGCAACAGCTTGCCATCGCCCGCGCCCTGGTCACGCGACCCCGTTTGCTGGTGCTCGACGAGCCCACCGAAGGCATCCAGCCCTCGATCATCAAGGACATCGAAGGGGTCATCCGGCTGCTGGCCGATCGCGGCGACATGGCGATCCTCCTGGTCGAGCAATATTTCGACTTCGCCCGCGATCTCGCCGATCTGTTTTGGGTCCTCGATCGCGGCGAAGTGGTTCTCCAGGGAAGCAGGGAAGACATGGTGGAAGACGATGTACGACGACATCTTACCGTTTGAGCCTGCCGCCGCCATCCGGCGGGAGTGGGCCGAGGGGCGGGCGGAACTCCGGTTTGCCGGGAAAGGCGGCGTCACCCGCCTCGATCATCTGTACCAGCATTCGCCGTTGCGGGTTTTGTTCCCGGCGCCCCGCGGCGCCGATCCCGTCACCGCCTCGCTGGTGACCGTCTCCGGCGGATTGGTGGGCGGCGACCGGATCGCCGTCGAGGTGGCCGCCGAAGAGAGGGCGGAAGCCTTCGTTCACGCCCAGGCGGCGGAGAAGGTCTACCGCTCGGCCGGCGCCGATGTGGATGTCCGGGTGTCGCTGTCCGCCGAAGCCGGAAGTTGGCTGGAATACCTTCCCCAGGAAACCATCCTGTTCGACGGCTCCCGCCTCGTTCGCCGCACCAGGGTCGATGTCGTGCCGGGCGCCCGGCTGTTGGCCGGCGAAATCGGTGTCTTCGGCCGGGGGGCCAGCGGCGAGACCTGGCGGGACGGGCTCTACCACGAATGCTGGGAGGTCCGCCGCGCGGGCGAGCTGATTTGGAAAGATGTCCTGCATCTCGACGAGACCTCCGTCGAGGCGCTGTCCGGCGCCTTCGGGTTCGACGGCGCGACGGCCACGGCGACGGCCGTCTACGCCGGGGACGATCCGGCGATCTCACTGGCGACGGCCCGCAACCTGCTGGCCGGCGGCGGCGAGACGGTGATATCCGCGGCGACCCTCGTGGACGATCTGCTGGTGGTCCGCTGGCTGGCGCGGGAGCCGCGCGCGTTGCGGGACGCTTTTGGCAAATTCTGGGCCGGGTTCCGGTCCGGCATCGCCGGGCTGCCCGGCGCCTTGCCGCGATTGTGGCATGTTTAGGGAGAGGCTTCGCGAATGAACCTGACACCCAGGGAGAAGGACAAGCTCCTGGTCGCCATGGCGGCCATGGTGGCGCGCAAGCGGCTGGAGCGCGGCGTCAAGCTCAACCACCCGGAAGCCGTCGCGCTGATCAGCGACTACGTGGTCGAGGGCGCGCGGGACGGCAAGAGCGTCGCGGCGCTGATGCGGGACGGCGCCGCCGTCGTCGGCCGCTCGGACGTGATGGAGGGGGTTGCCGAAATGATCCACGACATCCAGGTCGAGGCGACCTTTCCCGACGGGACCAAGCTGGTTACCGTCCATGAGCCGATCCGGTAGGGGAGCGCGGCATGATACCCGGCGAATACGTCATCAAGGACGGCGCCCTGATCCTCAACGAGGGCCGGACGACCATCACTCTCGAGGTCGCCAACACGGGCGACCGGCCGGTGCAGGTCGGCTCCCACTATCATTTTTTCGAGACCAACGGCGCTCTCGATTTCGATCGGGAGGCCGCCAAGGGCTTCCGGCTCGATATTCCGGCGGGCACCGCGGTGCGGTTCGAGCCCGGCCAAACCCGTGAAGTGACCTTGGTCGCCTACGGCGGGGCGCGGGTGGTTCACGGGTTCAACGGCGCCGTCCAGGGCGCGCTGGAGGACTAGGCCATGGCATACGAAATCGAACGCCCGGCCTATGCGGCCATGTTCGGCCCGACCACCGGCGACAAGGTGCGGCTTGCGGATACGGAGCTGTTCATTGAGGTCGAGGACGACCGCACGATCTACGGCGAAGAGGTAAAATTCGGCGGCGGCAAGGTGATCCGGGACGGCATGGGCCAGTCCCAGGCGAGCCGCGCCGACGGCGCCGTCGATACCGTCATCACCAACGCCCTGATCGTCGATCATTGGGGCATCGTCAAAGCCGATATCGGTATCAGGGACGGGCGCATCGCCGCCATCGGCAAGGCGGGCAACCCGGACGTCCAGCCCGGCATCGACATCGTCGTCGGTCCCGGCACGGAGGCGATTGCCGGCGAGGGGCGCATCCTCACCGCCGGCGGCATCGACGCCCACGTTCACTGGATCTGTCCCCAGCAGATCGATGACGCCCTTTACTCCGGCGTCACCACCATGCTGGGCGGCGGCACCGGCCCCGCGGATGGCACCAACGCGACGACGTGCACGCCGGGACCCTGGCACATGGAGCGGATGCTGCAGGCCGCCGAGGGCTTCAACATGAATCTGGGTTTCTTCGGCAAGGGCAACGCCTCCCGGCCGGCGGCGCTCATGGAGCAGGTGGAGGCCGGCGCTTGCGGGCTCAAGCTTCACGAGGATTGGGGCACCACGCCGTCCGCCATCGACGCCTGCCTCGGCGTGGCGGAAGAGACCGACGTTCAGGTGGCGATCCACACCGATACCCTGAACGAGAGCGGTTTCGTCGAGAACACGGTGGCGGCGTTCAAGGACCGGACCATCCATGCCTTTCATACGGAAGGCGCCGGCGGCGGCCACTCGCCGGATATCATCAAGGTCTGCGGCGAGGTTAACGTGCTGCCGTCGTCCACAAATCCGACCCGGCCGTTCACGGTCAACACCATCGACGAACATCTCGACATGCTGATGGTGTGCCACCATCTGGACAGCCGGATCCCCGAAGACGTGGCCTTCGCCGAAAGCCGCATCCGGCGGGAAACCATCGCGGCGGAAGACATTCTTCATGACCTGGGGGCGTTCTCCATGATCGCGTCGGACAGTCAGGCCATGGGCCGGGTGGGCGAGGTGATCGTCCGGACCTGGCAGACGGCGGACAAAATGAAACGTCAGCGGGGCGCGCTCGAGGGCGAGACCGGCGGCAACGACAACCTCCGGGTCAAACGCTACATCGCCAAGTACACCATCAACCCGGCGCTGACCCACGGCATCGCCGACCACGTGGGTTCGGTGGCGGCCGGCAAGCTCGCCGACCTGGTCCTGTGGAAGCCCATGTTCTTCGGCGTGAAGCCCGATTTGATCCTGAAGTGCGGCACCCTCGCCGGCGCCGCCATGGGCGATCCCAACGCCTCCATCCCGACGCCGCAGCCGGTTCACTACCGGCCCATGTTCGGCGGGTTCGGCGGCGCGCTGGCGGCGAGTTCGGTCACCTTCGTCTCCAAGCCGGCGTTCGACGCGGGCGCCGCCGACAAGTTCGGGCTCGCCAAGACGCCGCTGCCGGTTTCCGGCTGCCGGTCGGTGAGGAAGACCGACATGGTCCTGAATGACGCGATGCCGGAGATTGGGGTCGACCCCGAGACCTACGAGGTGCTGGCCGACGGCGACCTGATTGCCTGCGAGCCGGCGGCCGAGCTGGCCATGGCCCAGCGTTACTTCCTGTTCTGAGTCATGCGCCGCGCAATCGACATCAGGCATCATCGCACCGCCGGCGACCCCCCGACGGCGACGGTGACGCTGACTTTCGATGACCGGTTTCGCCGCCGCGTCAAGCTCACCGACGATCAAGGGGAGGACTTCCTGCTCGATCTGGCGGACGCACGCCGCCTCGACGACGGAGATTTTCTGGCGCTCGAGGGCGGCGGCGGGATCACGGTGATCGCCGCCCCGGAGCCGGTGATCGACATTCAATGCGCGTCGCCGTCCCACGCGGCGCGGATCGCCTGGCATCTCGGCAACCGGCATACGCCCGTGCAGGTCCTCGAAAACGGCGCGATGCGCATCCGCCGGGACCATGTGCTGAAAGAGATGGCCCGCAAGCTGGGGGCCGTCGCGGTCGAACGCTCGGCGCCGTTTTCGCCGGAGCGGAGCGCCTATGACGACGGCGGCGCCAGGAACGATCACCACCACCATCACCATCATCACCACGATCACGGCGGGCGCGGCGCATGACCGGTTCCCTCGACAGCGCCGGGCTCTACCGGTTGATGGCCTGGATGTCGCCGGGGTTTCCCGTCGGCGCCTACGCCTATTCGGGCGGCCTCGAATGGGCGGTGGAGGAGGGCCGGGTGCCGGACGCCGGCGGCCTCGCTGCGTGGTGCCGGGCGGTCGTCACGCACGGCGCCGGCCGGGCGGACGCCAATTTCTTCACCGGGGCCTGGCGGGCCGTCGACGAAGACGACGCGGACGGGCTGCGCGAGGTGCTGGTACAAGCGGCCGCCCAGCGGGCAAGCCGCGAGGCGAAACTGGAAAGCGCGGCCCAGGGCGCAGCGTTCCTGAGCGCCGTCACCGGTGCCTGGGACATCCCGGGGCTTGAACCCTGGTCGGCGATCCTTTCGGAGCGCGGAACCGAAATCCCCTACGTCGCCGCCGTCGCCGCCGTCTGCGCGGCTGCCGGCATACCCCTGCGCGAAGGCCTCACATCCTATCTGCACGCGCTTGCCGCCAACTACATCAGCGCCGGCGTCCGGCTGATTCCCCTGGGCCAGACCGACGGCCAGCGGACGTTGGCGGGTTTGTTCGAAACCATCGAGGCGGCAGCGGACCGGGCGACCGCCCAGGGCGATGCGCCCTGGGGGACGGCGGCGCCGCTGTTGGACCTCTTCTCCATGCAACACGAAACCCAGTACACGAGGCTGTTCAGATCATGAGTTCAACCCGGACCCCATTGCGCGTCGGCATCGGCGGGCCGGTCGGAACCGGCAAGACCGCGCTTCTCGACCGGCTCTGCAAGCATCTTCGCGACTCCTACGACATCGCTGCGATCACCAACGACATCTACACCCGGGAGGATGCGGAGTTCCTCACCCGGTCCGGCGCGCTGGCCCCGGACCGCATCGTCGGCGTCGAGACCGGCGGCTGTCCGCATACGGCCATCCGGGAGGACGCGTCCATGAACCTCGCGGCGGTGGCCGACATCTCCAGGAGGTTCGAGGGGCTGGAGATCGTGTTTATCGAATCCGGTGGCGACAATTTGGCGGCGACCTTCTCGCCGGAACTCGCCGACATCACCATCTACGTGATCGATGTCTCGGCCGGCGACAAGATTCCCCGCAAGGGCGGCCCCGGCATTATCCGGTCGGACCTGCTGGTGATCAACAAGACCGACCTTGCGCCGCTGGTGGGCGCCGATCTCGGGGTGATGGACCGGGATGCCCGGAAAATGCGGGGCGAACGGCCGTTTATCTTCACCAATCTCAAAGCCAATGACGGGCTCGCCGGGGTCGCCGGCTTTATAATCGACAAGGGTGGTTTGGAGGTGCGGGAGGCCGTCCCTATTGGTGATTGACGAGCAATAACTCCGCGCCTTAGAACATTGCCTCCGGGCGGCCCCATTGGCGGCGCGTTCCCGGCATGGGTGGAGTGGCCGAGCGGCTGAAGGCGCTGGTTTGCTAAACCAGTATAGGGTTTATAGCTCTATCGAGGGTTCGAATCCCTCCTCCACCGCCACTATTAACTCACTGATATAACTACATTAATTAGGTTTTCAGAGGGCCTCATTTGTCCCGGCATTTCGGTGGCCTTAGCGCCATATAGTAGTCGAAGCCGATCTTGAGAATTTGTGCCGCATCTATGGGCTCCAAAACGACCGAGCACGAGTGAGAATCTGGTTGCAGGTTTGCTCGCTTATGGCAGTATTTAGGTAAAAATATGTGCACAAATGGGGGCGCTCTTGCTGAACGAGGAAACACTCTTCGACCACTTTTGCTTCGCGCAGGCTTCGTTCGAAAGCTCGCGCCACATCTATCGACGAGAGCACGGTCCCGGCCAGGTGCGCCGGTTTTTCAACACGAGCTTCACGGCATTCGAGCTACGCCGGTACATGATGAACTTTTACTTCTCCAAAGGCTCGTTCACGATAACGGATCTTGTACAAGTATCTGAATTTAGCCGGCCAACCGTAACATCCACCGTACATGAGGCGCTGGAGTTCGGTTACCTGGAGGAAATGCCGGAGGAGAGGGATCGTCGCCGTCGCGACTTTCGGCCGACCAAACCGATGCTGGACGCCTGGCGCAACTACTGCAATGCGCTTCTGGTCAACGAGAAGTTCATACAGTCTTTGAAGCTTGCGCAAACCCTGATTTCGATGCGTGAGCTGGAAGAGCTCCCAACCGGCCAAGATATGTAAATTTTTTTACTCTTTTTTGAAATGACCCTCTGTGTTGCGATTAAGTAGCAGGGGGCCATCTTCAGGAAAGCGCCCCTTTGAAGAGCCGATAGCTCCGGAGGGGGCTTACGCGAATGATAGAAGCGCCGAACGTACGGTTTGTGCCCCACAAGGGTGGACGACTAGCCTATCGGGAAGCGGGTTCTGGTCCAGCCCTTCTTTTTTTGCACGGCATGAATGGCAGCAGTCTGAGCTGGTCATATGCCTTTCATGAGCTGGCCCCATCCTTCCGTGTCGTCGCCTGGGATGCGCCGAGTTTCGGTGAGTCCGATTCCTTTGGAGATCGCCCGCAGGACTATGTCCTAGCCGCTAAGTCCTTGATGGCGTTTCTAAAGCTGCCGAATGTGGTGGCCGTCGGTCATTCGATGGGGGGTGTCGTCGCCGCGGCTTTGGCCGCGGACGCCGAGGCCGAAGTCGCCGGACTCGTTCTGTCATCCGCGCACCTCGGCTTTGGGCGCCCAAGGGGCGAGCCCCTTCTGCCGCGTTACGCAACGCGAATTGATCGCATGGAAATCAAGGGCGTCAACGCCGAATACGGGCTGGAGCGCGCAAAGCGCAGCACCCCTGAAGGCACGCCACATGAGGTCGTCCGGTTTCTTGCGGATATCGCACAAGGTGCCCGCGTGGAAGGCATTCGCGACGGCGGGCGCATGAGCCAGGAAGCGGACAACACTCACGTGGGGCAGCTCGTTTCCCTTCCGGTGCTTATTCTTTCCGGCGGCAAAGACAGGATCATCTCACCCGACATGCACGATGCCTTGGTCGCAGCATTTCCGACGGCACAGCAGGTTGTGTTCCCGGATGCGGGACATGCCGCGTATGCCGAGTTTCCCCGGCACTTCAACGCTCAAATCAAGGAATTCGCATTGAACGCAACCAGGTGATGCGCGTTTGGCGTCACCACCACATCAACGACAATCGATTGAAAGGGAGAAAGAAATGACGAAATCGATCTTAAATCCAAGGGGATTTCTGTCCGCTTTGGCGGTGGGATTCGCCTTTTCAACCAGCCCCCTGATGGCCGCTGATTTGACCGTCGCTCTGGCCGCGGAGCCCACAAGCATGGATCCGCACTATCAGAACCTGACGATCAACAACTCAATGGCAACGCAGGTGTACAACGCGCTTGTCTTGCAGGATGTGAACCAAAAGCTGATCCCAGGTCTCGCCGTCTCGTGGACGCCTGTCGATGATCGGACTTGGGAATTCAAACTGCGCCCGGGCGTAAAATTTCACAATGGCGCCGCATTTGCGGCGGAAGACGTGGTGGCCACCATGAAGCGCGCTGCCAATGTGCCAAACAGCCCATCGAGCTTCGCGACGTTCATCAAGGGTAAGACTTTTGAGGTCATCAATGACTTGACCTTGCGTGTATCGACCAAGAAACCCTACCCGTTCACGCCAAACGACATGTCGAGGATCGCGATCATCGATTCGGCATTTGTTGACGCAACAACCGAGGACTTCAATACGGGTAAGGCGTCCTTTGGCACGGGTCCCTTCACCTTTTCCAAGTGGCTGCCCGGCGACACGCTCAAACTTACCCGCAATGAGGCGTATTGGGGCAGCGCCATGGAATGGGACAGCGTGACTGTTCGTCCAATCGGAGACGGAACGACGCGGGCCGCCGCGCTCATCGCAGGCGACGTGGATTTCATCGAGCGGGTCGCGCCTTCGGATTTGCCAAGTCTGGAAAAGCGCAGTGACGTGACGATCTTCAAATCAGTGTCCAACCGCCTGCTCTATTTGACGCTGCACATGACCGAAGAGCCGATCAAACCCTATGTGACGGATCACGATGGCAAACCAATCGTCTCGCCGTTCCGAGACATTCGGGTACGTCAGGCCGTGTCCCTGGCCATTCATCGCCAGGCGATTGCGGATCGCGTCATGGACGGCCTCTCTGCGCCGGCTGGGCAGTTTTCGCCCAAAGGATACATTGGCTATTCCGCCAGCCTGTCGCCTGACAAATACGACCCCAAACGCGCGAAAGAACTCTTGGCGGAGGCGGGTTACAAGGATGGGTTCAAGCTGACAATCCATGGTCCCGCGGGGCGCTATTCCAATGACACGCGCATCCTTGAGGCGGTTGCGCAAATGCTGTCGCGGATCGGGATTGAGACTTCCGTAGAAACCATGCCGGCCTCTGTCTTTTTCAAGCGGTTCTCGCGCGGTGGACCGAACAAAAAACCGGAGTTCACGGTTGCCATGTCAGGCTACGCAAATGGCTCTGGCGAACCATCCCACCCGCTGCGGATCTTCATTCACACGAAGCAGAAAGAGCGTGGGTATGGTCCAGGCAACCGCAATGGCTACAGCAACGCGAAAGTCGACAAGCTGATTGAAGACGGCCGCGCCTCGATGGACATCGCAGTGGGGGAAAAGGCCTTTATCCAGGCGACCGACATTGCGATGCGGGAATATGCGCTGGTGCCGATCCACCACGAGATCGCGACCTGGGCTGCCCGAGACGGCATCACCTACGAGCATGGCGCCTTGGACAGCACGTTCATCCACAACGTTCGCGCCAAAAAATAGGGTAAGCTGGGCCCGCCGCCGATGTGCGGCGGGCCAAACAGCGAAGAACCCGCTCAATGTTTGCCTTTGTCCTGAGACGTGGCATGCAAAGCGTCGTCGTTTTGTTTGTCATGTCATTGATTGTTTTCTCGATGATCAACCTTGTTGGCGACCCGGTCGACATGTTGGTCAATCCGGAAAGCCTGCCAGATGAGATCGAACGCGTGCGCCGGGATTTCGGCCTCGATCAACCTGTCTATATCCAATACTGGAAGTTCCTGACCGGTGCGCTTTCCGGGGATTTGGGCAACTCTTTCGTCTTTGGCCGCCCCGCACTGACCCTTATGGCCGAGAGATTTCCGGCGACACTCGAGCTCGCTGTCAGCGCGCTGATCATTGCTGTCATGATTGGCTTGCCTTTGGGCGTCTACGCGGGACTTCGGCCTGATGGTTTGGGCGCGCGTTTCATTATGGGCCTGTCCGTCCTTGGAATTTCGATACCGACCTTCTGGCTCGGCCTGATGATGATAATCCTATTTTCGGTGATCCTGGGATGGCTGCCCGTCTCTGGTCGAGGCGAAACCGCCGTATTTTTGGGCATAGAGAGCAGCATGTTCACGTTGGATGGGCTGAAACACCTGGCTATGCCGGCCACGAACCTCGCCTTGTTCAAAATCGCCATGGTGATGCGATTGGCTCGCGCAGGCACGACTGAGGTGATGGCTCAGGACTTCATCAGGTTTGCACGGGCAAAAGGGCTGTCGTCGCGCCGGATCGTGCGAGCACACCTCATGCCAAATATTCTTATTCCCATCGTGACCGTGCTGGGCATCGAGTTTGGGACGTTGATCGCCTTTGCGACGGTAACGGAGTCCATCTTTGCTTGGCCGGGTTTGGGCAAGCTTGTGATCGACGCCATCGTGAACCTCGATAGACCGATCGTGGTGGCCTACCTGCTGTTCGTTGTCGCCTTGTTCCTTGTCCTGAATTTGGTCGTTGACATCATCTACGCTGTTCTGGACCCACGCGTGCGCTTGCAGGGAGATGAGGGATAACCGTTCAAATCACCATATCCAGCGCAAATCCTTCCGCTAGCCGGTTGATGATAGGGCTTTCGGCAATCCGCGCGCGACCGACCTCTTATATTGCCGGTCTGCTGGTCGCCCTTATCGCCATTGCCGCGGTGTTTGCGCCCCTGATTGCGCCGACGAATCCTTACGACTTGGCGACTGTTAGTATCCTCGATGGGCGTCTCCCGCCCGGCGGGCAAATGTTGGATGGCACGGTCTCTTGGTTGGGCACAGATGGCGCCGGGCGCGATGTCCTTAGCGCAATTCTCTACGGACTGCGGACGAGCCTGATTGTGGCAATCAGCAGCGCCGCGATTGCGCTGACCATCGGACTAGCCGTTGGATTGTCCGCCGCCTTTTACGGGGGCCGACTGGATACCATTCTGATGCGTGTCGTCGATATTCAATTGTCATTCCCGGCCATTCTGGTTGCGCTGGTCATGCTGGCGCTGCTTGGCAAGGGTATCGACAAGGTCATTATCGCGCTCGCCATTGTGCAATGGGCTCTTTACGCCCGAACAGTTCGCGCCGCTGCCATGGTCGAACGGCGCAAAGAGTATTTTGAGGCCGTCACCTGTCTGGAGCTCAGCAACATACGCATCATCTGGCGGCATTTGCTGCCCAATAGCGTGTCACCACTCATCGTTCTGGCGACACTGCAAACGGCGCATTCCATCTCGATCGAAGCGACCCTCAGCTTTTTGGGAGTCGGCGTTCCAATCACCGAGCCGTCGCTTGGCTCTCTGATCGCCAATGGCTTCGACTTCATCCTGTCCGGCGCCTATTGGATCACCTTTTTCCCAGGCGCCATGCTGCTGGCCACGGTCGCCGCCATCAACATCTTTGGCGACCAGCTGCGGGAAATCATCAACCCAAGGCTCGCGAAATGACCGGCAACAAAATTCTGTCCATTCAAGGCCTCAGGACCGAGTTTCCAACACCGCACGGCCCAATCGTCGCTGTGAACGGCGTCGATCTCGAGGTTGCTCGGGGCGAAGTGCTTGGCATCGTGGGGGAATCGGGCTCCGGCAAAACCGTGTTGGGGCTTTCGGCGATGGGATTGATCGATCTGCCGGGCAAAGTAACCGCTGGACGGATCTTGTTCGGCGGACAAGACCTCACCCGCCACACAGAAGCGCAATGGCAAGCTATTCGCGGCAAGCGGATGGCGATGGTATTTCAGGATCCGACCACCAGCCTCAATCCGGTTCAGCGCATCGGAGCACAGATGATAGAGGCCCTTCAGGCCCACCGCGACATCTCGAAAGACGCCGCGAAGCGCATCGTTCTAGAGGCAATGGTCAGGGTCGGCATCAACAGCCCAGAAGAACGACTCCTGTCTTACCCCCATCAGTTTTCGGGCGGCATGCGGCAACGTGTGGTCATCGCCACCGCGCTCTTGAACGAACCAGATTTGATCATCGCGGATGAACCCACCACAGCATTGGACGTGACGGTCCAGGCGCAGATTCTGCGCGACGTACGGCGGCTGTGTCAGGACGCCGGGACGGCACTCATTTGGGTTTCGCATGATCTTGGCGTTGTGGCCCAGATCGCGCACCGGGTTGCCGTGATGTATGCCGGACGTATCGTGGAACAAGGGATAACAAACAGGCTCCTGAAAACGCCCTCTCACCCATATACGGCAGGGCTGATCGCGAGCATGCCAACAAATGCAAAACGCGGCGAGAGGTTGCGCTCCATCCCCGGGGGGCTGCCGCAACTGTCGAACCTGCCGGTTGGCTGTGCTTTTGCACCGCGCTGCGCGCAGGCCTCGGCGGCTTGCGACGTGCTGCCTGAGCTCGTTTCGACTTCGGCCGAACACGCAGTCCGCTGCGTTTCACCACTCAATGAGGCGGCTTGAAGTGTCAAACGTCATTGAGCTCAGATCCGTGCGCCGCAGCTTTGTCACCAAGCCGGATTTGGCGGACAGGATTGCAACGGCGTTTGGCGCAAAATCGTCAGCCCGCGTCCTCCGCGCGGTCGACGGTGTTGATCTCGAAATCGCACAGGGCGAGGTGTTGGGCCTCGTTGGCGAGTCGGGCTGTGGCAAGTCCACACTTGGCCGGATCGTTGCAGGTATCCTCCCACAGGACTCAGGCGAGGTTTTTTTCAACGACCGCCCGATTGTGAACAAGACCCAGCAAAAGGACGGTTCCGGTCTCGGCGTGCAGATGGTTTTTCAGAACCCGGCCGCCGCTTTGGATCCTCGTCAGAGTATCGTTGACACGATTACCGAAGCCCCAATTGCACATGGGTTGATCAAACGCTCTGAGGCCCGCGGGTTTGCAATCGAAGCTCTAAAGCGTGTGGGTCTGCGAGACGACGCCCTAGACCGATACCCGCATCAATTCTCTGGCGGCCAGCGGCAAAGGATATGCATCGCCAGAGCCTTAGCCGTTGATCCAAGCGTCGTGATCTGTGACGAAGCGGTTGCCTCTCTCGACGTGTCCATTCAGGCTCAGATCATAAACTTGTTCCTGGATCTGCGGGATAAGCTGAACCTGTCATACCTCTTTATCAGCCACGATATCAGCGTCGTTGAGCATGTGTCTGACAGGATCGCCGTCATGTACCTGGGACAAATCGTTGAACTCGCGCCTACCGAAGAACTGCTCGAAAACCCTCAACATCCCTACACAAAGGCCTTGCTCGCCGAGGTTCCCGGGTTGGACAAGCGCCTGACGGACGAACCAGGACTGGAAGGCGAATTACCTTCTCCCCTCTCGCCGCCGACAGGATGTCGTTTTCACCCAAGATGCCCAATCGCGACGCAGGACTGCCGATCCCAAGCGCCCAGGCTCGAGTCTACCGCGCCCGGTCATCAAGTGGCTTGTCTGTTGGCTGAGAAAAATTCATAGGTGCACCAGCGAAACCTTTCTGGACACAGGAAACCGTGGCTACGAGATTCGAGTCTTGGTTGGCCCCTCTGTCCGCTTTGGAGGTCGGTTTGGTGCACACCTCGGGGGTTTAGCCCCCTATTCGAATTTAGCAGACCCAGTTGATAGTGCCGGAACGGGCTGCCGGGAGCCGATACGGGACACATGGTCCGAACGCCGCGGGTGAGAGATTCATCGCCGGCCGCGGGTTCTTGCCGTGAAAACTAAATTGGCACAGAATGCCGGTGACCGGCCGAATTCTTGTACCTCTTCTTGTACCGCGGGGAGACAGCGGCAAATGATAAAGGTCGCCGATGTTGCGTATGCGCGCTTTGCCGCGCCGGATTTCGACCGAATGGAATCGTTTCTCGTCGATTTCGGTCTCACCCGCCAGCACCGGGACGAGAAATCACTCTACATGCGCGGGACCGGCCGCGATCATCATCTCCACATCACGCACCTTGCCGACGAGCCGGGTTTTATCGGCATGGCGTTCAATGCGCAAAGCATGGCCGATCTCGAGACGCTCTCGGCGGCCGACGGGGCTTCCGCGGTCGAGGAAATCGACGAACCGGGCGGCGGCTACCGGGTCCGGATGACCGACCCGGACGGCTTTCAGGTCGAAACCATCTTTGGACAGGCGACGCTCGACCCGTTGCCGCTCGACGAATTAATCGGCGCGGATCACGGCCCCGGGCGCCCGCGGGGCCGCAAAGTTCAACGCGCCCGGAATATCGCCTGTCCGGTGATGCGGCTCGGCCATGTGGTCCTGAACGTTCCCGACTGCGGCGTCATGGACGAATTTTATCGCCGCCATTTCGGATTTCTGCAATCCGACATCGCCTTCGCGCCCGGCGGCGATGACGAGCTGGCCCTGACTTTTCTTCGCTGCGACAAGGGCAAGGAATATGTCGACCAGCACACGCTCCTGTTTACCAGGTCCAAGGAACCCGGCCTGGCCCATGTCGCGTTCGAGGTGGAAGACGTCAACGCCTTGTTCGTCGGGCATGAATATCTTCATTCAAAAGGGTATGAGCATTCATGGGGCGTCGGCCGCCATACGCCGGCGGCGAACATTTTCGATTACTGGTTCGACAATTACGGCAATCGGGTAGAGCATTTTTTCGGCGGCGATCTGTTGAACGAAGATGACGCGACCATAACCCACGACTCCATAGGCGAGATTCTGGAATCCCAGTGGGGCGCGCCGATGTCCGAACGCCGCGCCTCCCTCGAAACCGACTACGACCCGCTGAGGGGGTGATGCCCGTTCCGAGACTAGCCCCGTCTTTGGCCCCGGCTCGATTTCCCTGTGGAATGTTTCCCGTGAAACAATTATCGGAATTGCGCACTCGCAATGAATTTGGGCAAGATCAGGCCCGGCGGTTCAATCCAGGCCGAAACGGCGGAATATTACCGGGGGAGACATGACCAGCAAATTTCAGCCCAGGTTTAGTAGCGATCTTCCCCCGCCGGCAAAACGCTGGAACGGGTTTCCCCGGTACAACTTCGTCGGCGGCCACAACGATGCCTCGGAGGTGCCGGTCGACGAACTGATCGCGGCCGCCGGTTCGGTTCTCGCCCGGGAGGGACGGACCTTGGCGTATTACGGATTGGAGAGCGGCGCGCAGGGCTATCTTCCCCTTCGGCGGCTTATCTCGGCCCAGCTGACCGACCGCGCAAAAATGCGGGTCGGGGAGGACGACATCCTGTTGACGTCGGGATCTCTCCAGGCTCTCGATTTGGTGTTCGAGGCGTTTCTCGAACCTGGAGACACGGTGATCATCGAAGAGGCCTGCTACGGCGGGACGCTCAGCCGTCTTCAGCGGCTCGGGGTGACATATATAGGGATTGAGGTCGATCAGGACGGAATGAAGACCGGCCAACTTGCCGAAGTGCTGGGTGAATTGGAGGCCAAGGGACAAAACCCAAAGCTCATTTATACGATACCCACGGTTCAAAACCCCACCGGTACGGTCATGAGCGAAGCCCGCCGGATCGAGCTTCTGGCGCTCGCCGGGAATTACGATCTGCCGGTCTTCGAAGATGATTGCTACGCGGATTTGCAATGGGACGGAGAGCGTCCGCCCTCCATCCGGGCGTTGGAGCAACGGGGAGCCGACAGCGGGCGGGTAATCTACTGCGGTTCCTTTTCCAAGACCGTCGCCCCCGCCTTGAGGGTCGGCTATCTGGTTGCCGACTGGCCGGTGCTTAGCCGCCTGCTGCCGCTCAAGACGGATGCGGGCAGCGGTGCGCTCGAGCAGATGGTCTTGGCGGAATACGGCGCCCAGCGGTTTGACGGCCATGTCGCCGACCTTTCGGCCGTCCTCAAGGAGAAAGCGGAACTCATGGCCGCGTCGCTGGCCGAACAATTCGGAACCCAGGTGGAGTTTACGGCGCCCAGGGGCGGCATCTTCATGTGGGTGACCTTTCCGGAGGAGGTCGACACGACCAGTCTCGCCGCGGCTGCTTTGGAAGAGGGAGTGGAGATCAATCCCGGCGTCGAATGGTCGGTCGACCCAGGCTATGGCCGTCGGCGTGCGCGCTTGTGCTTCGGCAGCGCGACCAAGCAGGAGATATCCGAGGGCATCGCGCGGCTGGCCGATATTTGCCACAAGCATACCGGCATCCCCGCGCGAAGCGGAAATGTGGAACGTTAGCGCCGGCCGGCCCGGGGTTATTCGATGTCCGCGTTTACCGATAGCGGACCCTCGGCGCTTTGAACCCATCCGGAATGTCCGCTATAAATGGGTTGTGGCGTTTGGAAAAATACCCCAGCATTTCAGCTACGTAAAAAAATACCTCTTCCAAACGCCGGAATCTTCGACCGTCGGCAGTGTCGGCGAAAGGAATTGGATAGCGTTCGGGGTCGCGGGACCGATTGGCCCAAACGAATCTGCTTCGTGGGCCGGTTGCCAGATTTTACGGTCCGCATGTTCGCGGGCGGATTGAAAAACGGCCTGACCTATGGGCCATCAAGCAAGGAGGAATACCAGATGAGATCATTGTTTAAAGGCGTGGCGGCGATCACCCTGGCGGCGGGTGTTGGTTTCGCCGGACAGGCGTCGGCGGCGGAGCTCAAGCTTGGCCACTTCATGTCCCCCAAGCACCCGATGCATGTCGGTGTATTTACGCCGCTGGCGAAAAAAATCGCCGAGGAATCGGGCGGCAGCCTGACGATCAAGATCTTTGACAGCGGCAAATTGGGCCGGGGCCCGGCTGCCCAGTACAAACG
Source organism: Rhodospirillales bacterium (assembly GCA_022822205.1). GTDB lineage: Bacteria > Pseudomonadota > Alphaproteobacteria > Rhodospirillales > UBA2165 > JAJDXO01. Next base: position 118,662 of record JAJECC010000038.1, on the reverse strand, counting down.
GACGAAAGAAGGTGCGTTCGATATCGGATTCGTGATCCTAGGTCTCGAGTCGGAGAGCTTCCCGAGGACACTGTTGGCGGGCAAACCCGGTGTCGGCAAAACGGCCACGGAGGTTGCCACCAATGTTTGGAACGTCTACGACAAGCACCTGAAAGAAGAGTTCAAGGACGTCGAGGTCCTCGGAATTTGGGCGAACTATCCCAGTACCATTATTTCCAAAAAGCCGATCCGCAAACCCTCGGATATGAAGAACCTCGTCGTGCGGGCGCCTTCGAAGACCGACATTCCGACGATCGAGGGGTGGGGCGCAAAGGCTTCGCAGATTCCGATCACGCAAACCTACGATGCATTCCAAAAGGGCACGGTGGATGTCGTCTATATCGCACCGGCGGCGCTATACAGACCTTGGAACCTGCATCAGCCGGCGACGCACGTGACATTCGGGATCAAGGGATCGGCGGCCTTGTTCCTGCTCGGGTTGAACAAGGACAGCTGGAATAAGCTCTCCAAGGAGCACCAAGCCCTCCTCAAGAAACACACCGGCCGTGAATTTTCGATCAACGCGTCAAAGTTTTGGCAAAGGACCGACGAATTCGCGTTCAAACAGGTCGGCAAGCAAAAGGGTCTGGAAGTCATCAATCTGACGCCGGCCGAAGCGAAGGCGTTTGATGATTTGACGGACGCCGTCGTCAAACGTGAGTTGGACGAGGCCACGAAGGGCGGTGTGCCGGCCCACGCCATCTTCAACAGCCTGATCAATTAGAGCGGTCAGGAGCCTGCGGGAGCTTCGAATATCATGAGCCACGACGCTCCCGCGGGCGACAATTCCGCCGAACAGGAAGACCCCGGTTTCCTGGGGAATTTCGATAAATTCTTGAGAGTCGTGGCGCTTTGGCTCGGCGGGGTCCTTCTCGCCGCCATGGTCGTCCTCACATTTACGCATGTCGTGCGCCGCTATGTCTTCAGCGATCCGATCCATGGCTTCGTGGACATGGGGCAGATCATATTGGTCCTCGTGGTTGCCTTGACGGTCGCCTACAGCGGACGAACCGGGGGGCAGATAGCCGTCGAACTCATCGACGGCATGGTGAGCAAGACAAAGCTTCGAATGGTGGAGATATTCGTCCGTCTCGTCGGATTTTTGATGATCGCGGCCCTTGCCTGTCAAATAGCGCTCGACGGACCAAAGGCCGAAGAGAACGGCGAGTTCACGGGCACCATCGACATATCCTTTGAACCGTTCATGTACGTCCTCGCATTCGGCCTGGGGCTTTACGCCGTTGTCCTTCTTCTGGAGGCGGTGAGGCTGATGCAGGATAAGGATATCGGACAAGAGCAAGCCCGGCTATTCGGTGGAGATGTGGATGGAACTATCTGACGCCCATATCGGCTTCATCGGCCTGATCGCCATGTTCGCGCTGCTGTTCCTGCGCATGCCCGTGGCCTTATCGATGATGGTGGTCGGATTCCTCGGCGCCTGGGCCATCGAGGGGCCCCATCGGGCTTTCATCTACCTCAGTACGGAGACATTCGACATCGCGACATTTCAAACGCTGTCGATTGTCCCGATGTTCATCTTGATGGGTAATTTGGCCGGCATATCGGGCATGAGCCGCGACCTCTATCGCGCCGCCTATGCATGGTTCGGACATTTTCGGGGCGGCCTTGCATCGGCCACCATATTGGGGTGCGCCGGATTTGCCGCGGTGAGCGGGTCATCGGTTGCCGGTGCGGTTACCATGGGCCGTGTGGCCCTGCCGGAGATGGAGCGCTACAAATACAGCCCGAGCCTGGCGACGGGCAGCGTCGCCGCCGGCGGAACGTTGGGGATCCTGATCCCTCCGTCAACCGGGATGATCATTTACGCCATTCTGACGGAGACATCCATCGGCGAACTGTTCGTTGCCGGCGTGCTCCCGGGCATATTGCTGACGGGGCTGTTTCTTATCGCGATCGCAATCGTCACCCGGCTGAACCCGGCCGCCGGCCCGGCAGGCGCCAAGTCGTCCTGGCATGAGCGATTCGTCTCCCTCTATGGGGCCTTCGCCCTCATCGGCATCGTCATCATTACCATCGGCGGAATCTACGCCGGTCTGTTCACGCCGGTTGAAGCGGCAGGGATCGGCGCCTTCATCACTTTCCTGGTTGCGCTGGCCAAAGGGGCGATAAACGCGGTTCAAGCGCCCATGCCGGCCGCCGTCGGCGCGGCCGCCAGCGTCGATACCCCATCGCCGGCCTATGTGCTGCGCGCGGCCATCGACAGCTTGAAATTGCGCCAGACCATCCTCCATACGCTGCGCACCACCGCCACGGTTTTCATGATCCTGATCGGAGCGCATGTCTTCATTCCGTTCATGGCGCTTTCGGGCGTGCCGGAAATCATCGTCGGCTTCCTGACCGGCCTCGACGTCGGCAAGATCGGCATCATTATCATTATCCTGCTTACCTACGTTGCCCTCGGAACCTTCCTCGAAGGTCTGGCGATGCTGGTTCTCACCCTTCCGATCGTATTCCCGCTGATCCAGGAACTCGGCATGGGGCTGATCTGGTTTGGCGTGATCATCGTGATCGTGCTGGAGATGGGTCTGATCTCGCCCCCGGTCGGCGTGAACGTATTCATCGTGAAGGGCATTGCGCCCCATGTCCCGATGACGACGATTTTTGCGGGCATTTGGCCGTTCTGGTTCGCCATGGGAGTTTGCCTCGCCATCCTCGTGGCGTTTCCGGTGATCGCGACGCAGCTGCCGTGTTTGGCCTTCGACGCAATGAGTTTTGGAGAGTGTTGGGAGGCCGCACCCTCGGTGCTCGACCCGCCGCCCGAGGATCTGGGCCCCGATCTCGGTCCTCCCGGATAGGGCGGTCCGGCCGGCCGCCTTGTCCGATTCCCGGTATTGCCGCCCGCATGGCGCCATGCCGCCGCTTTGCCGTCCCATACAGGAGCCTTGAAAGATGATCCTAATTGGCCGCTATCTCTCGCCCTTCGTCCGTCGCGTGGCCGCGACGATGCATCTCTATGAACTGCCCTTCGAGCACCGGCCGTTTTCCGTCGTGGGGGAGGATCGGCAGAAAATTCGCGACGCCAATCCCCTGAGCCGGGTTCCCGCGCTGATCCTGGACGACGGCGAGACCCTGATCGACAGCGGCGCCATCCTCGACTATCTGGATGAGCAGGCCGGCCCGGAGCGGGCGCTTACGCCGGCGTCCGGAGGCGAACGCAGGCGGGTTCTGAAACTCATGGCCGTGGCCACGGGTGCGGTCGAGAAAGCCATTCTGGTTGCATACGAGGAACGCTATCGCCCCGAGGAATTGCGGCATTCACCATGGGTCGAGATGATCTCGGAGCAGAGCCGCAGCGGCTTCCAGTGGCTGGACGGCGAGGCCGGCTCACCCTGGCTGGGCGGCCCCCGGCTTACCCAGGCGGACCTGACCGCCGCATCGGCCTATGAGTTCGCGCGCATCGCCACCCCGGAGCTGTTCGCGACCTTCGAAACCCCGAAGCTTGAGGCGCTGAGCCGGGAACTCGGCGAATTGGAGGCGTTCCGCAAGACGGCGCCGCCGGTTTGAGCGCGTGGGCCGACGGGATTAGGACGCCGGCCAAGCCGCAATCGAAACAGGGGACGAACGAATCATGGCCAAGGTGATCCATTCAATGATCCGGGTGATGGAAGAAAAACGATCGCTCGAATTCTACAAAAAGGCTTTCGGCCTCGATATCGCCGACCGTTTCGAGTTCGACGATTTCACGCTTGTCTACCTGCGGAATTCCGAGGCCGATTTCGAGGTTGAGTTTACGGTGAATCATGGGCGGTCCGAACCCTATTCACATGGGTCGGGATACGGGCATCTGGGGGTCGCCGTGGAAGACGTCGACGAGGAGCATGCCCGTTTCAAAAGCCTCGGATTCGAGCCGACGGATGTCAAGGAGTTCCACCGGGACGGATCGCTCATGGCGAAATTTTTCTTCGTGCAGGATCCCGACGGCTACAAGATCGAAGTGCTTCAGACCCACGGGCGGTATCGATAATCGCCGCCTGCGTCGGCGTCGTTTGACCCCTTTCAGCCCATAGCCGAGTCATAGTTTGTCGGCGGCAAGACCATATCCGGCGATTTCCTTATAGCGATTTGAGATTGCCGCCAGTTCGGCGGGATCGATCACGTCCTCGATACGGTCGAACGGCTCGCCGCGGGTCAAAGCTTCCACGGTTTCGATAATGTAGTCCGGCGGCTGTTCCCGGTTGGTGAGTACGATCCTGTTGGCGACTTCGAGGCGCTCGATTTCATAGTTCCGCAGCGCAGCGAGCGGATCGTCGAACCGATCGAGCAGCGCCGCGAGGGTTTCCGCATCCAGGATGGCCTGTGCGCCGCCATTGCCGCCGCGCGGGTACATCGGGTGCGCGGCGTCGCCCAATAACGTTACGCGGCCAAAGGTCCAGCGATCCACGGGCTCGCGGTCCACCATCGGATACTCGAAAATATACTCGGCGTCGCCGATCATCTCCGGAATGTCCAGCCAGTTGAAATTCCAATCCGCGTGCGGACCGATAAAATCCTGAACGCGTCCCGGTGTCGCCCAGTCATTGGGCCCGAATTCGTCGCGTCGCTGTTCAACCACCCAATTGACCAGTTGTGTGCCGTCGTCGAATTGCCGGATCGGGTAGATCGTCATTTTGCCGTTCCCGACCGTACCCACGCGGGTGACGCTCGCACAGCTCAGGAACGGAGCCCGCCGGGTGACTCCCCGCCACATGTTTATGCCGCCGAACTGCATGCCTTCATCGGGATAGAACTGCCGTCTGACCGCGGAATGAAAACCGTCGGCGCCGATGGCGACGGCGCCCGAGCGGGGCGGCGCGTTGTCGAATTTCAGCGTGACACCCGCATCGTTCTGGCCGATGCCGGTGCAGCGATGTCCCATATGAACGGCATCCTGCCCAAGACGTTCCGTGACGGCGTCGTAAAGCACCTCGTGAAGATCGCCGCGGTGAATTGAAAAATGGCGGTCGCCGTAGCCCGCGAAACGGCCGCAGGGTTCGGAAAAGATGAACTGGCCATGGCGATTGAAAAAACTGAACTCGCGGGCTTCCACGCCGTGGGCCATCAATTGATGTTCGAGCCCGAGGCCTGCCAGGACGCCGACTGCGTGCGGCAGCATGTTGATACCGACACCAAGCGGTTTGAATTCCTCCGCGGCCTCGTAGATCCGGCTCGGCAATCCCCGCGCATGGAGTGCGAGAGCCAAGGTCAAACCGCCGATGCCGCCCCCGACCACAAGAATTTCCGGTTTGCCGTCCGTCATTGGGGGACGGTGCAGGTTGGACCGGAGCTAGTCAACCGCACCAAGGGTCTTTCCACGCAGGCGGATCGCGCCCATGGTACGGATGGCCGCTTTGTGCCGATAGCGGGCACCGTCAAGGGCGGTTTTCACCGCACCCAGGTAAGGCCCAATCAAGGCCCAATTAAGATATGAGATTGCCCTCGCGTCTCCACGAAATGTCCCAAGGTCCAAAAGGCAGGTTGCTGCTCCAATGAACTATGTACTTCTGGCCAAGTTCCTGGCCGCATTTTCGTCGCTGAGCGCCGGGTTCTCCATTGTCGCGACCCGGTTCGTCATTCCGGACACCGACCCGCAATCGATGGCGGTCATTCGTTTCGGGATCGGCGCCCTCTGTCTGACGCCGTTTCTGATCGTCGGATTCAGGCGGGCTCCAATCGCGCTCGCCGATTGGCCGAGGATAATTCTCTTGGGCGCCCTGTTGTTTGGCCTGTTCACGTACCTGTTCAATGCGTCCCTCACCTACACCACGGCGGCCCATGGCGCCGTAGGCCTCGCCACCTCGCCGATCATCACCCTCGTCGTGGCATGGTTCCTCGGCCGGGAAAGCATGACCGGTCTGAAGATGACCTGTGTCGTAATGGCGTTCCTGGGTGTCGGGGTGGCGGTCAGCGATTCACTCTTCGACAGCGGTACCGGCAGGGGCATTTTGATCGGCGACAGCCTGATGCTGTTGGCCGCCTTGACGGTTTCGATCTACAGCATCTACGCCAAGCCGTACATCATGAAATACGGCGGCGTGTACTTTACCTCGATCGTCATGCTGGTCGGGGTGCTCTCGCTCCTGGTCGTGTCACAGGCAGCCGGAGAACCGGTCCGGATGCCCTCGTTCTCGGTGTTTGATTGGTGGATACTGGTGTTCCTGGGCGTGGTCGGCGCCGCCGTTCAATTTGCCGCCTATATCTGGGCGTTGGGGCGGATTTCCCCGGCGACGGCCGGCATCTCGTTGACGCTGGCGCCCATCTCGGCCTTCATTTTCGCTTGGCCAATTCTCGGCGAGGCCATCAGTATTCAGGCCGTCATCGGTCTGGTGTTGGTCGTGGGATCAATCGTGATCATGAACAGACAGCCCCATTAGATCGCTTCCGGCGCGACGGTAAGGCCCTTGGATAGGGTCTGCCGTAGGCCGGGAGCGGACAAAAAGCGCCGGCGCGTCGCCGAAGGCTGGTCGGGCAAGGATGATCAGTTTCATCTCGACCACCCCCTAGCCGAACACCGGCACCATTGTTCGGGCGTCGCGACCGTCCTCTGATACCACGGCGGCGCGGATCGGCAGCCCGTACAGACGCGAGAGGTTGTCCTCGGTCATCACCTCCGGCGTCGGGCCGCAAATATAATCCTCGGGGCCATACATCAGAAACACCTGATCGGCGACGTGCAGCGCGTGCTGGGGCGAATGGGTGGTGAAGACGACCGCCAGGCCCTGATCGCGGGCCAGCCGCCGGAGCGTTTTGAGGACCACCTCCTGGTTGTTGTAATCCAGCGCCGCGGCGGGCTCGTCGAGTACCAGAGTCCGGCACTCCGAAGCCAGGGCGCGGGCGACTAAAACCAACTGCCGTTCGCCGCCGCTCAAGCCATCAAAGCTCCGGTCGGCGAAATTCTCAAGGTCGAGGGTTGCGAGCGCCCGCTGGCAGGCATCCTGGTCATCGGCCTTCGGGGACTCGAACAATCCGATTTGCCGTGCCCGGCCCATCATGACCATATCTCGGACGCTGTAGGGAAACGCGGCCCCCGTCGATTGCGGGACATAGCCCGCATGACCGTCAATTTGTACTTTTCCTTCTCGCAGGCGCAGAAGACCGAGCAGGCACTTGAGGAGGGTCGTCTTGCCGCGGCCATTGGGTCCCAGGATAGCGGCGATACGCCCCGTCGTGACCTCAAGGCTATGGGACCGAAAGACCCAACTCTCCGGCAAATAGCCAAATCCGCCTTCCGCGAGGCTAATCACGGCCCCACCCCGCGGCATGGGTGCGCCGGAGAAGCCAGGCGAAAAACGGCGCGCCAACGATTGCCGTCAAAATACCAAGCGGAATTTCCGTAGATGTCATGCTCCGCGCCAACCCATCGATGAACAACAAGTAGATGGCCCCGAAAAGTGCGGCAGCGGGCAGCAGAACCTTGTGATCCGGTCCAACAATCATGCGGGCAAGGTGAGGAATGACCAGCCCGACCCATCCAACGACCCCGGCGGCAGCCACCACCGCGGATGTAATGGCGGCCACGCACAGGATCACGATCCAGCGGGTGCGATTGACCTCGAGACCCATAGCCGTCGCTTCCTCGTCGCCCAAGGACAGGACATTGATGTGCCAACGCATGAGGTAGAGGACCAGCATCCCGCCTGCCACCGGCACCGCCAGCCACAGCAGCTTTTCGTAGCTGGCGGCGGCGAAACTGCCCATTAGCCAGAAGACGATGGCCGGCAGACGGTCTTCCGGATCGGCGACGAATTTGATCAGCGAAACCAGGGCGGTGAAGAAGGCACCGGTGATTATTCCCGACAAGACCAGCATTAATATCGGCGACCGCCCGGCCACCCGGCTCATGACGAAGACGATGACCATCGCCACCAATCCGAAGATGAACGCGAGAAGGGTCAGGGCAAGATTGCTGTCGGTGAGCAGCAGGGCGAGCGCGCCGCCGAATGACGCGCCGGACGAGACGCCGATGATCTGCGGCCCGACGAGCGGATTTCGAAAGGTTCCCTGAAGCGCCGCGCCGGCGACGGAGAGCCCGGCACCGACCAGAACCGCGATAAGGATGCGGGGGCCGCGAACGATTTCCACCACCGTCGCCTCGGTGGCGCTCCACGATGCGGTGATGGGAAGGATATTCTCGGCCAGGATGGCGACCACACGGTCGAACGGTACCGCGTATCGCCCAATACCAACGGCGCCGACCATGGTGATCGCCAACGCCGTACACAGGACCGGCCACAGGTAACGCGGCGGTGCGACCGCCCGGTTCCGCATATTACTCCCTCCGGCGCGTCACGAATCCTTCGACCCGCAGCGCGCGAAAAAACGGTAGCGGCGGCGCAAAGCCGGCCTCGTCGAATAGCGCGGCGAGACGCTCGGGGCTAATGCCATGATGCCCGGCGGCGACCCGTTTGCGGCTGGTGACCGCCTCCGCCGCTGTAAAGTCGTGGTTGGTGAGCCACCGCTCGACGGCGTCATTGATTGTATCGGGGTCGGCCGATGCCGCCGTATCGACGGTGAGATAGGGCGCGCCGGCGCGAAGCGAACGCGATACCGCCCGGTAGAAGTCGAGGCGCCGGCCGTCGTCCGGCGTGAAATGGCTGACCATCACACTGACCGCGGCATCGAAATCATGTCCCGGTTGAAAGTCCTGCATGGTCGTGGTGGCAAACTCGACGCGGTCTGCAATGCCGGCGCGTTCCGCCTTTTCCCTTGCCCGGTCGAGCATGGGCGCGGAGAGATCGATCGCCATAAAGCGCCACCGGGGACCCATCGCGGCGAGGGCAAGAAAGTCCGCCCCCGTCCCGGTCCCTATGACCAGGACATGCGCGTCGTCGTCCAGGAGCGTGGCCATCAGCGTTGCGATCAGTTCAATCGCCAGGGGGTAGCCCGGCACTAGGCGGACAATTCGCTCATCGTAGTCTTCGGCCGACGCGGCGGTGAAGGCCGGCGCGCCGGCACGTTCGCTTTTCGAAATCACGGCGGCGCTCACTAGCGCGACCTGCCGAGGATCAGGTCATAGTTCGGCGCTGCACCGTTCTCCTTGGCGTGCAACAGCTTGGCGATCTGTTCGTGCGAGACTGGTTTACCGTAGATTTTGGTGTACCAACGCTGTATGTCGCCCGCGACGCCGCCCGCGTGGATGCGCGGATAGGCCAGCGCGGCGACATAGGCGAAGTAGAGCGGATCGTCCACGCCGGCGGAACCCCAGTTGATGCTGCCGGTCGGCAATCGATAGACGCGGCCACTGCGGGCTGCCGGGGTCGTGCTCAAGAGGGTATGGCCCAGGACGGACTGGCGGTTGGCGCGGCCGACGTTGAAGATGAAAATCACGTCGGGGGCCCATTTGGCGATCTGCTCGGTATTCACGGGCTTCAACCGCGGCACGTCAGCGGCGGCATTGACCGCGCCGGCGAGCCTGATCGCGTCGTTGGCGATGGTCTGTTTGCCCCAAACTCTGAAACCGGTCGGGGTTGCCATAACCTGGAGAATCTTGACCCGCTCACCGTCGGCGATCTTTTGCGCCGCAGACTTGATGCGTGCGATGGTTTTAGCCCGCCAGTCATTGAGCATTTTCGCCCGTTCCGGCTTGCCGAGAACCGCACCAATCATGGTGATGGCGGCTCTCATACGCTCCTCGCCACCAGACATGTACAACGCCGTATTGATCCCGGCATTGACCAACGGCTTTACAACCTGTTCACCGGCGTAACCAGCCTGGATCACGATGTCCGGATCGAGGGCGACGAGCTCCTCGACGTTGGGCACGAAAATTCCCGCACCGCCCTGGGTGATGTTGCTGCGGATACTGAGGGCCTCGGGAAACAGCTTGCCGATAATGCCGCTGCGGAACATGCGCATGGCGATAGGGTTCACCCCGATCAGTTTTTCGGGGGAGCCATCGATAGCGACGATGGTCGCGGCCGTAGGCACAATGATCGACACCACCCGCTGGGCGGGTCCGTCGAGCATCAGTTCGCGCCCAGTCATATCCGTGACGCGAAGTGTGTCGGCAGCAAGCGTCGTCGAGATGGAGCCGGTGCAGGCGAGCGCGATGGCCATGGCGACGACACAGGTCTGAATCTTTGGCAGGTGAGTCACTGGATCTCCTCTAGGGGTCTGCTGGCGCTGTACCCGACATTCCAGGTCCGAGCTTGGCCGAACACATCGTGTCCGGACGGGATACTGCGGGAGCGGTTTGCGAAAATTAGTTTACGTTATGTTATAACATACCATATCATACTTTTCCGGCGTACTGTCTGTCGAGAACGTCGTGCGCTCCGGTACGTGCACGCACGCTCCGGCGGTTAGTCTGCAAAAGAACCTGGTGGTTAGAATGAACGCTGAAGCCCCCCGCCTTCCCGTCACCGTCCTGACCGGCTATCTCGGCGCCGGCAAGACAACGCTCCTGAACCGCATCCTGACCGAGGATCACGGCAAGAAATACGCCGTCGTTATCAACGAGTTCGGCGAAATCGGCATCGACAACGATCTCGTGGTCAACGCGGACGAGGAAGTGTTCGAGATGAACAACGGCTGCATCTGCTGCACCGTACGCGGGGATTTGATCCGCATCCTCGGCGGTTTGATGAAACGGCAAGGCAGCTTCGATGGAATCCTCATCGAGACCACGGGCCTTGCCGATCCCGCGCCGGTCGCCCAGACCTTCTTCGTCGACGACGACGTTCGGCGGCGGACCCGGCTCGATTCGATCGTAACGGTGGCCGACGCCCGCCATATCGTCCGGCGGCTGGCGGACAGCCATGAGGCGCTGGAACAGGTCGCCTTTGCCGACGTCATCCTTCTTAACAAGACGGATCTTGTGTCGGCCGATGAACTGGCGCAGGTGGAAACCCGCATCCGTTCGATCAATGCGACGGCGGTTATCCATCGCACGCAGCGATGCGAGGTGGGGCTTGACACGGTTCTGGAGCGCCGGGCGTTCGATCTCGACCGCATACTGGCGATCGAGCCGGATTTTCTTTCCGAAGACGACCATGAACATGACGATGATGTGAAGAGCGTCTGCCTGCGCACCGACCGGCCCTTGGACGGAACCAGCCTCATGGTGTGGCTGCAGGGCCTGGTTGCCGAGCGTGGCCAGGACCTTCTGCGAACCAAAGGGATCCTGTCGATCGCCGGTCAGGACAAACAGTATGTCGTCCAGGCGGTCCATATGCTGATGGAAGGCAGTTTCACGAAGCCGTGGAGCCCAAACGAGAACCGAGAGAGCCGCATGGTTTTCATCGGGCGAAACATCGATGAGTTGGAACTGAAACAGCAGTTCGACGCCTGCATCGCGTGAGTTCGTCCGTTCAACAGGACAAGGAGTCGCTGCTTGACCGCATCGGCACCGGCCGGAACCTCGGCGCTTATGTAGTCGACCTTGTGTTCCTTGAGGAGGGACTGCTCGCGGCCGCACTTGGGGACGGCCGGGTTGCGTTCATCAGCGGCGAAAGCGCAAATCCTCCGTCCTTCGTTCCGGTGCATGACGGGGCTTGTCTTTCGCTGGCCGCCGACCTGAGAGGGCGGCGCATCCTGACGGGCGGAGACGATGCCCGGCTGGCGAGCACCGATACCGACGGCAAGACCGCCGAAATCGCGGCCATTGCGGGGCGATGGGTCGAGCCGATTGCGGTCAGCGGGGCATCCGGACTATGCGCCGCGGTCTTCGGCAAGACGGTTTCCCTTTTCGCGCAGGATGGAGGAGCGGCTGGAACGTTCGATCATGCGAACACGGTCGGCGGTCTGGCGTTCGACCCGAAAGGACGACGGATTGCCGCCGCGCACTATGGCGGGGTCAGCCTCTGGTGGGCGAAGCCCGGCGCGCAGAAGCCTAAACGACTCAGCTGGTCGGGCTCGCACCTTGATCTGACCTGGAGTCCGGACGGGAAATACATCGTCACCGCAATGCAGGAAAACGAGTTGCACGGCTGGCGTGTCTCCGACGGCGCCGATATGCGGATGTCCGGCTACCCGACGAAGGTCAAATCGATGAGTTGGCTGCCGAAGGGAAGGTATCTGGCGACCGGTGGCGCGGATTCCGTCGTTTGCTGGCCTTTCCACGGCAAAAGCGGCCCCATGGGCAAGGCCCCCCTCGACCTGGGGTGGGGCTTCGAGGGTGTGGTGACGGTGGTGGCCGCCCACCCTCGGCATGAAGTGGTCGCCGCCGGATACGAGGACGGCGCCGCCATCCTCGTGGAGATCGACCGCGTTAATCCGGTTCTGGTCAAGGGACCGGGCGAAGGCGCCGTGACCGCGCTCGCCTGGTCGGCGGACGGACGTCATCTCGCACTCGGTACCGAGAGCGGTTTTGTCGGTCGAATCAGCCTTTCCAACTGGCAGGCTCCATCGTAAGCGTGTCTGGACCGGGTCCTTCGGTTTCCTTTTCGATCAATTTCATGCGACAACCAGCGACGTTCCAATAGCTTGCGGTTCCGATGCAGACTCTCTCCGGCATGGATTTCCTCATCGCCGTCGACCATCTGGCGGTTGCCGTGTTCGCCGTATCCGGCGCGCTGGTGGCCAGCCGCAAGCAGATGGACATCTTCGGCTTCGTGCTTCTGGGGACGGTGACCGGCGTCGGCGGCGGCACGATCCGTGACCTGCTGCTGGGGGACGGGGCGGTCAACTGGGTGCAGCAGCCATCCTACGTCGCCGTTTGCATCACCGCCGCCGCGGTCACGTATTTCGCCGCCCATTTGTTTCAGTCCCGTTACCGGCTGATCCTGTGGCTGGATGCCCTCGGGCTTTCCCTGTTCTGCATTCTGGGCGCGGAGAAGGCCCTGGCGGTCGGCGCCCATCCCTTGGTGGCGGTCATCATGGGGATCGTTACCGGCACGTTCGGCGGGATCATCCGCGACGTGCTCGGCGGCGAGGTGTCCCTGATCCTCCGGAAGGAGATCTACGTCACCGCCGCGTTGGCCGGCGCCTTGGTGTTCGTCGGGCTGTCCCTCGCCGGGGCCGGCGGTCTTTTGGCCTTTGGATCGGGTTTCTTGTGTTGCTTCGCGGTTCGCGCCCTGGCAATCAGATTTGGCTGGTCTCTCCCCGCCTACAGGGCCCGGGAAGGCCGGGACGTTTCCTGAAGGTGCCGACGCGGATGGACAGGAGGATTGGAAAATGACGACTGTGGAGGAGGCGCGCCGGCAGGTGGCCATCGCCAACCGGATCTTGGCCCGCGAGGATGTGGTGGATGCCTACGGACATGTGAGTTTGAGGCACCCCGACGATCCCGGGCGGTTTCTGCTCGCCCGGTCGTTGAGCCCGGCCCTGGTGACGCCGGCCGACATCATGGAGTTCGACCTTGACTGCAACCCGATAGACGATGATCGGCGGCCTTACGGCGAACGGCCGATCCACGGCGCCGCCTATCAGGCCCGGCCCGACGTCAATGCCGTGGTCCACAACCATTCCCACGCCGTGATCCCGTTCGGCGTCACCAATACGCCGATCCGGCCGTTGGTCCACGTCGGCAGCGGCATCGGCCCGGAAGTCCCCGTATGGGATATCGCCGACAATTTCGGCGATACCAACATGCTGGTCCTGACCATGGAGCAGGGCCACGATCTTGCGAAATGTCTCGGGGCGGGACGGGTGGCGCTGATGCGGGGTCACGGATGCGTGGTTGTCGGTCCCAACCTCAAAGAGGCGGTCATGGTGTCGATCTACCTCCAGGTCAATGCCCAGCTGCAAATGGCCTCCATGCGGATGGGCGAGGTCAAATATCTGTCGCCCGAGGAGGAACGGCTCTATCAGGAAATCCAATTCTCCCCGCTTTCCATGGACCGGGCCTGGGAATATTTCGAGGAGCGCGCCGATCTCGGCGGCATTTGAGCCGGTTACGCCTATTTCCCATTTGCGCCGAACCGCCGTATAATTAACAAGTTAAATAATTCAGGGCAGGGGACCGGCAGATGAAACTCGTCACCTATGAGCTTGAGGGCAAACAGTCGTTTGGCGCCGTCGTCGGCAACGGAATATTCGATGTCGGCGCGCGGAACGAAGCCGGCTGCGGCAGCGTTCTCGAAGTGCTGCAAACCGGCAGCCTCTCCAAGGTCGAAAAAATGACGTCCGGCGCCGGGTCCGATGCGGATCTCGCCGACATCAAATATCTCCTGCCCATCCCGCGGCCGCCGAAGCTTCTGTGCATCGGGGTCAACTACGCCAACCGCAACGAGGAATACAGGGACGGTTCCGACCTGCCCCGTTTTCCGTCGATGTTTTTCCGCACGCCGGGGTCCTTCGTCGGCCACGGGGAGGACATCGTTCGCCCGCCGGAGTCCGGTCAGTTGGACTACGAAGGCGAGATCGTGCTGATCATCGGCAAGGGCGGACGGCGGATCCCCAGGGAGAACGCGCTCGATCACATTGCCGGCATGACGCTGATGAACGAGGGCACCCTCAGGGATTGGATCCGGCACGCCAAGTTCAACGTCACCCAGGGCAAGAACTTCGAAAAAAGCGGCGCCATCGGGCCCTGGATGGTCACGCCCGACGAGACCGGCGGTTTCGACGGGCTTCATCTGACCACCCGGGTCAACGGCGAGGTGCGTCAGGACGATACCACCGACAGCATCATTTTCGATTTCCCCTACCTGATCAATTACATCTCCACCTTTGCCGAATTGGAACCGGGGGACGTCATCTCGACCGGCACGCCGACCGGGGCGGGCGCCCGCTTCGATCCGCCCAAATGGCTGGTGCCGGGCGATACGGTGGAGATCGAAGTGCCGGGCATCGGCGTCTTGTCCAACGGCGTGGCGGACGAGAAAGTCTGAGCCCCGATGGGCCGCGCACCGCTCCGGGATTTCTCTCATTCGTTGCCGATGGCGCTGTTGCGGGCGCGCGAAGCGGTGATGAGCCGTTTCCGGCCGATGCTGCGGGCCCACGGCGTGACCGAACAGCAGTGGCGGGTCCTTCGCGCCCTGGAGGATTCCGGTGAGATTGAGATCAGCCGCCTGGCGGAACGGAGCTTTATCCTCATGCCCAGCCTGTCGCGCATTCTCCGGAATCTCGAGGGCCGGGACCTGATCACCCGGAGGGCCGCCGCGGCCGATCAGCGGCGGGTGCTGGCCGCCATCTCGCCGAAGGGCCGCGAACTGGTCGGCGAGGTCGCGCCCCATTCGGAGGCCAATTACGCGGCCATCGCCGAAGCGGCCGGAGAGGACAATATCGCCCAGCTCTACGGCCTGCTCGATCAGGTCACAAAATCCTTGGCGCCGCCGTCCAAGGACTGAGCGCCGGCTCGCGGGCCGCCGGCAGGTCATTCACGGGCGGTTGATTTCGCCCGCGCGATCGTCCGGGGGTACGGGCGCCGGGGTTGTCCGGCGATTGGCGGAGTGGCAGGTTAGGGGCCGTCGTCATTTGCGAGGGGGCGGAGTTCGTTGCGCGGTCCCAGGCCCCAAACCTTTCATTGCGGATTTAAATTGCCGGTTCCAGGGTCATGTGCGGCATAGCGGGCATCATTCACTACGGCATTTCCGACGGCGTTCCCGAACCCGTACTCCGGGGCATGAACGATGCGTTGTCGCACCGCGGCCCGGATGGCGAGGGGACATGGTTGTCCGATGACCGGCGGGTCGGTCTGGCCCATCGCCGGCTGTCGATTATCGACCTGACGGCCGAAGCCGATCAGCCCATGCGCAACGAGGATGGTTCGGTCTGGATTACGTTCAACGGCGAAATTTACAACCACCTCGAGCTCAGACGGGAGCTCACGGCCGCGGGCCACACATTCGCAACCGACCATGCCGATACCGAAGTTCTCATCCACGGCTATGAGGAGTGGGGGATCGAACGGCTGCTCGGGCGTCTCCAGGGCATGTTCGCGTTCGCCATTTGGGACGAAAATGCAAAGCGCATGACCCTGGCCCGGGACCGCGTGGGCATCAAACCGGTCTATTTCACGAAGGCGGGCGGGCGGTTTCTCTTCGCCTCCGAGATAAAATCCCTGGTCCGCCATCCGGCGGTTACGTCCGAACTGTCCGGGACCGCGCTTTACCACTACCTGAGCTATCTGACGCCGCCCGCGCCGCTCACCATGTTCCGCGGCATCTACAAACTGCCGGCGGCCCACTATCTCGAGGTGGCCGATGGGGGAACCATGCGGGCGGTCCGGTATTGGGATGCCGTGCCTCGCGGCGGGAGCGACGGCGGGGAGGATTACGAAGCCGGCGTCCTCGACCGGCTGGAACGATCGGTGGAGCGCCGGATGATGTCCGATGTCCCGTTCGGCGCCTTTCTGTCCGGCGGCATGGATTCGTCGGTGAATGCGGCTCTGATGAGCCGCCACACGGCGGAGCCCGTCAAGACATTTTCCGTCGGATTCAGCGATCATCGGCATCTCAACGAGTTGGACTACGCCCGGCGGGTGGCCGATCACCTGGGCACCGAGCACCACGAGGTGCTGGTGAACGAAAGCGACATGACCGGATACCTGGCTCAGTTGGTGCGGGACCAGGATGAGCCGCTGGCCGACTGGGTTTGTATTCCGCTCCACTTCGTCTCGAAGCTGGCCCGCGAGAACGGGGTGAAGGTGGTTCAGGTCGGCGAGGGATCGGACGAGCAGTTCTGCGGCTACCGCTCCTACATGATGTATCTGCGCCTTCACCAGAAGTATTTCGGCGCGTTTCGGAAGTTTCTGCCGGGCTCGATGCAGCGGGGCGTTGCGGCCGGTGCGCGGGCCGTCGCCGGTATGTTTCCCGATTTCGAGATTTATGCGGATGCCGTCGGCCGCGCCGCCCGCGGCGGCGAGGCTTTTTGGAGCGGCGCCGTGGCCTATTGGGAATCCCAGAAGGCGCCGTTGATGAATGGAGCCGATCCGGCAGAGCCCGAAGACTTCGAGGAGCTCATCGGTATGGGGCTGTTGCCGCCGCGGTTCCGGGCGCGGGACAGCGAGCAGGTGGCGCTCGCCTATCTGAATGGGTTCGATGAGCGTTTTCCCGAGAGCGATCAATTGATGAGGATGATCCACAACGAATTCCGGCTTCGTCTCCCGGAGCTGCTGCTGATGCGGGTGGACAAGATCACCATGGCGTCCTCTCTTGAAGGCCGGGTGCCGTTTCTCGATCACGAACTCGTCGACTACACCATGGGCATCCCGATGGACGCCAAGATCAAGGGCGGAGAGGCCAAGGCGCTGCTCAAATCGGCGGTCCGCGGGATCATCCCCGACGAAATAATCGATCGTCCGAAGATGGGTTTCTCGGCGCCCATGGCGGAATGGCTGCGGGGCGATTTCGGGCGCCAGGCGGAAGCGCAAATCACCGCCTCGCCCCTGTTGGACGCGGCGGGGCTGAACAAGGCCCATGTGCGGAAATTGATTTCGGACCATCGCAGCGGCCGCCGCGATGCGGCGCTGCTGGTCTGGGTGCTTTATAACGCGGCGGCATGGTTCGACCATTGGGTGGACGGCGGCGAGTGACCGCCGTATTGCGGACACCGGCCCTGCGGGGGCCGTATGCGCCGCAAGTCATGCCCCCGGACGCCGGTGGACTGCCGGACATAAATGATATAATCCATTGATTCCGCTTGGATAACTTCGAGACCGGTTGTGGGCCCCAAACTTCCGCGCAGCAACAAGATCCGCGTGCTGGTCAACGGAATTCATGCAAAGAGCGGTGGCGGGGTCACCTACCTGAGAAATATCCTGCCGATCCTTGCGGAAGACGGCGATCTCGAAACCCATCTTCTCCTTCACCGCGATCAATCCGAGCTCTATGAATTCTTGGGCGAGAAGGTGCGCGTCCATCTGCTCGAATTCGACAACCGGTTCTTCCCCGCCCTGGTGTGGGAGCAGCTGGCCTTGCCGTTTGTGGCCAGATCGATGGCTGCCGATGTCACCTTCTCGCCGGCCAACTACGGACCGCTGTTCGCGCCGAACCGGGTGATCGTGCTGAGAAACTCCCTCGCGGTCGTTGGCCGGGAAACGCGGATGTCGCGCCGTTTCTACTGGATTGGACTGGCCCTGATGACGGGTCTCTCCCTATTGACCAGTACGAAGGCGATCGCGGTCTCCCGGTACGCCAGGAATGCCTTGACCTTCGGTTTCGGCAGCCGCCTCCGGGACAGGGTTACGATCGTCAATCACGGGGTAAACCCGGTGTTTTCGCCGGATGATGCCGTGGACCGCGAACCTCATTTGCTGGCGGTATCCGACATTTATATTCAGAAAAATTTCCATACCCTTATCGAGGCGATGGCGGCGGTTCATCGCCGGCGTCCGGAGATCAAATTGAAGATTGCCGGACGATCCATCGACGCCGGCTATATGAGGCAGCTTCAGGAGAGGATTGCCGAGCTCGACCTCGCCGACGTCATCGAGTTCCTGGGGGAGAAACGGACCGGCGATCTGCTCGAACTGTACCGCCGTTGTTTGGTGTTCGTGTTTCCTTCGACGGTGGAGACATTCGGCAATCCGCTGGTTGAGGCGATGGCCTGCGGCGCCCCGATCGCCTGTTCGAACACGGCGGCCATGCCTGAAATCGTGGGCGATGCCGCGGAGTTCTTTTCACCCTTGGATGCCGGGGAGATGGCTTCCAGAATTCTCGCGATTGCCGGTGATCCGGCGTTGCGGCGCGAGCTGGGCCTTCGCGCACGGAAGCGGGCCGCCGGATATTCGTGGTCCAGGGCGGCCTCGGAAACGGCCGACGTCATCAAGAGCGCCGCCCGCCGGCCATTGCCGAGCGGAAATTCCACCGGATACGCGCAATCCTGACCGGTCACGCCGGAGATGAGTGCGGCCGGTTTTTCGATGAGTGACGTTCGAGCCGCCGGCCCGCTTGGAGCCTCACCTTCTATCGCCAGATGCCGCGGGTGTCGATGACGGTTTTCCCGGCGAGGCGCTCCCGTTCCAGAGAGCGGAACTCATTGTGGTCGGTGAGCAGGACGACGATATTGGCGGCATCGAGGGCATCGTCGAGCGCGCACAGTGTCGCGTTCCGCGGGACGAGGCCGCCCGGCAGGGAGTCGATGTTCGGTTCGACGACCAGCATCGGCGCCGGGGTTTCCGCCGCCAACAAACGGATCACGTCGAGCGCCGGGCTTTCGCGAAGGTCGTCGATGTCGGCCTTATACGCCAGGCCGAGACAGGCCACCGGCCCTCCCGGCTGCTCACCGAGCGCGGCCCTGATTCGCCGCACCACGCGCGCCGGCATGCCGTCATTGACGTCCCGGGCGGTTTTGATCAGCGGCGTCGACTCCGGCGCCGACTGGACGATGAACCAGGGGTCGACGGCGATACAGTGGCCGCCGACGCCGGGCCCGGGCCGCAGGATATCGACCCGGGGATGGCGGTTGGCCAGCTCGACCAGCGACCAGACATCGATGCCGAGTTCCTCGCACACATTGGCCATCTCGTTGGCGAACGCGATGTTGGTGTCCCGGTAGGCATTCTCGGCAAGCTTGACCAACTCGGCGGTCCGGGCGTCCGTGACGTGGCAGCCGCCCTTGACGAAGGCGGCGTAAAACGCTTTTGCCTTTTCGCCGCACGCCGGCGTCAGGCCGCCGATCACCCGCTCGTTGCCGACCAGCTCCAACAGGACCCGGCCCGGCAATACGCGCTCCGGACTGTGGGCCACATGCACGTCGCAGGTCCCGCCGCCGTCGCCCGGAAAGGAAAGATCGGCCCGCTCCCCGGCCAGCCAGGCCGCCAGCTTTTCGGTGGTGCCGACGGGCGAGGTGGATTCGAGCACCACCAGATCGCCGGATTTCAGCACCGGCGCGAGGTCGCGGGCGGCGGCCTCCAAATGCTTGAGGTCCGCGGTTCGCCGGCCGGTGAACGGGGTAGGGACGGCAATGACGAAGACATCCGCCTCCACCGGTTTGGCGCGGATAGTGAGATTTCCCGACGCGATCGCGCTCCGCACCAGGATATGGAGATCGGGCTCGACAATATGGGTTTCGCCCCGGCCGAGTTCCTCGACCACGTCGTCATCGGTGTCGACGCCGACCACCTCGATGCCCCGATTGGCGATGACCGCCGCCGTCGGCAAGCCCACGTAGCCGAGCCCGATCACGCAAACGGTGCCGGAACCGCCGCTCATGAGCCGATCACGCCGGCTATTCGCGAGGCCGCCTTGCCGTCGCCGTAGGGGTTGATGGCCTTGCTCATCTCATCGTATGCCGCCGCGTCATCCAACAGCCGCTCGGTCTCCGAAACGATTTTCGCCCGGTCGGTGCCGACCAGACGCACGGTGCCGGCATCGACGGCCTCCGGCCGCTCGGTGACCTCCCGCATGACCAGAACCGGCTTGCCGAGCGACGGGGCTTCCTCCTGTATGCCGCCGGAATCGGTGATGATCAACCGCGCCCGGTCCATCAGGGCGACGAAGGGCAGGTAGGCGACGGGTTCGACCAGGTGCACATTGTCCCGGCCGCCGAGGATGTCATGAACCGGCGCCTGGACGTTGGGATTGAGGTGGACCGGATAAACGATCTCCACATCGGGCCGCGCGCCGAGTTCGGCGAGGGCGCCGCAGATCCGCTGAAATCCGTCGCCGAAGTTTTCCCGCCGGTGGCCGGTCACCAGGATCAATTGACGTTCCGGGTTCAGCGCGGGCAGTCCGGATTGGACGGCGTCGGCGAGGCCGCCCTCTTCGGCCAGACGGTCGCGGGCGGTGAACAGCGCGTCGATCACCGTATTGCCGGTGACCGTAATGCCGTTTTCGCCGACACCTTCGCGCAGCAGGTTTTGACGCGCCGACTCGGTGGGAGCGAAGTGCAAATCGCACAGCGTGTCGGTCACCCGGCGGTTCATTTCCTCCGGCCACGGCGCCATCATGTTTCCGCTGCGAAGCCCGGCCTCCACATGTCCGACCGGGATGCCCTCATGGAACGCCGCCAGCGAGGCGGCCATTGTCGTCGTGGTATCGCCATGAACCAGTATCCGGTCGGGCGCCAGTTCCTTGAAGATCGGCGGCAGGCCGCGAAGCACCGCGGTCGTGATGTCCTCCAGGGTCTGTCCGTGGGTCATGATGTCGAGATCGAACTCGGGGTCGATTTCGAACGCGGCGAGAACCTGGTCGAGCATGTCCCGGTGCTGCGCGCTGACGCAGACAAACGACTCGATGCCGTCGCGCGCCGCCAATTCGGTGACGACGGGCGCCATCTTGATGGCTTCGGGCCGGGTGCCGAAGACGGATAGAACGCGCATGGAAGGAGTGCCCCCGTTAGACGTGGCACCGGTATAACAGAAGCAGGGCCTTGAAACGAATACTGAAAATACGGCGCGGGCGGGAGTCGGAAGGCCTCAGGAACGTTCCCGAAGTTCCTTGATCATTTGCCGCATGGTCCGGAGGTCGATCGCGCCCGGCACCACCTGATCGCCGATGATGAAGCCCGGGGTTCCGCGAATCCCCAGGCGCTCGGCGAGCCGAGAATTGCGTTGCAGCGCCTGCTCCACCGCCGGATCGTTCGAGCCGGCCTTGATCGCTTCCGGATCAAGGCCGACGTTCCCGGCCATGCGCAAAATGTCGCGCTCGGACAGGCCGCCCCGGGATTCCATCAGCGCGGTATGGAAATCCATATACTTGTCCCGGTCCAGATTCCAGGCGGCCAGCGCCGCCCGGGCGGCGATCCGCGATTCCCGCGACAGGATGGGGAGCTCCTTGAACACCCAGCGAATGTCGCCGTCGGACCTGAGCAGCTCCTGGATGGCCGGGAGCACCTGTTTGCAGTAGCCGCACCGGTAGTCGAAAAACTCGACGATGGTGATGTCGCCCTTCGGGTTTCCGCCGACCGGCGAGGTGGGGTCGCGTTCCAGTTCGCGGCGGTACGAGGCCAGATTGGAGCGCTGTTGCTCGTTTTGCCGCGCCTGTTCGCGCTGCTGGAGGATCTGAATCGCCTCGAGAATGATCTCGGGATTGTCGCGGAGGTATTCGCCGATCAGCTCCCGGACCTCTTCCTTCTGCCGGTCCGTCAGCCCGTCCGGAAACGACCGGGGACCGCTTTGCGCGGCGGCGTCACCCGGGAGGGCGAGGGTCGCGGCGGCGAGCGCCAATAGGACGACGAGGCTTTTCATCAAACGGGATACCCGGCGGTTGTGACGTCGGGATGATGACCCAGCCCCCGCCGGGGAACAAGTGGGGACGTCCGGAACCCCTTTGGTCTCACGAAAAAACGACCCCAGGCGGAGATGCTGGAGATTGGCGGGCCGCGGCTACCGGTTTCGGCGCTGCCGGACCAGACCGGTCTCGGCCGCGGAAACCACGTCCTGGGCTCGTATCCACGCAGGTGAGCCGGCCGGGAGCAGACCGATCGCCCGGTCCGCGAGCCCCTTGGCATCGCGATAGCGGCGTTCCAGCAGAGCCTGCTCGGCGAGGGCATGAGACATGCGTCCCCGCTCGCCCTTCCGGCCATAGGCGATGCCCAGTTGACGCCACACCGACGCCCGGTTCGGCTCCCGGCTCAGCGACGCGGACAGGTTTTGGATGGCTGCGTCGAGCAGGGCCGGGTCCTGGGTCGACACCTGGACGCGGCCGATGTCGGCCCGCAGCACGGCCGAATCCGGGACCAGACGAATGGCCTCCTCGTAGTAGGGCAAGGCCTCCCGCGCGCGGCCGCTCTCAAACAAAATCTGGCCCTTTAGTTCCCGGAAATAGCCGTCTTCCGGAAAATCGGCGATCAGCCCGCTGATGCCGTCCAGCGCCTGTTCGATGTTGGCGCCCCGGTAATGCGCTATGGAACGGGCATAGCGGGCGGCCACGGATCGGTCGCTATCGGGAAAGGCCCGGAAGGTGCGCGGCGGCGGCTCGATGAAGGCGATCAGCTTGGCCCGCATGCGGTTATGCAATTTTACCAATTCCGGATTGGCGGGGACGTCGGAATAGGGAGATTGCCGCACATGTTCTTCCAGAAACGACATTCGGTCCGAGGACAGGGGGTGGGTCCGCACATAGGGGTCCTGCGAGGCCGTACTCAAGGCTTCCTGCCCCCGGAGAACGTCCATGAAGCGCAGCAATCCGCGGGCGGATTGCCGGGTGGCGTCGAGCAGCCGTACCGCCGCCTGGTCGGCGGCGTTTTCCTGGGTTCTGGAGAACTGGAGGAAGCTTCGCTGTGCGACCCCTTGTTGGCCGGCGACGACGGCCGCGCCCACATCCGGCCGGCCGCCGATGGCGGCGACGCCGCCCAGAATATAACCCATAATGGCATGGGCGGTTGCGTTCCGGGCCGCGCCTGGAATTCGCGACAGGTGTCCCCCCGACATATGGCCGGTTTCGTGCGCAATCACGCCGATCACCTCTCCCGGGGTCCGGGCCCGCATGATCAGACCGGTATTGATGAACAGGTTCAGCCCGCCGGCCACGAACGCGTTGAGCGCCCGATCATTGATCAAAAAGATTCTGATCGCCGTCGGTTCAAGGTTTGCCGCTTCGAAAAGTGGTGTGGCATAAATGCGGATGATACCTTCTGTTTCCGCATCCCGGATAAACGAGGTTTTCTGTGCGGCCGCCTTGTCAACCGACAGGACGAAGGCGCCGCCAAGAGCGAGGACGGCCACGAGCAAAATGCGACACGCCATTCGACGACAAGACAATTGGGGGGTCTCCAAATATTTCCGCGAGGGTAGACACCGCGTTTACCACCGTCAATTAACGTTGGCGTTGACGGCGCTCGCTCTCGCCGCGTGCGCCGGGGAGAAGCCGCTGGAGGGGGTCGAGGGCAGTGTTCTCGGCTTTGTCGGCGGCGTCGCCGCAGAAGAGCCCCGGGCCGCGCTGGTGGGCCGCCAAGTGCTCGCCTCGGGCGGGTCGGCGGCGGATGCCGCCACGGCGATGTATTTCACCCTATCGGTGACCTATCCGTCCGCGGCCGGTCTCGGCGGCGGCGGTGTGTGCCTGGTCTATGATGCCGAAGGCAAGAAAATCGAAACCCTGCGATTTCTTCCGGGCCAGCCGGCCAATCCCGCACCGCCCGGTACCGTTCGGACCGCCGTCCCCGGAAATCCCGCAGGATTTTTTGCCCTGCATGCGCGTTTCGGCAATCAGCCCTGGGCGACGCATGTTTCGCGCGCGGAACAGCTGGCGCGGTTTGGGACGCGGGCTTCGCGGGCGCTCGCCTGGGACATCGCCTGGGCGCGGGCTTGGCTGCGGCCCCATCAACAATCGTGGAACATTCTCGCCCCCGATGGCCAGCCATTGAAGGAGGGCCAATTTCTGCGCCAGATCGATCTGGCGGGAATTCTGTCCAGTCTGCGGGCGCGGGGGCCGGGCGAGTTATATCGGGGCAAGTTAAGCGGCGAGTTCGCCCATGCCGTGCGGCTCGCGGGCGGTTCCATGACGTTGGAGGACCTCCGTTCCTACAATCCGTCCTGGGGGACGACAATCGAGGTGGAGTCGGGCCGCCATTCGGCGCACTTCGCCGATGCCCCGTCGGCAGGCCGGGCCGCCGCCGTTCTATACGCATTGCTCGCGGCCGACGATGCATTCGAGGATTTGGGCGGCGATGCACGCCTGCATCTGATCGCCGAGGCTTCGTCTTCCGCCGCCGGCGAGTTGCTCGCCGATCCTCAAGCACCGCCCGTCGGCGGAACCAAGAAGCGTCCGCGGCTGATTTCCGAATCCTACGTCGATCGCTTGGCGGGAAACCTGGCCTCGGGCCGGCACCGGCCCGCTTCCATCGGCATCGGCCAAGCGCCCGGCGGCAATGGCGCTTCTTCGTCGACCGGGTTCGTCGCGGCCGACCGGACGGGATCGGCCGTTGCATGCAGCCTGACCATGAACGCACCCTTCGGTTCGGGGAGAATGGCACGGGGAACGGGCGTGTTCATGGCGGCGGCGCCGACGCGTCCCGCGCCGCTCAGCCCGGTTATCGTTCTTAATCCCAACACGCAGCAGGTGCACTTCGCCGCCGCCGGCGGCGGTGCGCCGGCAACGCCGGAGGCGGTCCCCGCCGTTGCCGCCGCGACGATGCTGGCGGACATTCCGCTGAAGGAGGCGCTGGCGCTAAGGCGCGTGAGCCGGCCGGGGAACGGCGATACCACCTATTTTGAAGCGGGCATGGATGGAAGGTCGCTGCGGTTTCTTCGGGACAGGGGCCATCGCCTCGGCGAGGCGGCGGTTCTCGGACGCGTCAGTGCGCTTCATTGCCGGGCGGGCCTTGAGCGCGGTCCGGAGCAATGCCGGTTTGCCGTGGACTCGAGGTCTCACGGCCTTGCGGCGACGGCCGAGCAGTAGGAAATGGCGCTCAAGGTTTCCTCCCGGGGACTGATCTCGCCGTTCATCGTCATGGACGTGATGCGCGCCGCGAACGAACGCGCGGCGTCCGGCAAGGATGTCCTGCATCTCGAAGTCGGACAGCCGGGAACGCCGGCGCCGGCGGCGGTTCTGGACCGTGCCAAATCGGCCCTTGACGAGGATTTGATCGGATATACCGATGCCCTTGGCGTTCCCGCCCTCCGGAATCTGATCGCCGAGCAGTACAAGATCAGGTATGGCGCCGACGTCGACCCCGGCCGGGTGGTGATCACCACCGGTTCATCGGGCGGATTCCTGCTGTCGTTTCTGGCCGCGTTCGACGCCGGGGACAGAGTCGCCCTCGTCGCGCCCGGGTACCCGGCGTACCGCAACATCCTGACGGCGCTGGGCATCGAAGCGGTGACGATCGAAGTGGGGCCGGAAACGCATTTCCAGCCGACGCCCGACGTGTTGGAAAAGGCGGGCCATGCCATTGACGGATTGATTGTCGCCAGCCCGTCCAATCCAACCGGCTCAATGATCATGGAGCCGGAGATGCGGCAATTGACGAAGTGGTGCCGGGACAACGGCGTCCGGTTGATCTCGGATGAGATTTATCACGGCATCACCTTCGGGCCGGACCCGGTGACCGCGCTTGCCTTCGACCCGGACGCCATCGTCATCAACAGCTTTTCGAAATACTGCTCGATGACCGGATGGCGGCTGGGCTGGATGGTGGTTCCCGAGCCGCTTCTGCGGTCCATCGAGTGTCTGACCCAGAACCTGTTCATTTCGCCACCGACGCTTTCCCAGATCGCGGCTACGGCGGTGTTCGATTGCCGGGACGAACTGGACCGATATGTCGGGCAATATGCGGAGAACCGGGAACTGTTGCTCCGCGAATTGCCGCGCGCCGGTTTCCGGGAAATCGCGCCGGCGGACGGGGCGTTCTACCTGTATGCCGACGTCTCTCACCTGACCGACGACAGTGACGCCTTCTGCCGGAAAATGTTGGCGGAGACCGGGGTGGCCGCGACACCCGGGATCGATTTCGATCCCGGGCGGGGGCACCGGCACCTGAGGTTTTCCTTTGCCGGCGCCAACGCCGTGATGGCGGGCGCCGCCGAACGACTTATCGGCTGGCTGGCCTGATCGCCGGTCCGGTTAGCGGCTCCACCATCCCCGCTTGGGCGGCTCGCCGGGATCGGTTTCGGCGGGGGCGCCGTCGCCGTCCTGAACGACTACCGGCGTCGATGCGGGTGGTTCAGGCTCCGCCGCCGGCGCACGTTCTTCGACCGGGGCCGGTTGTTCCCTGGGCGGGTTCGTGTCCGGCTGCGGCGCGGCGGCCAAAGGCTCCGGCGCCTCAACCGGTTCGGCCGCCGGTTCGGTTGGCTGCTCGGCGAGGTCCGCCGGTTCCGGCGTCTCCGTAGGTTCCGCGCCGGCCTCGGGGGCCGGATCCTCTGATTTATCGTCCTCGTCGGCGGCGGCCGCATCGCCGGTATCGGAACTCGCGGCCCGCCGGCGAACCCGGCGGCGGCGGCGCGGCTTGGGTTTTTCTTCGGCGTTTTCCGACGTTTCCTCCGCCTCCTCCTCGGGTTCGGGCGCGACGACCGCCGCATCGCCTTCTTCGGCGGTTTCGGCCGCTTCGCTGCTTTCCTCGGCGCCCTCGGTTTCGGTGTTCCGTGACCGTCGACGGCCGCCGCGGCGGCCCCGGCGGCGGCGGGGTTTCTTCT
This sequence comes from Rhodospirillales bacterium, assembly GCA_022822205.1. Classification (GTDB taxonomy): domain Bacteria; phylum Pseudomonadota; class Alphaproteobacteria; order Rhodospirillales; family UBA2165; genus JAJDXO01. Next base: position 91,730 of record JAJECC010000038.1, on the reverse strand, counting down.
GCTCGCCGTCGTCTTCATCCGAGCCGGCGGCGGCTTCGGCGCTCTCGTCGGATTCGGTCTCGTCGCCGGACGGCTTCAATTCCTCGTTTTCGCCGGCGTCGTTGTCCGCCTGGGTCTCGGCCTGATCGTCGCCGCGCCGGCGCCGGCCCCGGCGTCGGCGTTTCTTCTTCCTGCCGTCATCCGCGGGTTGGCCGTCATCCTTGGCCGAGGCTTCGTCCTGATCGTCGTCCCCGGCACCCTCGGCAAGCGTGGTCCGTTTGATGTCGTAGTCCGGCGGGATCAACTCGTCATCCTGGGAGACGATGATCCTGAAGCCAAATTTCTCCTCCAACTGCGCGATGGTTTCGCGCTTTTGGTTCAGGACGTAGAGCGCCACCGAGGGCGGCATGGCGACCTCGATTTCCGTCGCGCGGCCCCGCACGCCTTCTTCCTCGATGCCGCGGAGCACATGGACGGCGGTGGATTCGACGGACCGCATGATTCCCGTCCCGCCGCAATGGGGGCATGGATCCGAGTAGGTCTCGGCCAAACTCGGGCGAAGCCGCTGACGGGACAATTCCAAAAGGCCGAACGGACTAATCCGGCCGATTTGAATGCGCGCCCGGTCATGGCGCATGGCTTCCTTTAGTTTACGCTCCACCGCCGTCTGGTTCTTGTTGACGTCCATGTCGATGAAATCGATGACAATCAATCCGGCGAGATCGCGGAGCTTTAGCTGCCGGGCGATTTCGGAGGCGGCCTCCAGGTTTGTCTTGAGCGCGGTTTCCTCGATATTGCGTCCGCGGGTGGCCCGGCCCGAGTTGACGTCGATGGCGACCAGCGCCTCGGTCGGGCTGAGCACGATGTAGCCGCCCGACTTCAGCTGCACGTCCTGATTGTGCATGGTTTCGAGCTGGCTCTCGACGTGATAGCGCTGGAACAGGGGTACGGCGGGATCGCGATAGGGCTGCACCTTCTTCGCATGGCTGGGGACCAGCATCTTCATCAGATCCTTGGCCGCCCGGTAGCCGTCATCGCCTTCCACGAGGATTTCATCGATATCGCGGGTGTATTGATCCCGGATCGAGCGGTTGATGAGGTTCGCTTCCTCGTGAATCAGCGCGGGCGCCGTCGATTCCAAAGTGCGCGTCCGGACGTTGTCCCAAAGCTTGATGAGGTATTCGTAGTCCCGCTTGATTTCGGCCTTGCCCCGGTCCGACCCGGCGGTCCTGACGATGACCGCGATCCCCTTCGGGATATCGAGTTCCGAGATGATTGATTTCAGCCGTTTGCGGTCCTTGGCATTGGAAATCTTGCGGGAGATGCCGCCGCCGCGCGCCGTATTCGGCATCAGCACGCAATACCGGCCGGCGAGAGACAAATAGGTGGTGAGCGCCGCGCCCTTGTTGCCCCGCTCCTCCTTGACGACTTGGATCAGCAGAATCTGGCGCCGTTTGATGACTTCCTGGATTTTGTAGCGGCGGACCGGCCGGTTGGCGCGTCGCTCCTCGACATCGTCGATGTCGCCGCCGCCAATGGTCTCGACCCCCTTGGTATCCGGCTTACCGTCATCCGCGGCATCGGTTTCGTCCGCTTCCGCCTCCGCCGCTTCGGCGGCCTCGTCCTCGGCGATAAGCGCTTCGCGGTCGGCGACCGGGATTTGGTAGTAGTCGGGATGAATTTCACTGAAGGCCAGGAAACCGTGGCGGTTGCCGCCATAGTCGACAAAGGCCGCTTGGAGCGAGGGCTCCACCCGCGTCACCTTTGCCAAATAAATGTTTCCCTTGAGTTGCCGCCTGGCGGCTGATTCTACGTCTAGCTCTTCAAGCCGATTTCCGTCGACGGTGGCCACACGGGTCTCTTCCGGGTGGGCCGCGTCGATCAACATTCTCTTGGTCATTTGATCTAAAACTCCGGGACCAGGCCGGGCCGCCGGCATCGAAGCCGCGTCCCGCCTTGGTCGTATTTGCAATTTTGCCGGCGGCGCCCCGCATCGAATAGGTCCGCTCCAGATGTCCGGCGCCCGCGATTCGCGGGGCCGGGCTGGCCGGACGGTTGATTTGGGCTGCCATTACCGGCATCGAATAATCTACTTTCACTGGTTCGGAAGCTTTGATGTGGCGGAGCATTAGGGCCGGCGGTAAGGCGTCGGCTCCGGGCCTGTCTGGCCAATTCGCCGTACGCGCGTGCCTCCCATTCAACAAGTCCCGCCACGCTTCACGCCGTTAACATAACGGTAGGAATAGTGTTCGACAATCACCTTATGTACAGGAATCCGGCGGGACTTATCGCATTTCGCGAATTTCCGCCGGCGGATGGTGTATGCGTGTTCACGGATATGGTTTCAATCCGGAAGAGTTTCAGCGCCGTGTGTCTGCCGCTCTCGCGGGTGATACGGACGCTGATTCTTGCGTCGGCGCTCGGTGCGTTGCCGGCCGGTGACGCCCCGGCCCGGGACGTCGTTGTGGCCAATGATCTCCGGGCGGGCGTCAGCGGCGATCGGACCCGGTTCGTCATGGATCTGACCGGACCGGTCAAGTTCTCCTACTTCGCGCTGGTCGATCCCTATCGTCTGGTCATCGATTTGCCGGAGCTCCGCTGGCAGCTGCCGGCCCGGCCGCTGCCCAGGAACGTCGGCCTGATCAAGAGCCTGCGCTACGGACTGTTCAAAGCCGGCGCGTCGCGGGTGGTGCTCGACATGGGCGGACCCATGCGGATCACCGCGGCGTTTCTGGTGCCGCCCTCCGGAAATCGCGGCCACCGGCTGGTGGTGGACATGAAGCCCAGCGACCGCGCGAGGTTCATGGCCGAACTGGTCGAGCCCCGCCGCGCCAGAGGACGCGCCCGGGGCCGGGCGTCCGCTCGGGAGACGGCGCGGGCGGCCCCGGGTCTGCCGATCCCGAACCGCAAGCCGCGCGCCCGGAGAGACCGCCGGATCATCGCCATCGATCCCGGACACGGCGGCGTCGACCCCGGCGCCATCGGGCGGAGCGGGGTGCTGGAGAAGGATATTACGCTCCGGACGGCGCGTACCCTGAAACGCCGCCTCGAAAGAAGCGGGCGCTACAAGGTGATCCTGACCCGCGACCGGGACGTCTTCATCCGGCTTCGCGACCGCATCGCCATCGCCCGCAGGCACGACGCGGATCTGTTTATTTCCTTGCATGCCGATTCCATTCGCCGAGCCGGCATCCGCGGATTGTCGGTCTATACCTTGTCGGAAAAAGCATCGGACAAGGAAGCGGCGGAACTGGCCGACAAGGAGAACAAGGCCGACCTCATCGCCGGCGTCGACCTCTCGGCCGAAACCCCCGAGGTAACGGATATCCTGATCGATCTGGCCCAGCGGGAGACCATGAACGAATCCGTCCGGTTCGCGGCGGAGCTGGTTCAGGAGTTGCGCCGGGTCACCACGCTGCTCCGAAGAACTCATCGATTCGCGGGATTTGCCGTCCTCAAGGCGCCCGATATCCCCTCGGTGCTGATCGAGATGGGGTTCCTGTCCAACCGCCAGGATGAGCGGGCGCTCCGCCGGGAAGGCTACCGGGCGCGGATCGCCGATTCGGTCGCTCAGGCAATCGACCGCTATTTCGAACGGATCGAACAGGCGCAACGATAAGAGGCAAAGCGCCGAATTGCGCCACAAAGCCGCCACAATTCCGCGTTAACTCCCGCGTCAGGCCATTGCGCCGGGGGGCGCATAGGACGAAGATGGAGCGCTTTGGCGGCGCGAAATGCCAGGTTGGACCAGCCGGACATGCTTAAGACGTTTATCGCCCTTGTCAGCTTTCTGTTGATCGTCGTTCTCGCGGGCGCCGGCGGCGGTATCTACATCTTCTACAAGTACGGGCGGGGGCTGCCCGACTACCGGCAACTGGCCGACTACGAACCGCCGGTGATGACCCGGGTGCAGGCCGGCGACGGACGGCTGCTGGCTGAATTCGCTGTCGAACGCAGGGTGTTCATTCCCGTCGGCGCCATGCCCAAGCGGGTGATCAACGCGTTCCTGTCGGCCGAAGACAAGAACTTTTTCACCCATCCCGGGGTCGATCCCATCGGCGTCGGCCGCGCGGTGATCACCAATCTCAAGAACATCTCCACCAACCGGCGGCTGGTGGGCGCTTCGACCATTACCCAGCAGGTGGCGAAGAATTTCCTGCTGACCTCCGATGTTACGGTCGAACGCAAGATCAAGGAGGCGATTCTTGCCTTCCGGATCGAGCGGGCGCTTGCCAAGGAGCGCATCCTCGAGCTTTACCTGAACGAGATTTATCTCGGCTTCGGCTCGTTCGGCGTCGCCGCCGCGGCGCTCAACTACTTCAACAAATCGCTCGACGCGCTGACCGTTTCCGAGGCCGCCCTCCTGGCCGCGCTGCCCAAGGCCCCCAACAACTACAACCCGCTGACAAAGCCCCGCGCCGCCAAGGGCCGCCGGGACTGGGTGGTCGACCGGATGCTCGAAGACGGCGTGATTACGCCCGAGGCGGCGGCGGCGGCGAAGGCCCAGCCGCTGATCGTCCGCAAGCGGGACGCCACCGAATTCGTCAACGCCGACTACTTCGCCGAGGAGGTCCGGCGCGAACTGGTGCAGCGTTACGGCGAGGATGAGCTCTACAAGGGCGGTCTCTCGGTGCGCACCACCTTGAGCCCGCGGCTTCAGGACATCGCCGACCGGGCGCTGCGTGCCGGGCTCGAGGCATACGACCGGCGTCATGGCTGGCGGGGGCCCATCGCCCGGGCCGGGCCGGTGACCGACTGGCTGGCGCAGCTGGCCGAGGTCGAGGCGCCCAAGGGCCTCGACCACTGGCGGTTGGCCATCGTGCTGTCGGCGGACGACAAATCGGCGGCCATCGGCGTCGATGACGGCCGCACCGGGATCATTCCGCTCGATGAGTTGAAGTGGGCCCGGGCGTGGAAGAAGAAGGAACGGCTCGGCCCCCGGGTGAAAGCGGCGAGCGGCGTACTGGCCGCCGGCGACGTGGTCGCGGTCCACCAAGTCTTCGAGACCGGGGAGGGAAAACCCTATCCGGACAATACCTTCGCCCTCAAGCAGATCCCCGAGATCGACGGCGCGGTGGTGGCGCTCGATCCCCATACGGGGCGCGTGCTGGCCATGTCGGGCGGCTATTCCTTCGAGCGCAGCCAGTTCAACCGCGCGGTCCAGGCGCAGCGCCAGCCGGGCTCCGCCTTCAAGCCGATCGTCTATCTGGCGGCCCTGGACGCCGGCTTTACGCCCTCCACCCTGATTCTCGATGCGCCGTTCGTCATCGACCAGGGGCCCGGTTTGCCCAAATGGCGGCCGGCCAACTACACCAAGAAATTCTACGGGCCGAGCACCATGCGCCTCGGCATCGAGAAGTCGCGCAACCTGATGACCGTGCGCCTCGCCCAAACCATCGGCATCGACCGCGTCGCCCAATTCGCCCGGCGGCTCGGCGTCGCCGACGACCTGCCGCGCCGGCTTTCCATGTCGCTCGGCGCCGGCGAGACCACGCTGATGCGGCTGACCGCGTCCTACGCGATGATGGTCAACGGCGGAAAACGGATCAAACCGACCCTCATCGACCGCATCCAGGACCGTCACGGCAGGAACGTCTACCGTCACGACAACCGGGCGTGCCGGGACTGCCGGGCGGCCTTCTGGACCAATCAGCCGGTTCCCGGCATTCCGGACACCCGGGAGCGGGTCGCCGATCCCGCCAGCGCCTACCAGATGGTTTCCATGCTTCAGGGCGCGGTGGAGCGGGGCACGGGACGCCAGATCAAGTCCATCGGCAAGCCCCTGGCCGGCAAGACCGGCACCACCAACGATGCGTTGGATACCTGGTTCGTCGGCTTCTCGCCGGACCTCGCCGTCGGGGTCTTCGTCGGCTTCGACACCCCCCGGTCCCTCGGCGCGCGGGAGCAGGGCGCCAGCGCGGCGGCGCCGATCTTCAAGCGGTTCATGGCCGAGGCCCTCGACGGCGAGGCCGCCATTCCGTTCCGGATTCCGGAGGGCATCAGGCTGGTGCGGGTCAACGCCGCTTCCGGCAAGCCGGCCCGGGGCGGCGACCGCAACGTCATTCTCGAAGCGTTCAAGCCGGGCAGGATCCCGTCGGGCGAGGAGAACGTGCTCGACGGCCTGACGGTGACCACCCGGGCGCCCGCGTCCGGCACCGGCGGGCTTTATTGACGACGGTTGTTGTACCCGTCTCCCGAACCCTCTAAGACACTCCGCCGAGACCCTCCCAACGCCGATCACCGAGACCTCCCGTGCGCGCCGAAATCGAGACCCTCTCCGAGCAGATCAAGCAGTCCCTCGAACTGCTGAGGAGGCGGCTTTGACTATGACGCCGCCGTCAAGCGCCTCGCCGAGCTGAACGCTCTCGCCGAAGACCCCGGCCTGTGGAGCGACCAGGCCCGCGCTCAGACGGTGATGCGCGAGCGCACCCGCCTGGAGGGCGGGATCAAGGCCCTCGACGAGTTGGAACGGGAACTCTCCGACAATCTGGAGCTGATCGAACTCGGCGAGGCCGAGGACGACGGCGACGTGGTCCGCGAGGCGGAATCGGCGCTCAAGGCGCTGGCGGCCCGGGCCGGGAAAGAGCGGGTCCGCGCCCTGTTGTCGGGGGAGGCCGACGGCAACGATTGCTATCTCGAGGTCCATGCCGGCGCCGGCGGCACCGAGGCGCAGGACTGGGCGCAGATGCTGCTGCGCATGTACGCCCGCTGGGCGGAAGGCCGCGGCTACAAGCTCGAATGGCTGGAGGAGAGCGCGGGCGAGGAAGCCGGCATCAAATCCTCGACGGTGCGGGTCCTGGGCGCCGACGCCTATGGATGGCTGAAGACCGAAAGCGGCGTCCACCGGCTGGTGCGCATCTCGCCCTATGACGCGAGCGCCCGGCGCCACACCAGTTTCGCGTCCGTCTGGGTGTTTCCGGTGATCGACGACGACATCGAGGTGGAGATCAACGACAAGGACATCCGGGTGGACACCTACCGGGCGTCCGGGGCCGGCGGCCAGCACGTCAACAAGACGGATTCCGCCATCCGCATTACCCATATTCCGACGGGCATCGTCGTCCAGTGCCAGAACGACCGCTCCCAGCACCGTAACCGGGCGGCCGCGTTCGGCATGCTGCGCGCCCGGCTCTACGAGGCGGAATTGCAGAAGCGGGAGGAGGAAGCCCAGGCCCAGCACGAGGCCAAGACCGATATCGGCTGGGGGCACCAGATCCGCTCCTATGTGCTGCAGCCCTACCAGATGGTGAAGGACCTCAGGACCGATATGGAGACGTCCAACACCCAGGCCGTGCTCGACGGCGACCTGGACGAGTTCATGGCCGCGGCGCTGGCCGCCCGCATCGAGGCGTCGGGCGAGGGCGGGGACTAAGCGCCGACTACACTAAGAGCTCTGAATGTTGGTCCTTCAGCCAATAGTGCTTTGAGTTGTCGTAGTGCCAGCCGAGGTCCTCTAGAAGTGCCGAGAATTCCTGCTTGGAAATTGTGAGCGATTTGATTGCACCGCTCTTCCAAGCGTTTACGACAATTCTATTCAGCAGGAGCTCACCGTAAATTGGTTCAGCCAGGTCGTTCAGAAGGGTGCTTACCTCTGCTTCCAGGTCAAACGTACGCTGTTCACGGCGTTTTGTTGCCTTGCCCGAATTGTAGAAAGTCAGGATCAGTTCGCCGGCTAAGACTGAGTCTCGACTCTTCTTTTTGTGCATCGACCAGATTGGGTCGCCAATTTGCGAGACAGCGGCTTTCAGTTCAGCGCCAGAGTCCGATGCAGAGGTCAAGATGGCGTCAAAATACTCCACGTTCCAGTGCTGAAATACGACCGACATCCAGCGGTCTTTCTTCAACGCTGCCAAGCAGGCCTTTATACTCGCGCCCAGTCGATCGACGTAAACAGACTCCGGTATCTCTCGCTCCCCTCCCACGATGATCTCCTTTTTAGCCAAGTCGGCGCGGGGAGAGATACCAAGCCAGGCGTTCCACATAGTAGACAGATCAAGGTAGGCTATATGGCCACCATAAGGTGGGTCAGTGAAAATGTAGTCGACTTCTTCCTCAAGCCGGTCAGGCAACTCCAAAACGTCATATTTGTAGGTTAGGAAGTTCCCTTTCCATTTCCCTGTTAATTTCTGAACCTCGATAACCCTGTCGATTTCTGCCTTGGCCTCCAACACATTGCCAACACGTTCACGGAATGTCGTCCAAAACGGGAGGTGAACAGGCTCCTTGGCAATTTTATACCGATAAATACTAAATATGCTGGAGCCACCTCGTGAAGCAGCCCGGCCTTCTGCTGAGAGGAATGTACCGTTTAACTTCGAAAGCGCAGCGGAAAATGCCAGGAGCATTGCCTCTCGAACGTAGGGCCTACGAATTCTCTTAATTTCTTGGCGAATCAAAGCCAGTGCGGCCAGTTGTCGCCGATCAAAAAGATCATAAAGAAAATTTGAATCCGAATTAGATGGTAAGGGAACATTTGGGGGAAGAGCGAGGTCCGGCAATATGTTAACTAAATCATTCTCGGAGGCGCGTTCCAAATCTTCCAAACGTGCCTTGCACCTTTCCTCAAGAATTGCCAAGCCTGACTGGTACTCAGAGACGTCACCCTCCGATAATCTGGCTATTCCACTTGCGATAAAATTCGCGAGCGGATTTATGTCATTTTGGATTCCCGTCCTATTGGATAGGTATGCTTCGATGGCGGTCACCCCGGACCCTCCAAAAGGGTCGAGAACGCGATCTCCCTCGCTGCTATACCTTAATATATAGTCACGAACGACGTTGTACGGGCGACGAGTAAAATAGGGGTGCACACCATAGTGTCGCTTCGCAGATTGTCTGGAAGCCGCGATTGGCGTGTCAATTGGGACGATTTCGCCGTACTTAATCATTCTGAAATCGATAGTTTGTCTTTGCCGAATTCGTGAAACGCTTCCAACTCAATTACGTCAATATTACTCGGAACAGCGGGTAGATCGTGGTTGGCGCACAAAACAATCGCCCTACTCAGTTCGTCCTTGCCGTATTTCTCCATTTGATAGGTGAAACCCTTGCTGTTCTTCTTGATTTCGATAGGCACCGAGTACTCAGGAAATTTGAGAAATTTAAAGACGGATACGCAATCATATCCTTTGCCCACATAGCCTCCCAAAGTTAAACCCAAATGGCCTAGCGGTCCCGAGGCCCTCAGAATATCCGTTTCCTGAATATAAGGTAGCTTAGACCCCTCACGATGATCCTTTGCAATGCGGGATATTTCCTTCAGCGACCATTCGAGAATGCTTGATTGGGCTCGACCAATCTTCTTCATCTGATCCAGCCAAAATGGGCTTTGATATTCTCGGGTGAATGTAAGCGGTCTCTCGATTTTCGGCAGTGTACGTGTCTTGGATGGGGTCGCGTACTTACATGAGATCGGCCTGAGATAAAATGCGTCGTCAATAATCTCGATTTCTATGTCAATTCTCTCGAACTGGCCTTTTGGCAGGCTATACCATTTGCGGATTTCTTCGCCAATGCTGGCCGCCGCCGTGCCTTGTTGAATTCTGTCATGACCCACCTTGCCCGGAACGGGCTTAAGGTTCGTGTCGAGTTTATGTTGACTGCTGACAGCAAAGAAGTCTGATTTCGTCGCGCCATATGGGGTGATTAATGCCACTGGCACTGAGCCTTCACTTCGCAGGTAAGTCTTGGTGGCCCTATTTAGGCTGTGGAAATAGTACTGCGGACCGCCTGATGAAGAACTCGCGCGCTTGGTTTGCTGTAAGTGCATCGAAAGTTTTCAGAAGCGGTGCTGACGGTTTCGGCAAAGTGGCTAGCGACAACAATAATAGCGGCACTATCGAAAGTTGCCTAATTTTAAAGGCCCGCCGCCAGCGGTTCGTAATAGGATTTGGGAAACCCCGCGCGTTCCCGCGCGGCCTCGGCGAACGGCGGTTTCAGCGCGCCCTTGAACCGTGATCTCACCAGCTCCCGGAAGGTGTCCGCCGGGTCGAGCCCCCGCTCCGCGCACAAGCGGTCGAACCACTTGACCCCGAACCCCACATGGGTCTCCTCGTCCCGGGCGATGATTTCCAGAACCCGGACGGACGCTTCGTCGCCGGCCCTGCCGAGCCGTTCGATGGCGCCCGGCGCGGTGTCGAGGCCGCGGGCCTCCAATACCATGGGCACGATGGCGATACGGGCCAGGATGTCGTCGGCGGTTTCGCATGCCGCCTCCCACAGGCCGTCGTGCGCCGGCAGGTCGCCGTAAGCCGTGCCCGCGTCCTCCAGGAGGCCGGCGAGGAGGCTGAAATGCCTGGCCTCCTCGTCCGCGACCCGCACCCAGTCGTCGTGGAATTCGCGGGGCAAGGCCGGGCCGGCGAAGCGGGCAATCAGATCCCAGGCCAGGTCGATGGCGTTCAGCTCGATATGGGCGATGGCATGGAGAAAGGCGATGCGCTTCGCGGGCCCGCCGCCGCGCCGCCTGGGCATGTCGCGGGGCATCAGCAACCGGGGCCGCGCCGGACGCGCGGGCCGGTCGGGAGGGCGGGCCGCGCCGATCTCGGCGATGCTGCCGTCCCGCCACATGGCGGCGACGGCGCGGCTGAGGTCCGCCTTGGCGTCCGCGGGCGCGGTTTCAAGCACCGCCACCGCCGCTTCGGTGAGGCTTTCGAAGGTGCGGCGGCGGCTCACGGGGCTTCCTTCCCGGCGGCCTCCGCCGGGGCATCGATCAGCCGGCGGTAAATCTCCCGGACCGTCCCGGCGGTCTCGTCCATCCGCGCCAGCAGGGCGTCCACCGTCTCCGATCCCGTCGCGCCCGCCAGGATGCGCTCCAGACTGGCCGGCATGCTGTTGGTGATGACGTCATCCAGGAACCCTTCGATGGTCAGCCGGAACACTCCCTGAACGGCCTGCCACAGACCGAGCGCCTCGCCGAGCGCCCGGTAATCGGCTTCCGGGACCACTTGTTCGTCGTGCAGATTCTCCAGCGCCCGGCGGGTATTGGCGGCCAGCACGGCGGGGTGCGCGTGACCGTGGCGCAACTGGAGATACTGGATAATGAACTCCACATCGACCAGGCCGCCCCGCCGGTGCTTCACTTCCCACGGCACTTCGGCGCCGTGTTCCCCGGCGATCCGCCGGCGCATAGCCGCCACGTCCCGGACCAGGCTTTCCCCGTCGCGTTTTCGGGTGAGGGTTTCGCGGATCACGTCCTCGATCTTCCCGCGGATGGTCCCGGAGCCGCTCAACACCCGCGCCCGGGAGATGGCGAGGTTTTCCCAGGTCCAGGCCGAGTCCGTATGATACTGCCGGAAGGCTTCGAGGCTGGAGGCGATGGGCCCGGCGGTGCCCGACGGCCGGAGCCGCATGTCCACTTCGTACAATTTGCCTTCGGCGGTGGGCGCGGTGATGGCGGTGATCAGCCGCTGGGCGTAGCGGGCGAAATACGGTCCCGGCGACAATGACCGTTCGCCGTCCGATGCTTCGCCGCCGGGATCGAAATCGTAAACGAACACGAGATCAAGATCGGAGGTCGGGGTCATCTCACGCCCCCCCAGCTTGCCGAGCGCGACGATCGCCAGCTCGCCGCCGGCGATCCGGCCGTGGCTTTTGGCGAATTCCGATTCGACGGCCGACTGCAAAACCCGCAGCGATACGTCGGCGGCCGCCGCGAGGTCGGCGCCGGCCCGGTCCCAGGTCGTCAGGTTGAGCAGGCATCGCACGCCGATCCGGAACTTGTGGTCATTGCTCCACCGCTGGATCGCGTCGAGGGCGTCTTCGAAATTGTCCAGGGGGCCGACGGCCGCGCGGAGATCCGCTTCGAGCCATGATTCCTCCGGCAGTTGATCGTGAAAGTCGGCTTCCAGGACGCTTTCGAGCAGGGCCGGGTGACGGCCCAGGTGGCCGGCGAGCCGGGGCGCCGTTCCGGTGATCTCGCCGATCAAGTCGATCAGGGTCGGATTGGCCCACAGCATGGAAAACAGCTGGATGCCCGCCGGCAGGCCGCGCAGAATGTCGTCGAATCCGGCGAACGCCGTGTCCGGATCCGGGGTCTTGCCGAACGAGGTGAGGAGCAGGGGGACCAGCTCGGTCAGAATCTGGCGCGCGCGTTCGCTGCGGGTCGCCCGGTAGCGCGCATGGTGCCAGGCCCGGATGGCGGCCGCGACCCGGCCGGGCTCGGTGTAGCCCAGCGATTTCAGGGTCTCCATGGTATCCGGGTCGTCCTCGGTTCCCGTGAAAATCAGGTTGCCGCTCACCTCGGCATCGACGGAAAGGGCCGGTTCGTCCTCGAACAGTTCGGCATAGCGGCTTTCAACCGTCCGCAGAATTCTCAGCAGCTCTGTTTTGAACGCGCCGATATTCCCGAACCCCATGAAGGTGGCGATCTCGGCGATGCCTTCATCGTCGCCGGGCAAATCATGGGTCTGGCGGTCCTCGACCATCTGCAGGCGATGCTCCAGCCGGCGAAGGAATTCATACGCCTCGGTCAGCTCCTCCGCGACGGCGGCTTCAACCTGACCCGCGGCGACCAAACCCCGCAGCGCGCCGAGGGTGGTCGGCGTCCGCAGGCTCGGGTCGCGCCCGCCCCAGATGAGCTGCTGGGTCTGGACGAAAAACTCGATCTCGCGGATGCCGCCGCGCCCCAGCTTCACGTTGTGGCCCGGCACCTTGATTGTCGCGCCCCCCCGGTGGGCATTGATCTGGCGTTTGATGGAATGAATATCCTGGATGGCGGCGAAATCCAGGTTGCGCCGCCAGATGAACGGCTGAAGGTGATGGAGGAACCGGCCGCCCGCTTCCTTGTCGCCGGCAACCTGGCGCGCCTTGATCATGGCCGCCCGCTCCCAGTTCTGGCCGACGCTCTCGTAATAGGTTTCGGCGGCGGTCACCGATATGGCGGTCGGGGTGGAGCCCGGGTCCGGCCGCAGGCGCAAATCGGCGCGGAACACGTACCCGTCCCTGGTCGGCTCGGACAGCATCTTCACCAGATCGCGGCTCAAGCGGACGAAGAACCGCTGGAGCTCGTCCGGCCTGTCGGTCTCGATCGCCGCCGGGTCGTACAAGACGATCAGGTCGACGTCGCTCGAATAGTTCAGTTCGTTGGCGCCGAGCTTGCCCACGCCGAGGACGATCAGCCCGGACCCGGGTTCCGGATCGGACGGCTCCAGGCCGTTTAGAATGTCGGCCCCCGGCGCATGGAGCAGCAGGTACCGGCAGGCCGCGGATACGGCCGTGTCGGCGAATTCGCTGAGGACGCGGGTGACGCGTTCGAGCGGCCACTCGCCCGAAATGTCCGCGACCGCCGTCAGCAGCGCAATGCGCCGCTTGGCTTTGCGAAGCGCCGCCATGACGCCGGCCTCGGTCATCCCGGCGGCCGGCCAGGGCGGCAGTTCTCCCGCCTGTTCGAGCATGGCGTCCGGCCCCCGGGTCATCAGTTCGGTGAAAAACACCGGTTCGGCGGCGGCCGAACGGGCGAGGAAGGTGCTATTGCCGAACAGCGCGGCCATCGCCTCGCCGACACGCGAGTCCTCCAACACCGCGGCGCACGCGGCGGGCGCCTCGTCGGCGTCCAGAAGCCGCCGCAGCGAGTCGGTCAGGCGGTCAATGCCGAGCGTCACCCGATCCGGATCGGCGGGAGCCGGAAAAACCGCTTCCTGTGACCAAATTGTCAATTGTTGCATTTCAAAATGCCCGGAATTGCCGCACACTGCTGTAACTGAATCTTGTGGTCAAGCCGCGTTAAAGGTATCGAAACGACGTGATTATTCACACCTTTCGCGGATTTATGCAGTTGATCGGCGTGCTCGCCGTGGGCTTGGCGATCGTCTTCGGTCTCCTGGCCTGGCGGCTGTCGGCCGGACCCATCTCGCTCGCCTTCTTCTCGCCCTATTTCGAAGCCGCGCTGAAGTTCGGTGACGGCGCGTTCGCGGTCAAACTCGACGACACCGTCCTGACCTGGTCGGGCGAGACCAGCACGCTTGAAATCCGGGTCCAGGGGGCGAAGGCCATCGGGCAATCCGGCACGGTCATTGCCGACATTCCGGATTTCAGCGTCACGCTGAGCGGTGGGGCCCTGTTGCAGGGGAAACTCGCCCCCCGGTCCATCTCGATCCGCAACCCGGCCCTCAACCTGACACGGCAAATCCACGGCGGGATTGAACTCGACTTGCCGGAGGCGAAGGGCGCGAGAGGCGGGGCGGCGGTTGCCGGCGTGATCGTACAGCAGTTCCTGGCGCCCGCGGACACGGCGGGGCCGCTCAGCCATTTGCAACGGGTGCGAATCATAAATGGCGATCTGACGATCAACGACCGGCTCACCAATACGGTCTGGCGATCCGACACGGCGAATATCGGCCTGTCCCGCGAGTTCGGCACCATCGTCGGCGAGGCGGACCTGGATTTCGATGTCGGGGAAGAAAAGGCCTCGTTCGCCATTGGCGGGACGTTCGACATCAGTGAAGAGAGACTCAAACTGGATGTCGGGTTCGCCAATCTCAATCCCCGGCTATTCGCCCGGATTCATCCGCGGCTCGACCTTGGGAGTTTCGTCGATGCGCCGGTGAGCGGCACGGTCACCGCGACGGCGCTGGCCGGCGGCGAAATTCCAGAAGCCGAGTTCGTGCTCTCCACCGGCGCGGGGCACATTCTGGCGAGCGGCATCGCCGGTCTTGAGCTTCCCATCGAATTCGCCGGCCTGAGAGGACGCTTCGACCAGGCGCGGGCAACCGCCTTGATCGAGGAGTTGTCCGTCGAGTTTCCGAAAAAGGGCGTGATCCGGCTTCCCGACCCGGTCAATCACGGCTTCCCCCTGCGCGGACTGAAACTGACCGGCCGGTACTTCCTGGACTTCGACCGGCTGGATATCGCCAAGCTGTCCCTGGAGTTGGACGGCCCGACGGCCACCCTGACCGGTTCCGTTCAGGAAATCGGCGGCGATACCGAGTTCGAGATTGACGGCGTTATCAACGATGTGCCCTTCGACCGGCTGACGGAGTTCTGGCCCGCGCAGTGGGGCGAGGATCCGCGAAACTGGATTTTCGCCAACATGGCCGGCGGCACGTTCAGCGAAGCGACGGTTCGCCTGTTCGGTACGTACAATGAATCCAATGGGTTTTCCGTATCGGCGATCAACGGCGGTATCGCCATCGATGACACTCAGGTGACCTATCTCGAGGGCCTGCCGCCGGCGGTCGGGGTCAGCGGCCGGGCCAAGTACAATGCCAAGCGATTCGATATCGCCGTCACCGGCGGCACGTCCAACGGGCTCAACGTCCGCGGCGGGACCGTGGTGTTCACCGGCCTCGACGGGTTCGACCAATTCGCCGACATCGACGTCATCGTCGACGGTCCGTTGCAAAACGCCCTGTCGCTGATCGAAATGGAACCGCTGAAATTTGCGTCCGCCGCCGGCGTCGACCCGGCGGCGATGGACGGCGCGACCAGTACACGCCTCAAGCTGCGGTTCCTGGCCGAGCGCGATCTCACCATCGACGAGGTCGAGATCGAAGCCAAATCGGCCCTCCGGGATGTCCGGGCGGGCGGCCTGTTCTATGGCTTCGACTTGTTGAATGGGCAACTGGATCTGGTAGTTGACCGGGACGGTATGAACCTGACGGGCCGCGTCCGGGTGGCGGGCGCCGACGCCCAGGTCGGTTGGCGGATGAACTTCGCCGGCGACCCCGCCGTGCGCAGCCGTCAGACCATCAAGGCGCGCCTCGACGCGGAGCAGCGCCGGCGGGTCTTTGGTCTTGAGCCACAGATGTTTGGACAGGTTTTCCTCGACGGACCGACGGATATCGAAGCCGTGGTGGTGCGGGACCCGGAGGGCATCGGCGAGCTTTCCATCGACGTGGGCCTGACCGGCGCGGAGCTGGCGATCCCCCGTTTCGGCTGGCGCAAGAAGGCCGGCGCCCAGGCCCGGGGCAACATTACCGCCCGCCTTGACGGCGGCACCCTGCTGGATGTCCCGTCCTTTTCCATTGGCGGCGGCGGACTGGAGATCAAAGGCTCCGCCGGCATCCGCGACGGCGACTTGCGGCGCGTCACCATCGACCGGCTGGCGTTCGGCGAGACCGACCTGTCCGGCATCGTTGTCCCGGGCGACGACGCATGGGACATGGATATCCGGGGTCCGAAGCTCGATCTGACCGCATGGTTGGACACCGATGACGGGGCCGACGAAGAACAGGAGCGAACGGCGTCGATGACCATTTCGCTCAATTTCGACACGGTCCGGCTCCAGCCGAAACGCACCCTCGCCAATGTTGCCGGCGCCTTGGTCTTCGATGGCAGGCTGTGGCGCCGGATGGAGCTTCAGGCGGCGCTTGACGGCGGCGGTTCCCTGAAGCTCGACCTGCGGTCCGGGAACGGGCGCCGGTCGCTGAAAATCCAGTCCGACGACGCGGGCGCGGTGCTGCGGACGTTCGATCTTTATGACGAGGTCGTCGGCGGCAATTTGCTCGTCGAAGGGGTTTACCACGATGATGAACCCAAGCAGCCGCTGGCCGGCCGGGCGACGATCCGTGATTTCCGGGTAACCGATACGCCGGTTCTGGCGCGCCTGCTGTCCCTTGCGTCGCTGACCGGCTTTCTCAAACTGTTGACCGGCGAAGGCCTCGCCTTTACGACGCTGAACGTCCCGTTCGTCGACCGCGGCGGCGTGATCGCGGTCACCGATGCCCTGGCCATCGGGCCGCTGGGTTTCACGGCGTCCGGCGCCATCGATACCGATGCCTCGACCATGGATCTCTCCGGCACCATTGTGCCGGCCTACGTGATCAACAGTCTGCTCGACAGTGTGCTCGGCCGGCTGCCGATCATTGGGCAGGTGCTCACCGGCGGTGAAGAAGGGGGCGGGGTGTTCGCCGCCGACTATTCGGTTCGCGGCATGATCGAAGAGCCCGACGTCAAAATCAATCCGCTGTCCGCGTTGACGCCCGGTTTCCTAAGAAAATTTTTTGAGTTTTTCGAACAGAAATCCGAAGCGCCGGCGGCCGGGACGGATGCGCCCAAGGTCGAAGCGAACTGAGCCCGATCGGCCGGGCAAGGACCCGGGCATGACGATTTGGGGGTGAGGGAGGAGCCGCGGCGTTGCCCCTAATCGAATCCAGACCCTAGACCAGTTTCACCAAAGCGTGCCGTTTCTTGCCCGCCGAGAGTTTAAGCGTCCGGCCGGAAAACGCAGAGGCCTCTACGGTCTCCGTTTCGCTCGCCACCGGCCGGCCGTTGATGCGGGCGCCGCCGCCTTTGATCAGGCGGCGCGCCTCGCCATTGGAGTTGGCGAGGCCGGCGCGCCTGAACAGCTCGAAGGCCTGGAGACCGCCGCCGAAGTCGGCCTCGCTGATCTCGATACCGGGCAGGCCCTCGTCCGCCGCTCCTTCCTCGAAGGTGCGCCGGGAGGTCTCCTCGGCTTCCCGCGCGGCTTCGGCGCCGTGGCAGAGGGCGGTGACCTCGGTGGCCAGGATCTTCTTGGCGTCGTTGAGTTCGGCGCCCTCGAGCGCCGCCAGACGGTTCACTTCGTCCATCGGGAGTTCGGTGAACAGGCCGAGGAACCGGCCCACGTCGGCATCTTCGGCGTTGCGCCAGTACTGCCAGAACTCGTAAGCGCCGACCATCTCCGCATCCAGCCAGACGGCGCCGTCCGCGGACTTGCCCATCTTGGCGCCCGACGAGGTGGTGATCAGCGGCGAGGTCAGCCCGTAGAGCGACAATCCACCGACCCGGCGGCCAAGCTCGATGCCGTTGACGATGTTGCCCCACTGGTCCGACCCGCCCATCTGCATCACGCAGTCATGGCGCCTGGCGAGTTCGACGAAGTCATAGGCCTGGAGAATCATGTAGTTGAATTCCAGAAAGGTCAGCGGCTGTTCGCGCTCGAGCCGGAGCCTGACGCTATCGAAGGTCAGCATCCGGTTGATGGTGAAGTGCGGGCCGTAATCCCTGAGCAGGGAAATGTAGTTGAGCTCGTCCAGCCATTCGGCGTTGTCGGCCATGATGGCGCCGGTGGGGCCGTCGTCGAAACTCAGATATTTCTCGAAAGCGCGTCGAATGCCCCGCTTGTTCTCCTCGATCCGCTCGTAGGTGAGGATCCCGCGGCTTTCATCCTTGCCGCTGGGATCGCCGACCTTGGTGGTGCCGCCGCCAAGCAGCACGATGGGACGATGCCCGGTCTTTTGCAGCAGGCGCAGCATCATGATCTGAACCAGCGAGCCCACATGGAGGCTCGGGGCGGTGCAGTCGAAACCGATGTATGCGACCACTCTCTTCCCGTCGGCGAACGCATCCAGCCCCGCATCGTCCGTGCACTGATGGACATAGCCCCGCTCGTGGACCGCATTCATGAAATCTGATTTAAAGGAGGACATGAGATTGATGCCTTGCCGTCTCGCGAATCTTCGCCTTGCCGCCGGAATGGGGCGTCGCTTTAGCACACTCGGGTGCGGCGAACAACGGCCCCGGCCGGCGCGGTGACGACAATCCGTACCGCACTCGGCCTGATGAGCGGCACGTCGCTGGACGGCATCGACGCGGCCATCATCAAGACCGACGGCGTGGGCGTGTTCGAGCTCGGCGCCTCATTGTCCGGAACCTATGATGCCGCGTTCCGCGGCCGTTTGCGGGGCTGCCTGCGCCGGACCGCGGCCGATCCGGCCGTGGAGGAAGAGCTGACCGGCCGCCACGCGGAGCAGGTCTCGGCGCTGCTCGCCAAGGCCGGCCTGGCGCCGCCGGACATCGATGTCATCGGCTTTCATGGCCAGACCGTCAACCATTTGCCCGAGGCGGCGGCCACATTGCAGCTCGGCGATGGAGAGCGGCTGGCCCGGCTTACCGGCATCGATGTGGTGAATGATTTCCGCAGCAACGACATGGCGCACGGCGGGCAGGGGGCGCCGTTTGCGCCGCTCTATCACTGGGCGCTCGCCCGCGGCCTCGAAAAACCGCTGGCGGTGCTCAATCTGGGCGGCGTCGCGAACGTGACATGGATCGGCGAAGGCGAGCCCGAGGCGCCCGGCACATTGCTCGCCTTCGATACCGGTCCGGCCAATGCCCTGCTGGACGATTGGGTGGCCGCGCGGCGGGGCGCCGCCATGGATGAGGACGGGCGGCTGGCCGCCTCGGGTACGGTGAACCGGGACGTGTTGGCGGAACTGATGGATCGCCCCTATTTCGGCCTCGCGCCGCCGAAGTCCCTCGACCGGCTGGATTTTTCGGCCGGGCCCGCCGAACGCCTCGGCGACGCGGATGGCGCGGCGACCTTGTCGGCGTTTACCGCCGCCTCGGTGGCCGCCGCCGCGCCGCATCTTCCGGGAACGCCGCGAAGATGGCTGGTCACCGGCGGCGGGCGGCGCAACCCGGTGCTCATGGCGGAATTGGCCGATGCCCTGGGGACGGCGATCGAGCCCGTCGAGGCGGCCGGATGGGACGGCGACATGCTGGAGGCGCAGGCATTCGCCTATCTGGCGGTCCGGTCGCTGAGAGGCCTGCCGCTCAGCGTCCCCGGCACCACGGGTGTTTCATCTCCGGCGCCGGGCGGGGTCCATCACCGGGCCGGGGCGGCGGCTTAGCCTACCGTTCAGGCGTCGGCGTCCTCGGCCGGCTTCAGCGCCTCGTCGAGATAGGCGCCGACTTCGCCATCGAGCTTGTCCAGCTTGTCCTGATAGAAATGATCGCCGCCCTGGATGACGCTGAGCCCCACCGAAATGTTCTTCTGATTGTCGAGTTTGGTTGCCAGCCTGTTTACCGCGTCCAGGGGCACCTGCTCGTCCTTGTCGCCGTGGACGATCAGCCCCGACGACGGGCAGGGGGCGAGGAACGTGAAGTCCTCGGTGCTGGCCGGCGGCGACACCGAGATGAAGCCTCCGATTTCCGGGCGCCGCATCATCAACTGCATGGCGATCAGCGCCCCGAAGGAATAGCCGCCGATCCAGCAGAACCGGCTGTTCTGATTGATCTGCTGCATCCAGTCGAAGGCGTAGGCCGCATCGCTCAACTCGCCGATCCCGGCATCGAAGGCGCCCTGCGATTTGCCGACGCCCCGGAAATTGAACCTGAGCACCGAGAACCCCCGGTCGGCGAAGGCGTTGAACACCGTGTAGACGACGCGATTGTTCATGTTGCCGCCGTGGAGGGGGTGCGGATGCAGCACGATCGCGATGGGCGCGTTGGGCGTCTTGCTCTGATGATAGCGGCCTTCGAGGCGGCCGTCGGGACCGTTGAAGATAACTTCGGGCATCGAATTGACGGGTTCCTGGTAGCGGGTCGTGTTTCCAAAGCGGGTCAATTGGTTAATTCAGACCCATGAATTTGATCGATTTACCTCAAATTTCCCAAAAAAGCGGGCTTTATTACTTGACTAGATTAGTCGGACAATCTATATACCCGACTAAATTACCTGGGATTAGACCTTGTGGCACCATTTGGACGGCGGGACTCCGTATCCACGGCCGTCCCTCCGGACGAACGGGCGGCGGATACTAGCACAATGAAGCAGCGCTTTTTCAAGAGACTTCACGAAGATATTCGGTCGTTCATGGACCGGGACCCGGCGGCGCGCTCCAAGCTCGAAGTATTTCTGTGCTATCCCGGCTATCACGCCATTCTGTATTACCGGTTTTCCAACCTGTTCTGGCGCAAGGGCTTTCATCTGATCGCCCGTTTCGTTTCCAACTTCGCCAAGGTGGTCACCGGCATTGAAATTCATCCCGGCGCGACGATCGGGCGCCGGATGTTCATCGACCACGGCACCGGCGTGGTGATCGGCGAGACCTCCGAGATCGGCGACGACGTGACCCTCTACCAGGGCGTGACGCTCGGCGGGACGTCGCTGGAGAAGGGCAAGCGCCACCCGACGGTGCGCGACCGGGTCATTGTCGGCTCCGGCGCACAAGTCCTGGGGCCCATCACCGTCGGTGAAGGCGCGCGCATCGGCGCCAACGCCGTGGTGCTGAAGGACGTGCCCGAAGGCGCCACCATGGTCGGCATCCCGGCCAAGATGGTCATGGCCAGGGGCAGGTCCCCGGATGACGACTTCACCGCCTACGGCACGCCGACCGATGACCTGCCCGATCCGGTGGCCAAGAGTTTCGAGAGCCTGCGCAGCCAATTGCAGGCGCTGACGGCGCGCATCGACGGCCTCGAGCGCGACAACCAAGAGCTGAAGCGCCGGGGCAACGGCGCCCGCGAAACAATGAACAATCAAGAAGACAGCGACCGCGGCCAAGGCGGGGAGGAAGACCCGCTGACCCGCACCGGGAATGACTGATCGTCCCCGCCCGAGGGCCGTGGCGATCGCAGCAATTGAAGGAGACAGCTAGTGAAGCTGAGCACCAAGGGCCGTTATGCCGTCATGGCAATGGTTGATCTGGCCCGTCAAAGCCGAGAGGGCCAGCCCGTCGCGTTGGCCGACATCGCCGAGCGTCAGGATATTTCGCTTTCCTATTTGGAGCAGCTGTTCGGCAAGCTCCGCAAAGGATCCCAGGTCAAAAGCGTCCGGGGCCCTGGCGGCGGCTATCAGCTGGCCCGCGCCGCCAACGAGATGCGGATTTCCGACATCATCCTGGCGGTCGACGAGCCGATCAAGGCCACCCGTTGTACCCCGGGGTCGCCGGAGGGATGCCATACCGACCGCAGCCGCTGCCTGACCCACGATTTGTGGGAGGAACTGGGCAACCAGATTTACCTCTACCTGAGCTCGGTCACCCTCGAGGACGTGATCGAGAACCGGGTTCTGGGGACCAGCGGCCTGCTGGGCGCGCCGGAGATGGTGATCGGGCAGCCGGTTCCCGTGACGCCGCAGCCGCAGCCTGCGCCGGTTCCCGCGGAATAGCCGGGCCGGTTTCGGCCGGCATCGGTCCGGCCGCCGCAATTGACCACGAATAGCGAACGGAACCAGCTTGTGAGCGCTTATCTCGACTACAACGCGACGGCGCCGCTTCGGCCCGAAGCCGCCGAGATCATGACCCGCCTGCTTGCCGAGACGGGCAACGGGTCCTCGGTGCATGGGGCCGGGCGCCGGGCGCGGGCGCATGTGGAGACGGCGCGGGAACAAGTGGCCGGGGCGCTCGGCGCGGCGCCTGCCGGGGTGGTGTTCACCAGCGGCGGCACGGAAGCCAATAATCTGGCGATCAAGGGCGCCGGACGGAAACGCCTGCTGGTGTCGGCGATCGAGCATCCGTCCGTCCTGGAAGCCGCGCCTGGGGCCGAAATCATCCCGGCGGACGGGGACGGCGTCGTCGACCTTGCCGCCCTCGAGGCCCTGCTGGCCGGGCATGATGCGCCGGCGCTGGTTTCCATCATGCTGGCGAACAACGAAACCGGCGTGGTCCAGCCGGTGGCGGCGGCGGCCGAGATCGCCCGCCGGCATGGGGCGCTGCTGCACACCGATGCGGTTCAGGCGGCGGGCAAGCTGCCCGTGGACATGGTCTGGCTCGGCGCGGATATGATGACCGTGTCGTCCCATAAACTGGGCGGGCCGCAGGGCGTCGGCGCCCTGATCGTTCGTGACGGCGTCGGCCTCGAACCCCAGATACGGGGCGGCGGTCAGGAGCGGGGACACCGGGCGGGGACCGAGAACGTTCCCGGGATCGCCGCCTTCGGCGCGGCGCTCGACGCGGCCTGCACCTCGATGGCCTGCTACGATGCCGTCGAAGAACTGCGCGACGACATGGAACTGCGGATCGGTGCGGCCGCGCCCGAAGCCGTCTTCTTCGGCGCGCGCGCCGAGCGGCTGCCCAACACCCTGTGTTTCGGCGTCCGCGGCCTGCCCAGCGAGACCCAGGTCATTTCCCTCGACCTGGCCGGGGTGATGGTCAGTGCCGGTTCGGCCTGCTCGTCGGGCAAGGTCGAGCCGTCCCATGTGCTTGCCGCAATGGGGGCGCCCGACGATCTCGCCCAATCATCCATCCGGGTGAGCCTGGGTTGGGACTCGACGGAGGATGATGTCCAGGCCTTCGTTTCGGCCTGGTCGGAACTTCACGGCCGGACCCGGGCCGCCGCCGCCCAGGCAAGCGCGGCGTGAGGAGGTTTCCGGAATGAATCAGCGGCAGCGCATCTATCTGGACAATCAGGCGACCACGCCCACCGATCCGCGGGTGGTCGAGGCCATGCTGCCGTATTTCTCCGGCAAGTTCGGCAATCCCCATTCGGACAGCCATGCCTTCGGCGCCGAGGCGAGCGGGGCCGTCGAGGCGGCGCGCGCGCAGGTCGCCGGGCTGATCGGCGCCCTGCCGCGGGAGATCTTTTTCACGTCGGGCGCCACCGAATCCAACAACATCGCCATCAAGGGCTTGGCGTCGGGGCGCCGCAACACCCGGCGCCATGTGGTCACTTGCGTGACCGAGCACCTGTGCGTGTTGAACTCGGTGCTGGAACTCGACGATCAGGGTTTCGACGTAACCTATCTGCCGGTGGACGCCGAGGGCATGATCGATCTCGACGAGCTTCGGGCCGCGGTCACCGGGGACACGCTGCTGGTCTCCGTCATGGCGGTGCAGAACGAGGTCGGCGTGATCCAGCCGATGGCCGAGATCGGCGCCATCTGCCGGGCGGCGGGCGCCTGCCTGCATACCGACGCGGCCCAGGCCGCCGGCAAGATTCCGCTCGATGTGGGGGAGATGAACATCGATCTGCTGAGCATTTCCGGCCACAAGCTGTATGGCCCCATGGGCGTCGGCGCGCTGTACAAGCGTGAGGATTCCGGGGTCCGGGTGGCGCCCATCTTCAGCGGCGGCGGGCAGGAGCAGGGGGTGCGTCCGGGCACCGTCCCGGCGCCGCTGGCCGTCGGCATCGGCGCGGCCTGTGCGATCGCGGCCGAGGAGATGGCCGGCGAGGCGAACCGCCTCCGCCTGCTCCGCGACGGCCTGCTTCGGCGGATTACCGAAGCGGTGCCGGGCATCAAGCTCAACGGCCACGGCGAAAATCGGATTGCCGGAAACCTCAATATCAGCGTCGAGGGGCTGCCGGCCGATGCCATGATGGCCGCCATGCCGGACATCGCCGTGTCGTCGGGGTCGGCGTGCTCGTCGGCGGAGTCGGAATCCTCGCACGTTCTCCGCTCCCTCGGCCTTACGGACGAACAGGCGGAGGGCAGCCTGCGCATCGGGCTCGGGCGTTTCACCACCGCCGAGGAAACAAAAATTGCCGGCGATCGATTGATCGAGGCGATCACGCAACTACGTAAGAGGGGCGCCGCGAATTCCGTGGCGGCCGAATAACCGGAGCCTTAGTCAGGCCCCGGAGGGAAACGAGAAAACGATGGCAGTCACTCAAGAAACCGTCCAAACGGTCCGGGAAGTCGAAAAGTACAAATACGGCTTCGTCACCGATATCGATACGGATACGGCGCCCAAGGGCCTGAACGAGGACATCATCCGGTTCATCTCGGCCAAGAAGGAGGAGCCCCAATGGCTGCTCGACTGGCGCCTCAAGGCCTATGAGCACTGGCTGACCATGGAGGAGCCGGACTGGGCCAAGGTCGGCTACCCGCCCATCGACTATCAGGACGCCTATTACTATTCGGCGCCCAAGTCGGCGGAAGACGGGCCGGAAAGCCTCGACGACGTGGACCCGGAACTGCTGGCCACCTACGAGAAGCTCGGCATTCCCCTGCACGAACAGGAGGTGCTCGCGGGCGTGAAGAACGTCGCCGTGGACGCGGTGTTCGACAGCGTCTCGGTGGCGACGACGTTCAAGGAGACCCTCGCCGCCCACGGGGTGATCTTTTGCTCGATCTCCGAAGCGGTGAAGGACCATCCGGAACTGGTGAAGGAATATCTCGGCTCCGTCGTTCCCTACTCGGACAATTTTTTCGCGACGCTCAATTGCGCGGTATTCACCGACGGCTCGTTCGTCTACATCCCGAAAGGGGTGCGCTGCCCGATGGAGCTCTCCACCTATTTCCGGATCAACGCGGCCAATACGGGCCAATTCGAGCGGACGCTGATCATCGCCGATGAGGGCGCCTACGTAAGCTACCTCGAAGGCTGCACCGCGCCGATGCGGGACGAGAACCAGCTCCACGCGGCGGTTGTCGAACTGGTCGCCCACAAGGACGCGGAAATCAAATACTCGACGGTTCAGAACTGGTATCCCGGCGACGAAAACGGTGTCGGCGGCATCTACAACTTCGTCACCAAGCGGGGCGCCTGCCGCGGCGACGATTCCAAGATTTCCTGGACCCAGGTCGAGACCGGCTCGGCGATTACCTGGAAGTATCCGAGTTGCATCCTGCAGGGCGACCGGTCGGTGGGCGAGTTCTATTCCATCGCTATCACCAACAACTTCCAGCAGGCCGATACGGGCACCAAGATGATCCATCTCGGCAAGGACACCAAGTCGAGGATCATTTCCAAGGGAATTTCGGCGGGTAAATCCCAGGCCACCTACCGCGGGCTGGTGAAGATGATGCCCAATGCCTCGGGTGCGCGGAATTATTCCCAGTGCGATTCACTGCTCATCGGATCGGAGTGCGGCGCCCATACGGTGCCCTATATCGAGAGCCGCAACCGCTCCGCCCAGGTCGAGCACGAAGCGACGACCTCGAAGATCAGCGACGACCAGTTGTTCTATTGCCGCCAGCGGGGCATCGGCGAGGAGGAGGCCGTTGCCCTGATCGTCAACGGATTCTGCCGCGAGGTGCTGCAGGAACTGCCCATGGAATTCGCCGTCGAGGCACAGAAGCTGGTCGGAATCAGCCTCGAGGGAAGCGTCGGATAAGGCGCGAATTGGAACGAAAAGAAGTCATCAAATGTCCATGAATGTCCATGAATGTCCATAAATGTCCATCAGCCGGAAGAGTTCTTAAAAAATATGTTGGAAATTAAAAATCTGCACGCCAGCGTCGACGGAAAGCCGATCCTCAAGGGCCTCGACCTGACCATGGGGCCGGGCGAGGTCCACGCCATCATGGGACCGAACGGCTCGGGCAAGAGCACGTTGTCCTACGTGATCGCCGGCCGTGACGGCTACGAGGTGACCGAAGGGTCGATCCTGTTCAACGGCAGGGACCTGATGGAGATGGAGCCCGACGAGCGCGCCGGTGAAGGCCTGTTTCTCGCCTTCCAGTACCCGGTGGAAATTCCCGGCGTCTCGACCATGAACTTCCTCAAGACCTCGCTCAACGCGATACGCGCCTACCGGGGCGAGGACGAGCTGGATGCCATGGATTTCCTCAAGTTCGTCCGCGAACAGACCGCGACCCTGAACATCACGGACGAATTGCTGAAGCGCGCCGTCAATGTCGGCTTCTCCGGCGGTGAGAAAAAGCGCAACGAGGTGCTGCAGATGGCGGTGCTCCGCCCCTCGCTCGCGGTGCTCGACGAGACCGACAGCGGCCTCGATGTGGATGCCCTGAAAATCGTCGGCGAGGGCGTCACCAGCCTGCGGTCGCCGGAGCGGTCGATGCTGGTGATCACCCACTATCAGCGTTTGCTGGACTACGTCGTTCCCGACCGCGTCCATGTTCTGGCCGGCGGCAAAATCGTTGCCTCGGGCGACGCCGATCTGGCGCGCGAGCTCGAGGAGAAGGGTTACGCCGGGTTTTCAAAGGCGGCCGCATAGATGAGTATTACGTCAGCAAGCCGGGCGATGCTCGACCGCTACGAAGCGGTGCGCGAGACGCTGCCCGGACAGGGGATCGAATGGCTCGCCGGTCTCCGCGAGGCGGCCGTCCAATCGTTCGGCAGGACCGGCCTGCCGACGCCGAAGGTGGAGGAGTGGAAGTACACCAATCTTCGCGCCCTCGACGGCTTCGACTTTTCCGAAACCCCCGGCAATGCGGACGCCGCCGTCGATCTGCCGGATGCCGTCGGCGCCGGGCCGCGCCTCGTGTTCGTCGACGGCGTTTTCCGGAATGATCTGTCGCAACTTCGGGATTTCGACGGCCTGCGGTTCACGCCCCTCGCCGACCGACTGGAAAGCGGTGCGGACCTGATTCAGCCGCGTCTCGGCGACCTCGGCGGAGATCAGCCGTTGCTGGCGCTCAACGGGGCGTTCCTCGAAGACGGCTATGTGGTCGAGGTGGCCGAGAAGGCGGAAATCGCCGCAACCCTGGAAATCGTCTT
Organism: Rhodospirillales bacterium; assembly: GCA_022822205.1. Lineage (GTDB taxonomy): Bacteria > Pseudomonadota > Alphaproteobacteria > Rhodospirillales > UBA2165 > JAJDXO01. The sequence goes on along the minus strand of JAJECC010000038.1, from coordinate 64,713 downwards.
TGCCGATACCGGCGGCGATGCCCCGACGGCACGCCAGCCCCGCAACATGATCATTGCCGGCGCCGGCAGCCGGGTGCGGATCATCGAGACCCATCTGGGCGCCGCTCCCTCGCAGCAGTTTTTCAACGGCGCGACCATGGTCACCGTCGCCGAGGGCGCCACCGTCGAGCACCGGCGGGTTCAGCGGCAGGGCGCCGGCAGCGTCCACGTCAACACTGTCCGCGCCAGGATCGATGGCGGCGGGATCTACGACAGTTTCGTCCTTCAGCAGGGGGCGGCGGTCGCCCGGGACGAGGTCCAGGTCGGCCTCACCGCCGAAGATTCCGTTGCCCGGCTCAACGGCGTGTATCTCGGTGACGGATCGCAGGTCCTCGACAACACCACCGTCGTCCGCCACGCGACCAGAAACTCCAACTCCGAGCAGCTCTACAAGGGCGCCCTGACCGGCTCGGCGCGGGCCGTGTTCCAGGGCAACATCCGGGTCGAGGCCGGCGCCGACGGCACGGACGGCCGGATGACCAACAAAACCCTGTTGTTGTCGGACAAGGCCGAGATTGATACCAAGCCTCAGCTGGAAATCTTCGCCGACGACGTCAAATGCTCCCACGGCGCGACCGCCGGCGAGCTTGACGACGACGCGCTGTTCTATCTCCGTGCCCGCGGCATCCCCGAGGCGCAGGCCCGCGGCATGCTGGTCGAGGCATTTCTCGGCGAAGTGATAGACGGTGTCCGGGAGGAACCCATCGAGCCGCTGCTTCGGGATGCGGTCGGCAACTGGCTCGCCCATGCACAGGAAACGGACGAAGCATGACCAACGTCGTGAACCTTACCGAACCAATCGGCGCCGACGCCTTCGACGTCGAGGCGGTCCGCCGCGATTTTCCGGCCTTGTCGCTGGAGGTCAACGGCAGGCCGCTGGTATTCCTGGATAGCGCGGCCAGCGCCCAGAAGCCGCGGGCGGTCATCGACGCCATGACCCGGGCCTACGAGAGCCAGTACGCCAACGTACACCGGGGCACCTACCATCTCAGCCAGGTGGCGACCGAAAACTACGAGATTGCCCGGGCGAAGGTGGCTCAATTCATGAACGCCAAAAGCCCGGATGAAATCGTCTTCACCCACAGCGCCACCGCGTCCATCAATCTGGTGGCCCATTCCTTCGGCTCGATGCTGGAGGCGGGTGACGAAATCATCGTTTCGGTGATGGAGCACCACGCCAACATCGTTCCCTGGCAGTTGCTGCGCGACCGCACGGGCATCGAAATCAAGGTGGCGCCCGTCGACGATGCCGGCAATTTCCTGACCGGCGAGTTCGAGAAACTGCTCGGCCCCAGGACCAAGCTGGTCGCGGTTGCCCACGTCTCCAATGTGCTGGGGACCGTCACGCCGGTGAAGGAAGTCGTCCGGCTGGCCCATGACAATGGCACTCCCGTCCTGTTTGACGGGGCCCAGGGCATTGTCCACGAAGGGGTCGATGTGCAGGACCTGGACTGCGACTTCTATGTCTGGACCGGCCACAAGCTCTATGGGCCGACCGGCATCGGCGTGCTGTGGGGCAAGTCGGAATGGCTGGAGAAGATGCCGCCCTTCGAAGGCGGCGGCGACATGATCTCCCTGGTCACGTTCGAAAAGACCACCTATCGGGAGCCGCCGGCGCGGTTCGAGGCCGGCACGCCGGCGATCGTCGAAGCCGTCGGGCTTGGCGCCGCCATCGACTACGTCACCGCCGTCGGCCTCGACAGGATTGCCGCCCATGAAAAGGAGCTGCTGGATTACGCCATGTTGCGTCTCGCCGACGTGGAAGGGCTCAGGATCATCGGCCGGGCGCGGCAAAAGGCCGGGATCGTGTCGTTTGAATTCGGTGACGTGCACTCCCATGACGTGGCGACGATCATCGACAGCGCCGGGGTGGCGGTTCGCGCCGGACACCATTGCGCGCAGCCGCTGATGGACCGTTTCGGCGTGACCTCGACGTCCCGGGCGTCGTTCGGTATGTACACCACCCGCGCGGAGGTGGACGCGCTGGCCGAAGCCTTGGAAAAGGTCAGAGAGATATTCGGATGATCGACGACGATTTGAGAGATCTGTACCAGGAGGTAATCCTGGACCACGGGAAGAATCCCCGGAACTTCCGCCGTCCGGCGGATGCCAGCCATGAGGCGCTCGGCAACAATCCCCTGTGCGGCGACCGGTTGACCGTCTACCTGCGGCTCGATGAAGACCGGAACATCCGGGATGCCGCCTTTGAAGGGAAGGGCTGCGCCATTTCCATCGCGTCGGCCTCGATGATGACCGACATGGTCAAGGGCAAATCGCTCGCCGAGGCACGGGAGCTATTCGAGCGGTTCCACAAGATGTGCACCGGGGACGATGACGGCGGGATCGCCGACGGGTTCGAGGACGAACTGGAGAAGTTGAAGGTGATGTCGGGCGTTCGTCAATTCCCCATGCGGGTGAAGTGCGCGACCCTCGCCTGGCACGCCATGAACGCCGCCGCCGAGGGTGAAGACGCGGCGACCACGGAGTGAGCACGAAGAAGGCTGATCAAGATGGATGAGAACATGGACAATTACCCGATGGGGCCGACCCAACCGTGGGAAACCGCAATGGGCGGCGAGGTGCCCGAGGGCATCGTCGGCCGGGCCGGCGCGCCTCTGGACGACGGCGTGTCCGTTGCCGGTCTGTCGGCGGTCGCCGAGGCGCTGCGCACCGTCTACGATCCCGAAATCCCGGTGAATATCTATGAGTTGGGGCTCATCTATACCATCGACATCAGCGAAGATACCGGCAACGCCATGATCGAGATGACCTTGACCGCGCCCGGCTGTCCGGTTGCCGGCATCCTGCCCCAGCAGGTGGCCGACGCGGCGGCCTCGGTGCCCGGTATCGCCGAAGTGGAGGTCAAGCTGGTCTGGGACCCGCCCTGGGACATGGACAAGATGTCCGACGAAGCCAAAGTCGCCCTGGGCATGTTCTAGGGCGGGAAAAGAGGATGATGATGAACCAAGGACAACAAGCCGTCACCCTGACCGACAACGCGGTTTCGCGCGTGCGCTCGCTGATGGACCGCGCCGACAAGCCGGTGCTCGGCCTGCGGGTCGGGGTCAGCAACACCGGCTGTTCCGGCCACTCCTACGTGGTCGAGTATGCCGAGGACAAGCGCCCGTTCGAGGAGGAGATCGAGCAGGACGGGGTCCGGGTGTTTATCGATCCGGTCGCCGTCATGTTCCTGGTCGGGAGCAAGATGGATTACGTCGAGGGCAAGCTGCAGTCGGGCTTCGTGTTCGACAATCCCAACGAGAAGGGCCGCTGCGGCTGCGGCGAGTCTTTCCACGTTTGAACCTCGTGTGGAGCCGGCGCCGGCGGAGGGCGGGCGATGCCTCGGATCACGTTTATCGAGCCCAACGGAAACCGCCGCGAGGTCGAGGCCGAAATCGGCGACACCCTGCTGACCGTGGCCCACAAGAACGACGTCGATATCGAGGGCGCCTGCGAAGGGGTGCTGGCATGCTCCACCTGCCATTTGATCGTCGATCCGGACTGGTACGGGAAGCTCATGCCGGCCGATGACGACGAGGACGACATGCTCGACCTCGCCTTCGGCCTCACCCAGACCTCGCGCCTCGGCTGCCAGATCGAAGTCACCGACGAGTTGGACGGGTTGGTGGTGTCGCTGCCGGTTGAAACCCGCAACATGATGGTCTGAGCCCGTGTCTCTGTTTCAGCGTCTCAAGGAAGGGGCGGCCCGGGACTGGCGGGCCTATATCGAGCATGACTTCGTCAGGCGGCTGGCCGACGGCGCGCTTCCCGAAGCCTGCTTCCGGCACTACCTGATTCAGGATTATTTGTTCCTGATCCAGTTCGCCCGCGCCTATGGCCTCGCCGCCTACAAGGCATCCGACCTGGAGGATATCCGCGCCGCCTCGGCGGCCCTCGGGGCGATCGTCGATACGGAGATAAAGCTCCACATCGAGTTCTGCGCCGGCTGGGGCTTGTCGGAAGCCGACATGGCGTCGGCCCCGGAGGCCGCCGAGACCATGGCCTATACCCGCTATGTGCTGGACCGCGGCATGGCGGGGGACCTGCTCGACCTGCATGTGGCGCTGGCGCCGTGCATCATCGGCTACGCGGAGATCGGCGCCGCGATGGGGACGGCGGCGAACGATCATCCCTACAAGGCGTGGATCGAGATGTACGCCTCCGATGATTACCAGCAGGTGGCGGCGGATGAGATACGCCTGCTCGATTCCCTGTTCGGGCGGACCGGTTCCGAGGCCCGGGTGCCGGACCTGCAACGGACGTTCGACAAGGCGACGCGCCTGGAGGCCGGCTTCTGGCAGATGGGTCTCGATGCCGCGGCGTAGCTTGCGCCCCATGCGTTCGGAGATATATTTCGCGTCATGAACTCACTGGGATTGGATAAGGCGCCGGCCGAGACCCGCGTGGTGGCCGCCATGTCGGGCGGCGTCGACAGTTCGGTGACCGCCGCGCTACTCGCCGAGCAGGGCTACGACGTCATCGGCATTACGCTGCAACTCTACGATTACGGCGCGGCGACGGCCCGGCCCGGTACGTGCTGCGCGGGCAAGGACATCCATGACGCCCGCCGGGTGGCCGAGCAGATGGGCATTCCGCACTACGTCCTCGATTTCGAGGACCGGTTCCGCGACGAAGTCATGGACGATTTCGCCGATTCCTATCTTGCCGGGGAGACCCCGATTCCCTGCGTCCGCTGTAACCAGACGGTGAAGTTCCGCGATCTCGTTTCCCGCGCCCGGGATCTGCAGGCCGACGTGCTGGCCACCGGCCATTATGTGCGCCGGATCGAAGGTCCCCGGGGCGCCGAGCTTCACCGGGCCGCCGACGGCGGCCGGGATCAAAGCTATTTCCTGTTCGCCACGACCCGGGACCAGCTGGAGTATCTCCGGTTTCCGCTGGGCGACATGCCGAAGTCGGAAACCCGGGCCCATGCCGGGCGCTTCGGCCTCGTGGTCGCCGACAAGCCGGACAGTCAGGATATCTGCTTCGTCCCCGGCGGGAACTACGCCGACGTGGTGAAGAAGATGCGGCCCGGCGCCGCCGAGCCCGGCGACATCGTCGATCTCGACGGCGCCGTCCTGGGCCGGCACGAGGGGATACTCCACTACACGGTCGGGCAGCGCCGCGGCCTCGGCATCGGCGGCGGCGGCGCGCTCTATGTGGTGCGGCTCGACCCCGAGACCCGGCGGGTGATTGTCGGGCCCAAGGGGTCGCTGATGGAATCCGAAATATCCGTCCGCGAACTCAACTGGCTGGGCGCGCCCCTCGACGGCGGGCCGCGGGAGGTCACGGTGAAGCTTCGCTCCATGCAGGAGGCGGTCCCGGCGAGCATCCGTTCGGACGGCGAGGGCAGCGCCCTGGTGACGCTGTCCGCCGCCCAGGCCGGGGTGGCGCCGGGACAGGCCTGCGTCGCTTATGACGGGGAGCGGGTGCTCGGCGGCGGCTGGATTTCGAGGCCGTCCGCTTCGCCCAATTCAAGGATCTCGAACGGTGAACATTGTATGGAATTCACGTAGGCTGATAGGTTAGAACGCTTTTTTGAAGTCATATTAAACCGTTATTTGAAAACCGATTTCATGGAACCTCAGTTCACCTCTGCCAGCGGAAAGCGACAAGGTTTCAAATGGAGGCCTATTCAAGATCTGCCCGACAGTTGGAAGGAGCTATCTTCATCCGAACTGGCGAGTCTGTCCCCGATATGGAACGAGCAAGTAGACAAGCTGCGAGCAACGGACGTATTGGAGGCATTTAACGACAGGCTGCAACGGGAATGGTCGATTGAGACCGGCATTATCGAGAATTTGTACACGATTGATCGCGGCACCACCCAACTCCTAATTGAAAGAGGAATTGAAGTCAGCCTCATACCGCATGGGAGTACAGACCGGCCAGCGGAGGAAATTGTTGCAATCCTTCGAGATCATGAAGATACCCTTGAAGGGCTATTTGATTTCGTTTCCCAACGTCGCCAGCTGACCGTATCCTACATCAGGCAGCTTCACCAGGCGTTGACGCGAAACCAATTTGTGATGACGGCCGTGAACGGGAGCGGCCGCTCGATTGAGGTTGAACTGAACAGTGGTGAGTGGAAACAGCTCCCGAATAATCCAACGCGCCCGGATGGAAGTATTCATGAGTATTGTCCTCCGGAACATGTGCAGTCTGAGATGGAACGGCTGATTGATTTTCACAATCAGCACGTTGGGTTGTCCATGCCTCCGGAAATTGAGGCAGCATGGCTCCATCATCGATTTACCCAAATTCATCCGTTCCAGGACGGAAATGGTAGAGTTGCGCGGGCGCTTGCCACATTGATATTCCTACAGAGCAGTTGGTTTCCGCTGTCAATCCATCGCGACCAACGGAGTGACTACATCGATACGTTGGAAGCCGCGGACGCCGGAGAAATTCGACCCCTGGTCGAACTGTTTTCGCGGGTTCAAAAACAATACTTTCTGCGGGCACTGCGAATTTCGGATGATGTACTTCGTGACGTCCAACCGCTCCAACAGGTGATTGCGGCTGCAACGGAGCGTCTCAAGGCGAGGTTCGAGAAACAGGTTCAAGATCAGCAAAAAGTGTTCGAGCTATCAAGAATTTTGGAAGCCGAAGCCAGACAGAAATTTGACGGAATTGCAGAAAATTTGAGGGGGGAGTTAAAAAAGCTCTCGGAGAATTATTGGGCGAACGCGGAAGGAAGTACGCCTGATACGGAGTATTGGTTCAAAAAACAGATAGTAGAACTGGCGAAGCGCCATGAGTATTTTGCAGATACGCGCACATATGCCTCTTGGGTCAGGCTAAGGGTGGTCGAGGAACGAAGAGCGGAACTCGTCGTTTCATTTCATTCGTTGGGCACCGAATTTTTGGGCATCGTCGCGGCCTCCGCTTTTCTGGAGTTTCGAGATAAGACCGAAGAGGGCGAGACAACCGTGGACGGTCCCTACGAGCTCTCGCGGGAAATTTATCAGTGCTCGTACAATGAAGATGGAGATGCAGCTAGAAGTAGATTCGATGCTTGGTTGAATGACATTGTCTTGTCGGGTCTTGATCTTTGGAGACGTCAGCTCTAATCGAACTGACTGAAACAAGTGATGAAACGGTGGGTCATGGGTGTTTGGAGTTTTGGCAGCATAAGGCATCAACGAAGCTTGCACCCGAAGCAACGAACTTGACAGTCTGCCGGCATCGGCATAAATCCCCTGTCTTCGCGGCGCCCGACGGCGCCGGCGAAATCGTGTGCCGGGGTAGCTCAGCTGGTTAGAGCAGCGGAATCATAATCCGCGTGTCGGGGGTTCAAGTCCCTCCCCCGGTACCATTTTTTCGCGAGTCAAATTAGTTCATCTCCTTCACCGCGTCGCGCAGCATGGTGCGGACGAGTTCCTCGGTGGCGGTCGGCGTCCGGGCCTCGCGGACGGTGATGCCGACCGGCATGGGATCGATTTTGAGCTCGACGGGAAGCGCGCCGAGGTTGCCCTGTTCCTCGAGGCCGAGAAAATATCTCGGCATGATCATCAGCATGTCGGTCCGTCCCAGCAGGGACCGGGCCACCAAGCCGGAACTGCATTCGATCGCCGCCTGGGGCAGCTCCAGGCCATGCTCGTTGAATATGAATTGAACCACGGGCCGGATGGTGGCGTTGGGGAGGGGCAGAATCCATTGGGCGTCGGCGAGATCCTCAAGGTCCGGCGGCGTGTTCCTCTTGAGCAGCGGATGATCGCCGCGGGCAATCACCACCCAGGGTTCGTGGTAGAGGATTTCCTGGGTCAGGCCGCCCCGCTCGCCGTCCTCGATCATCCGGCCGACGACCATGTCCAGCTCGCCGGTCCTGAGCGAGGGAAGCAATTGTGAGTGCACGCCCTCGTGAATGGTGATGCTGATGCCCGGGCGCTCCCGATGGAGATCGGCCAGCGCCTGCAACAGCGGCCCGCCCGAGACGCTCGGCAGGATGCCGAGCTCCAGCTTGCCGACATACGCGTCCCGCAGATCGGCGAGCTCGTTCCAGGCGGTGCGCATTTCCGCCAGGACCGACCGCACGTGATCGACGAACGCCGCGCCGTATTCGGTGGGCGTGACGCCGCGGGTCGAGCGCTTGAACAGCGCGACGCCGAGGGTGGCTTCCATCTCCTTGATGCTCTTGGAGACCGCCGGCTGCGTCATGTTGAGGAGCTCGGAGGCCTTGAGGATGTTGCGGTGCTCGGCCACCGTCACCAATGTCTGCATCTGCCGCAGGGTCATCCGGGACAGCAGCAGGCGATCGAAGCCGGGCGACGATGGCCGGCCGGAAACGGTTGGAGTTTGTTCAGACGGCATATGCCAGTATAACCGCTTGGAATAACCAGATAGAGAAAATCATGGCTTCCGAAACCGCGCCCCTCCGTTATCCGGTTCATCTCGTCGGTTCGGTTCCGCTCGAAAATGCCGGCGCGGTTCTCGACCTGACGGGGAACATTCTCGGCGGCCGCTGCCGCAGATATCCGGACGGCGAAACCGGCGAGCGGCGAAACTGGATCGGCTGGCAGCTAGGCGTATTCGAAGGCCAGGCAGCGCTTCGGCAGGCCGCCGGGCGGGAACGGGACTACCAGCTCCATCCGCCCTTCGAGTTCTCGCCGGGCAAGGGCGCGGCCGACTTGGACTTCGGGGAGTTGGGATTCGCCCGCGAAGCGGTCTCCGGCTTCGCATCGTTCGAGGCGAAACGATCCGCCGGCGTCATTCCGGCCGAGGCCCGGTTTCTGGCCGCCATTCCGACGCCCTTCGCGCCGGTCTATTCGTTTACCGCCTATGCCGTCCAAGGCGACGTGTTTCCGGTCTATGAGGCGGCGATCCTCCGCGAACTCGATGAAATCTGCGCCTCGCTGCCGCATGAGGCGCTGGCCATTCAATGGGACGTGGCGACGGAAATGAGCATATTCGAGGGGGTCTATGGCGTCCCGTTCGACGATGCCTGGGAGGTGCTCAACGGCCGTCTGGCTAAATTGGGGAATGCGGTGCCGAATGGCGTCGAGCTCGGATACCACCTTTGCTACGGCAGCATGAACAACAGGCATTGGAAGGAGCCGGATGATCTCGGCATGTGCGTCCGGGTCGCCAACGACGTGTTGTCCCGGCTCGGCCGGCCGATGGATTTCCTTCATATGCCGGTTCCGATCGATCGGAGTGACGACGAATTCTTCGCGCCGCTCGGCGATTTAAGGCTCTCCGAAGAGACGGAACTCTATCTCGGACTGGTTCACGACGACGGCCCGGACGGCAACCGCACCCGGCTCGAGACCGCGGCGCGGCATTGGGATCGTTTCGGCATTTCAGCGGAATGCGGTCTGGGCCGCTGGGAGCCGGAAGACGTTCCACGATTGATCCAGGCCCACGCGGATCTGGCTAATGCCGGCTAGGCGCTCGAATCAGAACATCAGGCTGATCGGCCAGGAAACGATGGCCGGGATGAACAGCACGATCAAAATCGCCAGCACGTCGCAGACGAGAAAGGGGACCGCGGCCCGGTAAATCTCGTTCATGCCCGTCCCCTGCGGCGCGACGCCTTTCATCACGAACAGGCCCGCCCCGAACGGCGGCGAGGTCGACCCGGTTTCGATCGCGATCAGGTAGAGCACCGCGAACCAGATGGGGTCGAAGCCCAGTTGCTGCACCACCGGAATGAACACCGGCAGGGTCACCAGCATGATCGGTACCGGGCTCATCACCATGCCGAGCAGGATCACCAGCACCACCATCAGGCCAACCACGGCGATCGGGCTCGCCTCGATGCCGAGGATCAGGTCGACGAGACCGGACGTCGCGCCGGTGAAGGCCAGCATCTGGGTAAAGGCGAGGGCGCCGGAGATGATCAGCAGCAGCATGACCGATATCTCGAGGCTGCCGACGATCGCTTTCTTGAACACCGTCCAGCTCATCCGGCGCTGGAATACGGCGAGGAGGAAGGTGGCGAATGCGCCGGATGCCGCCGACTCGGAGGGTGTCGCAAACCCGGCGAAGATAACCCCGACGACCATGAAGATGATGAAGCCGACCGGCAAGATATGAACGGCCGCGACCTTGAGCTTTTCCGGCCACGGGATCGGCTCCACCTGGAACGACGGCGCCACATCCGGATCCACAATGCAGCGTCCGATGATGTAGAGCGCGTAGAGAACCGCCATGATGATGCCGGGCAGGATGATGGCGATCAGAATTTTGCCGATGGACAGCTCGGCCACCACGCCCAGCAGGACGGCCAGTCCGCTGGGCGGGATCATGATTGCGAGACCGCCGCTGCCGAGGATCGGTCCCAGCGACATGGGCTTTTTGTAGCCCCGCTTCTCCATCTCCGGCACCAGCGTGGAACCGAGCAGCGCGATACTGCCCATGCTGTTGCCGGTCAATGCCGAAAACAATACGCCGCCGCCGACGGCCATGAGGGCGAGCCGCCCGCGGAGACTGCCGAACCATTTGTCCAGCGCATCCATCAGGCTGAGCCCGATTCCGGAATGGAACATGATCTCGCCCATCACCAGAAACAGGGCGACGGGAACCAGGGTGAATGTGCTGATGGCTTCGGAGACCTGGGTCACGAGCTGTATCAGCCCGATGAAGCCGCCGAAAAACAGAAATGAGCCGACGAAATTCACCGCAAGAAAGGCAAACGCGACCGGCATCCCCAGGAACATGAGGACAAAAAGAGGCCCCATGATCGCGATGAAGGCCTGCCACCACTCCATGCGTCCCGCCCTCTAGTCCACGCTGACGGACAGGGGCCGGCCGGTTATCGCCCGCACGCCCCGGCGCAGGAATTGGCAGCCGAGGAGGAACAGGCCGAACGGCACCACGGCGGTGATCCAGAAGGTGGCCGGCGCCATGACCGTCGGTTCGCGAATGTCGCTCACGAACTGATCGATGACGGTGAGAATGCCAAACCAGGTAATGACGAAGCAGACGATGGCGGCAGCCAGGGACAGCACCAAATGAAGGTACTTGGCCCGGTTGGGGTCCATGCGTTCGAGGATCAGGTCGATGGAAACATGCTTGTCCTTGCCGAGCACCCAGGCGGCCGCGAGGAACGTTATGTAGAGCAGCGTGATTTCGCTGAGTTCAACCAGCCACAAATTGGAAATGTCGAGGAATGACCGGCTGACGATCTCGACGCAGATGGCGGCGGTGAGAGCGACAAGAAGCGCACAGGCAATAAACGCGAGCCCGCGGTTGAACCAGTCGAACCATCTGGCCAACGTTGTCAGCACTTCTTGCATCTGCTCGTCCGACGCCCCTCGAATGCAGGGAGGCAAATAGCCGCCCGGCCGGAAACGGCATGCCGCTACCGGCCGGGTCCATGCTACCCGAGAATGATGGAAATAGCCGGGGCTATTTCATCAGCATCATTTGAAGCTTTTCGGCCTCCTTGGGCGCCTTCTTCTTGATGTCGGTCCACGGCGCCTGATTCACCAGCTGCAGGAACTTCTCACGTTCCGCGCCGGTGAACTCGACCTTTTTGATGCCCTCCTTCTTAATCGTCTCATACCCTGCCTTCAGGCTGGCGTTCCAGCTGGCTTCGTAGGTGGCCGCATCGGCGGTACGCACGAAGTTGATTACCTTGGCCTGGGTTGCCGCGGGAACCTTGGCCCAGGATTTCGGATTGGCCAGGAAGTGGAAGGTGGCGCGGTAGAAACCGGGCTCCACATAGGCGCCGACGACGCCCTTGTACTGCTCGGCGACACCCGATACGCCGGTGACGAAGCCCTGCACCACGCCCCGCTCCATGGAGGTGTAGATCGTGGGCATCGGCAGCACCACCGGGTTGGCGCCGAGGGCAGCCATCGCCGGGCGGATCGCCGGGAAGACGCGAATTTTCATACCCTTGAGATCTTCGAGCTTGGAGATCGGATTCTTCAGGAAGATGTGGAACCGAAGCTGAGAGACCGGCAGCTCGCCGATATAGACCAGGCCCTTGGCCTTGTGCAGCTCGGTCATGTAGTCGTGATAGCCGGTCGCCTTGATCTCCGCGTACTGCTTGTTGGAGTAGTTGGCGGTGCCGGAAACGTTCAGGATGCCGTTGGCGTAGCTGGGGCTGGTGAGGGTCATGTCGACCGAGCCCAGGCGCACGGCGTTGGGTTGCTTGAACTGCCCGATAACTTCCGGACCGCCGCGGTGATCGATTTGCAGCTCGCCCTTCATCTCCGCGTTCAGGCGTTTCATGAAGCCGTCGAAAGTCCTCCCGATCGGCGTCGAAAGCGGCAGCATGGTGACGAGCTTAAACGTCATTTCGGCTGCGTTGGCTACCGGCGCCGTAAATACCGTCGCCCCCATGGCGATGGCGGCGGTCGTCGCAATAAGTGTTTTCTTCATGGTGGGTTTCCTCCCTATCCCGAGGTCATGTGTTGATGTTGGCATTGATGAGACGCGGCAGATTTTAGGAATCATTGCCATAAAAGGCATATGAATTTATCCGCCGCCGATATTCAATTCCGTTATATCAAATCCGGTTTAAACAATTCGGTTCGAATGAACCGCCGTCAAACTCTCAGCTTCTTGCCCTCAGATCAAGGGGTTGGACCGGGGTTGAGCCGGCCGTCGCGGGAATCAGGGCACATAATATAACGATTGGGAATATTCAGGGCCCTTTTTTTCATAAGCCTTTTATGACAAACATTCTTAATATCGTCGCAATCGGGGAGGCGGCGAACGCCGGGCAGCATAAGAAGATTGGCGCTTCCTGCGCCCGGACGCGGCGGCACGCCGCGGTGAACAAACGATGCCCCGCCGCAATCCGAAACAACAGTGGATGGGAAAACAATGTCGACCTCTACCGCATTTCAGGATGGGCCGATCAGTGCCGAGGCGCTGGTCAACAGCGGCCTAAGAAATCTTTGGTACCCCGTGGCCCCGAGTTGGATGGTCCGGGAAGCACCGATCGGCGTCACCCGCCTCGGTGAGCGAATCGCCCTCTGGCGCGGCCAGAACGGCGACGTGCATGCGGTCGAGGACCGATGCCCCCACCGTGGCGCCCGGCTGTCTCTGGGCTGGAACTTCGGCGACCGGCTGCAATGCTGGTACCACGGCGTGCAGATAGGAACCGACGGCACCGTTCTCGAGGTGCCCGCGCTGCCCGATTGCGCCATGAAGGGCCGGAAACTGAACCGGGCCTATGCGGTCAAGGAAATCCGGGGCGGCATCTTTCTCTATTTCGGCGATGCGGCGCACCCGGAGCCCTGTGATCTCGAGCTTCCGGAAGAACTGACCGACGAAGACAAACACGGGGCCATTCTCTGCACGGCAACCTGGAACACCAACTATCGCTACGCCATCGAAAACGTCATGGATCCCATGCACGGCGCCTACCTGCACCGGGAATCCCACTCCATGTCGGAAGGCGCCGAGATCGCCAAGTTTACCGCCCGCAACACGGACCAGGGCTATGTTTTCGAAAAGGAAGGCCAGACGGGGGTCAACTTCGACTGGGTCGAATTCGGCCAATCCGGCGCCGACTGGTTCCGGCTGACCATCCCGTATCCCCCCAAGTCGGGCCCGGGCGGCCATTTCGGCATCATCGGGTTTGCGACGCCCGTGGACGAGGCCCACACCCAGGTATTTTTCTGGCGGACCCGCGAGGTGTCCGGGTGGCTTCGGGATATGTGGCACTTCCTCTACCGGATGCGGTTCGAGAAACGCCACTGGGATGTGTTGGAGCAGGACCGCGTCGTCCTCGAAGCGATGTCCGATGACGCGCGGGAACACGAAAACCTTTATCAGCACGACGGCGGCGTGACCCGCCTCCGGCAGATTTTGCACCGCGCCGCCGAGGCCCAGGTCAAGGAACTGGCGGACGCGCACGCCCAGGCGGCCGAGTAGGGAGGGGATCATGTCCGACGCATTCAATCCATGGCTCGCCGCCAAGCGGCGCAACAAGGGCGACGAAGGCACGGTTCTGCCCGTCGACAGCTCGCAAAACGTCGTACATCAGACGCGCAGCCGGGTTCCCACCGACTATGAGGAATCGCTCGCCGATACCCTCGAGGACATTTTTGCCGCGGGACATCACGAGCTCCCGGAGATCGTCGCCAAGCTGAACGAATCCACTGTTCCGCCGCCGGGCGGCGCTGCGTGGACCGAGGATTCGTTCAAACAGGAGATGAGCCGGCTCGCGGCCGATACCAATTGAGGGGACGCCCCCCCCGGGCTCCCGCAACCCATGGCGGAACATGAACGGCAATGACGGCGATCGTCGATCTTTCGGACAAACGCATCCTGATCACGGGCGGTGCGCGGGGCCTTGGCCGGGCCTTCGCGGAGGCCGCCCATGGGGCCGGCGCCCATTTGGCGATTGCCGATATTCTGGAGGACCAGGGGCGGGCGGCGGCATCGGAACTGCCCGGTGCCAATTTCTCGACGCTCGACCTTGCCGATCCGAATTCGGTGATCCGTTGCATGGAAGACGCCGTATCGGCGCTGGGCGGGCTGGACGGTCTGGTCAATTGCGGCGCCGTCGCGACGGGAATCGGCGGACCGTCGATGACCGAGATCGACATCGAAACATGGGACCGCGTCATGACCGTCAACGTTCGCGGGACCTGGCTGATGAGCCGCGCCGCGGTGCCCCATCTGGAAGCGGCGGGCGGCGGCAAAATCGTCAACATCGCGTCGGACACGGCGCTCTGGGGCGCGCCGGCCCTGATGCACTATGTGGCGTCGAAGGGCGCGGTCATCTCGATGACCCGTTCCATGGCCCGGGAGCTGGGCGGCAAGGGGATCGCGGTCAACTCGGTGGCGCCCGGGCTCACGCTGGTCGAGGCCACCGAGTATGTGCCGGACGAGCGGAAACGGAACTACATCGACGGACGGGCGATGAACCGGCCGCAGCACCCGGACGATGTGACCGGCGCGGTTCTGTTCCTGCTGTCCGACGGCGCCAGCTTCATAACCGGCCAATGCCTGCCGGTAAACGGCGGATACGTCCTGAACTAGCGAACGCACTTTTCCGGAGGAGACAAGAACGATGCCTGACGCGACCGAAGTGATGACCGACGATGTGTCGGTCCCCCGTCCCGTGGGGGCGAGCCTGGAAGAATGGCTGACCACGCGGATCGCCCGTTACGCGACCCGCACCCTCGATTGGGACGCGCTCAAGTTCCAAGCCGACTATGATCCCAAGTACCGGCGCTCTCAGATGCGCTATGTGGGCACGGGCGGAACCGGGATCGAAGATGACGAAAACACCGTGCCGGCGGAGCATTTCACCTTCTCGACCATGGTGCTGCCCGCGGGCTGTGAAGGGCCTCTTCACATTCACCGGGATGTGGAGGAGGTGTTCTTCATCCTCAAGGGCAGCAAGATCAAGCTGATGTTCCACACCGAAGACAAGTCGGAACAATGGGAGACCCACCTCGGCGAACGGGATCTGATCTCCGTTCCGGCGGGCCTCTACCGCGGTCTGGTCAATGAGGGCCAGGAAGAGGCGCTGATGTGCGTCATGCTGGGCGCCAAGATACCGGCCACGCCCACCTATCCCGACGATCACCCGGTCTCGAAGCTCAAGCGCTAACCGGGCGCCAAGGGGAACGAGGGGAGTCCATGAAGGAAGTCCGGGTCGGACTGATCGGCTACGGCGGCATCGTTCGCAAGGTGCTTGCCGAGCTGCCGCGGGTCGCGGGGCGCGGTATCGGCGTTACCGGCGTGCTGGTGCGGCCGGGGCGCTGTGACGCCGCCCGCCAGGCATTGGGCGACGGGGTGCAGCTTTATGAAACCCTGGACTCCTTTGTCGCCGCCCGGCCCACCATCGTTGCGGAATGCGCGGGGCACACGGCGGTCGACGATTACGGTGGAGCCATCCTCCGGGCGGGCATCGATCTGATGGTGGTGTCGATCGGCTCGCTTTCCGACCGGGATCGCCACGAGCGTCTGGTGCGCGCCGCCCGGGAGGGAGGTGCGCACCTGATTCTGCCCTCGGGCGCCATCGGGGCCGTCGACGCGCTTTCGGCCGCGCGGATCGCGGGTCTGACCAGCGTCACCTACCGGTCCCGCAAACCGCCGGCGGCCTGGATGGGAACGCCCGCGGAATCGTTATGCGACCTCGGCAATCTCAGTTCGGCGACGACCTTCTATCAGGGCGACGCCCGGGACGCGGCGCGGCTGTATCCAAAGAACGCCAATGTGGCGGCAACGGTTGCGCTGGCCGGCATCGGGTTCGACGATACGCAGGTCGAGCTGTGCGCCGATCCGACCACCGACTGCAACATCCATGAAATCGAGGCGGAAGGCGTCGCCGGTTCGTTCAGGATCGAACTCAAGGGCAATCCGATCCCCGAAAACCTGAAGACATCCATGTTGACCGCCCTCAGCGTTGCCCGCGGATTGGCCAACATGGCGGCGACGACCGTTATCTGAATATTTGGAGAACAAATCAGTGGCCATCACCGGAATAGATGCCGTCACCTACGGCGTCACCAACATGGACAAATGCCGGCGGTTCCTTGCCGACTGGGGTCTGAAACGGCTGCGCGCAAGTGAAACAGCCGCCGCCTACGAGACCCTGGACGGCAGCCAGGTGATCATCAAACCGCGCGGCGATAAATCGTTGCCCAAGGCCATTTGCCGGGGCGCCACGGCCCGTGAGGTTATCTGGGGCGTTTCCTCCAGGGCCGAACTCAATCGCCTGCGGCGGTCATTGGCGGCCAATGGCGTCGAATTTACCGAGAAGGCCGGGACCCTGCGGTGCACGGACCCGGCGGGCCTGGGGCTCGGCTTTCGCCTGAGCAGGAAACGCAGAGTCAAGGTGCGCGGCACGCCGATGAACATGGTCGGCGACCGGGCGCGAATCGACAGGGCGAGCACGTTCTATGACCGGGCCCGGCCGGTCTCGCTGGGCCACGCGGTCTTCAATGTCCCCGCCCTCGAACCGGCGGAGCGCTTCTACCGGGACGTGCTGGGGTTTCACCTGTCCGACCGGTATCCGGGAGATGCGGTGTTTCTCCGCTGCAAGCCGGAAGGTGAGCACCACAATCTCTTTCTGCTCGAGACGAAGGACGGCAGCGCCAGCCTCAATCATGTGGCGTTCGAGGTGCGTGATCTCCATGAGATTTTCGGCGGCGGTCTCCATATCGCGAGGAAAGGCTGGAAGACCGCCATCGGACCCGGACGGCATCCCATTTCGTCGGCCTACTTCTGGTACGTGGAAAATCCGTGCGGCGGGCTGATCGAATACTACTCCGACGTCGATTACGTCACCGAAAGATGGAAGCCCCGTGACTGCGCCCGGACGCCGGAGAATTTCGCCGAGTGGGCGGTCGCCGGCGGCATAGACGCGGCCACCCGCCGGCAAAAGATGTAAGCGACCCGCGCCGTGACGATCTTCGTGGACATGCCGCCGCCCAAGACCACCGATGCCGGCGGGCTCGAAATCTCTTACTACGACAGGGGCCGTGGCGGCGCCGTCCTGCTGCTGCACGGCATAGGGTCCAACGGGTCCGGCTGGTCCGGTCAATTCGCCGCACTTTCGGCGCGTCATCGGGTGATTGCCTGGGACGCGCCCGGTTATGGCGGTTCTTCGCCGCTGCCCGCCCCGGCACCGGCGGCGGACGACTATGCCGACGCGCTTGACGACTTCCTGGTGGCTCTGGGCATAACGTCCTGCTCTCTCATCGGTCATTCCCTCGGCGCCCTGATGGCGGCTTCCTTCGCCGCGCGCTATCCCGGCAAACTGGACCGCCTGGTCCTTGCCAGTTGCGCGCTCGGCTATGGAAGCACCACCGAGGCCGACTACCCGGATACCATCCGGGACCGGCTGACGGACATTCGGGAACTGGGCCCCAAGGGTCTTGCGGAGAAACGCTCGCCGCGGCTCCTGACCGGACGGGCCGGCCCGGAACTCAGGGTCCGCATCGAGGAAACCATGGCCGAGGTTACGCCAGCGGGTTACGAGGCGGCAACACATATGCTGGCGCGATCCGATATCTTCATCGACACGCCGGGCGTTCGGTGTCCGACTCTCGTGCTCTGCGGGGATGAAGACGTGATCACGCCCGACAAGGGCAGTAGGCTGGTGGCCGCCGGGATCGAGGGTGCGCGATATGTCGGCCTCGCCGGGCTCGGTCATGCCTGTTATGTGGAGGGGCCGGAGGTTTTCAACGATGCGGTTCAATCTTTCCTGAAGGGACTCGACTAGACATGGATTTGGGACTTGCCGACAAGGTCGCGGTGGTGACCGGGGGCTCTTCGGGGATCGGCCTCGCCACCGTCGGCGCGCTGCTCGACGAAGGGGCGAAGGTGGCTTTTTTCGCCCGCGACGAAGCCCGGTTGAACGAGGCGCTGGAGTCGCTCAGGGCGGTCCACGGAGACCGGGTCCACGCCGAGCCTTGCGACGTGCTGGACAAGGACGCGGTCGCCGGGTTTCGCGACTCCGTCGCCCGGACCCTGGGCAAGGCGGATGTCTTGATCAACAATGCCGGCCAGGCCCGCTGGGCGACCTTCGCCGAAGCCACGGACGACGATTGGCGGGCGGAACTGGAGCTCAAATACTTCAGCGTCATCAATCCGATCCGGGCGTTTTTGCCCGATCTCGAAGCATCCGAGGCAGGCGCCGTCGTCATGGTGAATTCGCTTCTCGCCCGTCAGCCGGAGCCGCACCTTGTGGCCACCTCCTCGGCCCGGGCCGGTATTCTGAACCTGGTGAAATCCCTCAGCACCGAATTCGCGCCAAAGGGAATTCGGGTGAATTCCATCCTGGTCGGGACCATCGTCACCGGCCAGTGGGAAGACCGCTTCAAGACGCGCGCGCCCGAGGGTGTCTCCATGGACGAATGGGTCGAGGGCCTGGCAAGGGACCGGGGCATCCCGCTGGCCCGGTTCGGCAGGCCCGAGGAAGCCGCCGCCGCCGTTCTGTTCCTGGCGTCCAGCCGGGCCTCGTACATTACCGGCGTGCAGATGGAAGTCGCCGGAGGAGTATCCCGCTTTGTCTGATCAACAACAAACCGTCGGCGACCTCGTCGCGGCATTTCTCCACGCCGGCGGCGTCGGCGCCGCCTTCGGCGTCATCAGCATCCACAACATGCCGATCCTGGATGCGATCGGCCGGGCCGGAAAAATCCGGTTCGTCCCAAGCCGGGGCGAGGCGGGCGCGGTCAACATGGCGGACGCCTATGCGCGGGTCGGCAATCGCCTGGGCGTCTGTTTCACCAGCACCGGCACGGGGGCCGGCAACGGCGCCGGCGCGCTGGTCGAGGCGGAGACCGCCGGAACGCCGCTGCTGCACATTACCGGTCAGATCGACACGCCATACCTCGACAAGGGCATGGCCTACATTCACGAGGCCAAGGCGCAGTTGAAGATGCTGGAAGCCGTCTCGAAGGCCGCGTTCCGCATTTCCAGGCCGGAGGAGGCGCTGGACGTGCTCCGCATCGCGGCGCAAATGGCGCTGACGGCCCCCAACGGGCCGGTGAGCGTGGAGATTCCGGCGGATGTCCAGGCGGCCGCCGTGGATATTCCCGATGACGTTTCGCCTCTCGAGGTGCCGGTGATCCGGCCGGACCCGGCGGACCTGGATGAGCTGGCGGCAACCTTGCGGGAGGCCAGGCGGCCGCTGCTGTGGCTCGGCGGCGGCGCCCGTCACGCCGGTGACGCGGTCGCCAGGCTGGTGGACAAGGGCGTCGGCGTGGCGACCTCGGTGAACGGCCGGGGGATCGTCGGCGAGGATCACCCGTTGAGCCTCGGCGCATTCAACATGACGCCCGAATCCGAAGCCTTCTATGAGACCTTGGATGCTGTCGTTGTGGCGGGCTCGCGCCTTCGCGGCAACGAGACCCGCAACTACAGGCTTCCGTTCCCGAAGACATTGGTACAGATAGACGCCGACCCGGCGTCCAGGAACCGGTGTTTCAAGAGTTCGCAGTTTATCTGCGCCGACACCGCCCTTGTGCTGGAAGGTCTCGCGGAGCGGCTTGCCGGCGGGCCGAAGATCGACAACTCCTATGCACGGGACCTTGCCGGGGCCAGAGCGGCGGCCGAAGAGCGGACACGGGACGAATTGGGACCATATGCGGACATTTGCGCCGCATTGCGGAGCGTAACGCCGGCAAATGCGCCCTGGGTGCGGGACATTACGCTGTCCAACAGCACCTGGGGAAACCGGCTGTTTCGAATTCATGGTCCCCACGACGGCGTTCATGCGCTGGGCGGCGGAATCGGACAGGGGGTTCCCATGGGGGTCGGCGCGGCGGTGGCGGCGCCCGGCCGAAAACCGGTACTGCTCACCGGCGACGGCGGCCTAATGCTGTGCGTCAGCGAATTGGCGACCGCCGTTCAGGAGAACGCGGATATCGCCATTATTCTGATGAACGACGGCGGTTACGGGGTGATCAAGAACATCCAGGACGCCAAGTTCGGCGGCCGGCATTATTTCGCGGACATGCGGAACCCGGATTTTGCGGCCCTTTGCGCCGGCATCGGTCTGCCCCACCGGCTGGTAAAGGACACCGGCTCCTTTGCCGACGCAGCCGCGGAAGCCATCGCGGTCGATGGCCCGGCCGTGGTCGAAGTGGATATGCTGTCGGTGGGACCGTTCAAAAAGCCTTTCGGCGGTCCGCCGCCGCCCAAGGCCACTTAGAATCCTTTCTCCAGCGCCGCCTTTACCCGTGGCGGGGATAGCGGCAGGGCGGCCACCCGCACCCCCGTCGCGTCGAACAACGCATTGGCGATGGCCGGCGCGACCGGCAGCATGCCGCCTTCACCCATTCCCTTGGCGCCGAAGGGACCGGGCCCGTGCCCTTGCTCCTGGGTGATGGAGACGAATTCCGCGGGCAGGTCCTGGGCCATGGGCACGCGGTAGGCGAGCGCGTTGCCGTTCATGAGCTGCGTTCCGTCGTAGACCATTTCCTCGAACAAGGCCTGACCCAGCCCCATGACCGCGGCGCCTTCGTCCTGTCCCCGGCAGACGAGGGGGTTGATGGCTTGGCCGGCGTCTCCCGAAACCACCAGCTTATGGACGGTGATGAGACCGGTGTCGGGGTCCACCTCGATGTCCGCGGCCCCCCAGCCCAATTCCCAGAAGACGCATTGCGTCTCCAGGGGCGCGGAATGGTCGGTCTCCGCCTTGTGGAAGCCGTCGGCGGCAAATTCCCAGCCCGTGCCGCCGAAATATCCCATGATCATCGGCGCCAGCGGCAGGGCTTCATTGCCCTTGCGAATGTGCCAGTCCTCGAGGTCGAGGTCTTGCGGCTCCGCGCCCAGGCGGTCGGCGGCGAAATCCAGCACTTGCGCTCTGAGCGACCGGGCGGCCCTTTCCACGGCCTGACCCATGACCGAAATGGCCGAACTGGCATTCGTGCCCTGGTCGTATGGCGTGTGGTCGGTATCGATCGGCATGTAACGGACCCGTCCCGCCGGCGCGCCCAATATTTCGGCGACGACGGCGGAGAGCGCGGAATGAGCGCCCTGGCCGATCTCCACCGTGCCGCAATGAAGGAATATATCGCCGAAAGTGGACACCTTGATGCGGGCCTGCGCCGGCTTGTTCACCCCGCCGCCGTCCTTGAAGCCGAGCGCCAGGCCGACCCCCCGGTTGGGGACGGGATTTTTTTTGCGCTTGCGGTAGCCGATTTCGCGGGCGACCAATTCCAGTCCCTCGCGGAGGTCGCTGTCCATGCCGCTTTCGCCGGGCACGAACGGCTCGCCGAGATCGATCAGGTTCTTCAGGCGAAATTCAAGCGGATCCATTCCCAGGCGGTCGGCGATCATATCCATCTGGGATTCGCACGCCCAGCTTGTCTGGGTGCCGCCGAAGCCCCGGAACGGTCCGGCGGGCGCCGTATTGGTCATGACGCAGTCGCAGGACGTCCTGATGTGCCGGTAGCGGTAGGGCCCGGGAATCCGGTAGCCGGCTTTCTCGGCGACCAGCGGGCTTGCATCGGAGTAGGCGCCGGAATCCAGGAAAATCTCGCTGTCGCGGGCAACCAGCGTGCCGTCGTTCATCACCCCGGTCTTCAGTTTCAGGATCGCCGCGTGCTGGGTGTTGGTGAGAAAGTTCTCGTCATGGGTGAGGGCGAACCGGACCGGCCGGCCGGTCATCCGCGCGAGCAGTATGGCGATGGGTTCCGCTTTGCAGTTGTTTTTCGAGCCATAGCCGCCGCCCACAAAAGGGACGCGGACGCTGATATTGTTCTCGGGCAGCTTGAACACCCGGCCCAGTTCCTTGCGGAGCGCGAAGGGGTTCTGACAGCTGGTCGACACTTCGATCCTGTCGCCGTCCAGCCATTGGGCGACCGCGGCGAAGGGTTCCAGGTGGAAATGCTGCATGCGGGAGAAGTGAAAGGTGTCTTCGAAAACATGGTCGCAGGTCTCGAAGACGTCCGGCGAACCGGTCTCGTAGTTGAACCGGTAGCAGACGTTGGGCCGGGGGCGAAGCTCGGCCGAGGCGCCGGCGCCATAGGCGGGGACGATCCCCATGGGCGCCTCTTCGAACAGTTCGGCCGCGCCGTCGGAGAGGGCGTCTTCGATCGAGGCGGCCGGCGGAAGTTCTTCGTACTCGACCTCGATCAAGCGCAGCGCCGCATCGGCGATGGCCTCGGTTTCGGCGGCGACCGCCGCCACAATGTCGCCCTCGTACCGCACCTTGTCCAACGCGACGATGGGCTGATCCTTGATGAAATAGCCGTAGGTCGGCGCGATGTCCTCGCCGATCCCGTCGCGGGTCAGAACGGCATGAACGCCGGGCAGCCCGCGGGCGGCCGAGGCATCTATGCCGACAAGCCGGGCATGGGCGATCGCGCTCCGCAGCGCCTTGGCGTGCAGCATGCCGGGCAGCGATATGTCGGTCGTGTAGCCGGCCTTGCCGCGCACCTTGTCCCGCGCGTCCTTGCGCCGCGCCGGCCGACCGACAACTTCGAGGCGCGCGCTTTCGTTCATCGCATCGGTCCCGCGTTCGCGGCCTCCGCGGCCCTGGCAACCGCTTCGACGATCAGCTCATAGCCGGTGCAGCGGCAGATGTTGGAGTTCAGCCACTTTCGGATGGTCTCGCCGGAGGGGTTGGGGTCCCGGTCCAGCAGCGCCCGGGTCAGCATGATCATTCCCGACGTGCAGTAGCCGCACTGGAACGCACTGAGATCGGCGAAGGCCGCCTGCACGGGATCGAGTTCACCATCGGCATCCTCCAGGCCCTCAACCGTCCGGATTTCCGATCCGTCGGCCTCGAAGGCATAGGCCGAACACGACGCTACCGGGACGCCGTCGAGGTGGACCGTGCAGGCGCCGCAGACCGCATGGCCGCAGGCGATCTTGGTGCCGGTCAGCCCGCAGGCCTCGCGGATGAAGTCGGCCAGGGTGGTCGAGGTCGGCACCTCGGCCGCAACGGGCTCACCGTTGACGGAGCAGGAGATGGAGACGGTATCGCTCACGAATTATCCCTTCGCCAGCCGGGCCCGCTGCCGTTTCAGCAGTGCCGCGCCCGTTCCGGTCACATAGCCGCGGGTCAGCAGCACGTCGTTGAATTCTCCGGGAAGGCCGGAAAACCGGCTCTCGGCCGACTCGCCCGGATCGCCGGACAGCAGCGCCGGCCGGAGGAACCGGGTGCCCACCGCGACCCGTTCGATCCCGCCCGTCGCGGCGGCCTGGGTCATCCACGGCCGGAGAGTCCGGTCGTAGTCGAGCGCCAGACCTTCGGTCAGCGGGATTTCAATTTCGGTCAGCAGCGAGCGACCCAAATCCCCAGCCGTCCAGATATCCGCCGCCCTCAGCTCCCGCCGGCCAACCGAAGACTCGAAGACCAGCCGGGCATCCAGAGCGGCCAGCAGGATCGGTACTTCGTAAGCCGTCCGCCGGGCCATGACGTTGCCGCCGATGGTCGCCCGGAACCGGATGCGGACATTGGCGATGGCGCCCAACGCCTCGGCCAATCCGGGGATCGCCGTCACTTGATCATGGGTGCTCAATTCGTCCAAGGTCGCAAGGGCGCCGATTGCCAACGTCCCGTTCCGGGCCTCGGCGCCGCGCAATCCGTCGAGGGTATTGAGACTCAGGAGCGACGAAACGGAACGGCCCTCGTGAACCGACAGGCACAGGTCGGTGCCGCCTGCGTAGCAGATGGGCGGCGTTTCCTCGGACCCCAGAATCCCGACGGCTTCGGCGGGCGTGGTTGGCCGGAAGAGCCGAAACGGCGGAAGTTGCCGCACCGGCGGGAGCATGTTGGGGGATTGGTCGAGCGGGCTCATCGGGACCAAGTGTGGCCCGGAAAAGCCGCCCGCTCAATACGTTACGACGGCCTTATCCGGAGCAGCTTGCCGTTCCTCTCATCGGTAAGCAGGTAGAGGAAGCCGTCCGGTCCCTGCCGGACATCCCGGATTCGCCCGAACTCACGGCCAAACAAGCGCTCCTCCCTGACCACCTTGCCGTTCTTGACCTCCAGGCGGGCCAATAGCTGGAACTTGAGGGCGCCGACAAAGATGTTGCCCTTCCAGCGGGGGAACGCATCACCGGTGTAGAACGCCATGCCGGACGGCGCGATGGACGGATCCCAGAAATAGACCGGCTGTTCCATGCCCGGCTTGGCGGTGCCTTCGCCGATGGAGCCGCCCCAGTAATGCTTGCCATAGGAAATGACCGGCCAACCGTAATTCTTTCCGGCTTCGGGGCGGTTGATTTCGTCGCCGCCCCGGGCGCCGTGGGCAACCGTCCAGAGGGACCGTGTCCGCGGATTCCAGATGGCGCCTTGCGCATTGCGGTGGCCGATGGACCAAATTTCCGGCAGGCCCTTGGCGCCGTCGGCGAAGGGATTGTCGGCCGGGATCGACCCATCCCGATTGATCCGCAGCACCTTGCCGGCGTGATCCATGGGGTCCTGGGCGCGTTCCCTCTCGCCGCGATCGCCCGTGGTGATGAACAGCTTCCTGTCCGGCGAAATCACGATGCGCGAGCCGAAGTGCCGTCCGCCGCCGCTTTTCCGCTTCATGGAAAAAATGACCCGGACCTTTTGGAGCCGCGGGGTCTGGCTGAGGACGATTCGCGCGCGGGCGACCGCCGTGCCTGCATCGTCGCCATCGGCGGAGGGCTCGGAATAGCTCAGGAAGATGGTTCGGTTGTTGGCAAAGTCGGGATCGGCGACCACGTCCAGCAGCCCGCCCTGGCCGCCGGCCCATACCTTCGGAACGCCGGCGACCTTGGTGGTTTTTCCGTCGGGGCCGACCCGGTTGAGGCCGCCATCCCGTTCCGTGACCAGCATGGAACGGTCCGGCAGGAAGGCCAGGCCCCAGGGGTGAGCGAAGCCGGCGGCAACGGTCTCCACGGTGACGTCGTGCAGCTCGGTCTTGAAGACTTGTGCGGCGGCGGGGGAAATCGCAAAGGCGAGAACGGCGGCGGCGAGAAGGCTGCGTTTCATGACATCTGCTCCCTGGTCATGAGTTCCCGGACTTCATAAGCGAAACGCCGGGGCCAACCGATCCCGTCGCGTGCGTCTCACTTAGGCAGGTACGCGGTGACGCGCCAGCCGGATTACACGGAGTCCTGAACGATCTCCGGCGGTGTGAAGGCCCGGATCGGCGGAACGTCTCCCTCGAATTTCTCCACCTCGACCAACGCCGACATGGCCGACGGTCCCTGGGCCAGCTTGGATGTCCCCTTGTCGGGGGTCAGGACGTTGGGATTGCCGTGGACGTCCAGGCTTCCGGGCACGCCGGGTTCCACGGGATCGAACCACGCGCCGGTGGGCAGGCGCACGACGCCGGCGCGGATTTCGTCGGTGACGACGGCGCCCGCGAGGCAGCTTCCCCGGTCGTTGTAGAGCCGGACGATATCGCCGGTCTCGATGCCGCGCGCCGCGGCATCTTCCGGGCTGATATGCATGGGCTCGCGTCCCTTCATCTTGTTGCCCTTGGAGTAACCGCCGTTGTCGAACTGGCTGTGCAGCCGCGTGTGCGGCTGGTTGCTGATCAGGTGCAGCGGGTAGGTGCCGGTGAGCGCGCCGCCCAGCCATTCCACGGGTTCCTGCCATACCGGATGGCCCGGACAGTCGTCGTAGCCGAAGCTGTCGACGGTCTCGGAGAATATCTCGATCCTGCCGGTCGGCGTGTGCAGCGGCGATCCTTCCGGATCCGCCCGGAAAGCACCCATATACGGCTGCGGCTCGGACTCGGGCAGCCGGACGTGCCCGGCCGCCCAAAACTCCTCGAAGGAAGGCGTCTCGACGCCGCTTTCGCTGGCGGCCTGGCGGAACCGGTCATAGATGTGCTCGATCCATTCCTGCTCGCTCCGGCCCTCGGTAAATTCCTCGCCGCAGCCCAGGCGCTCGGCAAGACCCGAGAATGTCCGGTAATCGGGCCGCGAGTCGCCAAAGGGTTCGATCGCTTTCTGCATGGCGAACATGTAGCTGTCGGTTCGCGAGACGCCGATGTCGTTGCGTTCCAGCATAATGGCAGCCGGGAAGATGATGTCCGCGTGCCGCGCGTTGGCGTTCCACCACGGTTCATGGACGATGATGGTTTCCGGTTTCTGCCAGGCCCGGACCAGCCGGTTGAGGTCCTGGTGATGGTGGAACGGGTTGCCGCCGCACCAATAGACCATCCGAATGTCCGGATAGACGCGGTCCATGCCGTTGTAATGGTAGGCGCCGCCCGGGTTGAGCAGCATATCGGAGATCCGGGCGACGGGGATGAAGTCCCGCACCTCGTTCGGCAGCAGCGGGAAGGTCGGTTTGGCGATAATGGTCCGCTGGCGGCCGATCAAATTGACCGCGCCGTATCCGAACCCGACGCCGCCGCCGGGGGTTCCGATCTGGCCCAGCATGCCGGCGAGCGTCATCGCCATCCAGAAGGCCTGTTCACCGTGATCGCTGCGTTGGCAGGACCAGCTCAGGTTCAACTGCGTCACCTTGGCGGCCATTTCCCGCGCCAGCGAGGCGATGGCGTCCGCCTCCATGCCGCTGATGCCGGCGGCCCATTCGGGCGTCTTGGGTTTTCCGTCGCTCTCGCCGGTAAGGTAGGGGGCGAATTTGTCGAACCCGGCGCAGTATTTGTCGAGGAACGCCTGGTCGTGCAGCCCCTCCGTGTAGAGCACATGGGCCATGCCCAACATGATCGCCACATCCGTATTCGGCCGGGGATGGTGCCATTCGGCATTGACCATGTCGTCGAGATCGCTGCGGATCGGCGAGATGTTGACGAATTTGACGCCCCGCCCGGCGCACAGCCTGAGCGCTTCCGGCATGTGATGCCGGCCCATGCCGCCGCCTTCGACCTGGGTATTCTTGAGCGGGATGCCGCCGAAGCAGACGAACAACTCGGTATTTTCGGCCAACATCTTCATCGGCGTGTTGGTGTCCATTTGCTCGAAGGCGCCCATCCCGACGATGTGCGGCAGGATGACCTCGGCGGCCGCGAGGCTGTAGGTTTCCCTGCTCGCCACGTAGCCGCCCGCCGCCGACATAAAGCGGTGGAGTTGACTGACCGCGTGATGGAACCGGCCGGCGCTCGACCAGCCGTAGGACCCCGCATAGATGGCGCCATTGCCGTGTTCCCTGCGGATACGGTCGATCTCTCCCGCGGCCAGGTCGAGCGCCCGGTCCCAGGAGACCGCAACGAATGGCCCGTCGCCCCGGCCGCCATTGTGGTCGAGGGGGCCGTTGTCGAGCCACGCCTTTCTCACCATCGGTTGGGAGATCCGGACCGCGTCTTCGACGGCCTGCGGCATGCCGGCGCCGATGGGCGAGGGGTCGGGGTCCTGATCGAACGGCCGCAGGGCCTGGACCTTGCCGTCCTCCACATCGACTTCGTAGGCGCCCCAATGGGTCGCCGTCCTATGGGTTTGTTTCGATTGGCTCATGTCAGGGCCTCGTAAATTCTCTCGTCATATAATGCCCCGGAGAGGGGGGCGATTGCACGCCGAAAGGCGACCGTCGCATCGCGTCCGGCATGGGCGTGCCGAGCGCCGGTGTTTTCCCAGATCTCCACCAAGGACATATGATTGGGACGGTCGAACTGGCTGAATGCGGCACATCCGATATTGCCGTCTTCGCGTCGGGTCGCCTCGCGGTGGGCGGAAACCAGCGCAGCGCCTTCGCCGGTGTTGGGCGGGGTGACGTCGATATGAGTAATGACGTAGGTGAAGTCACCGGATTTGCCCGAATAGCCGGTGACCGACAACGGAGCATGAACCCGTTCGTCGTAAGGCGCCGCCAACAGCGGCTCCAGGCCGTTGCGGAATTCGCTGACGTGGCTGGACGAAATGTGGGCCGAACGGGCGGCTTCGCCGCTCCATGTCTCCAACAGGGCGAATTGGCCGGGATGGTCGAGCCTCCTGAGCGCGCCGAAGCGTACCTCGCCCAACTCCTGCGCGCACACCGCCGCGTGGTGACGGATGACGTTGGCCGCCGCATCCGATTGGGCGGCGAGGGCCTCGATGTAGGCCACGACGTAGACTTCGCTCATCCCGGAGGTCCCCGAAAAAAGGGCGGTGCAACCGGCACCGCCCCATCATTGAACCCGTGGGGGCCCGCCGGGTCAATCTTCCCCGGGCTTGTAGAAGTTGCCGGGGACGATCCGCATGGCCTCCGGGTCGGCCTTTTGCGCCGCGTTGCGCTTCGCCGCAAGCGCCGCATAGTCGCCGACCGCTTTGGGTCCGGCCCTTTCCAGGCCTTCCTTGAACTTGTCGGGGGCGCGGTAGCTCCAGGCGGCGCGTTCCGAATAGAACGGCACCCACTCGTTTTTGATCCGGTTCTCCTGGAAGTCGACGGCGTTGATCAGTGCCTCCTCGACGTCCTTCACCGCGGTCCATGCGGCCTTGTAGAACACAAAACCGCCGCGTCCGATGATCCAGGTCATATTGGGCGCGGTGCCGTAGGCCCGATGGGCGCCGCCGTCGAGGCTGTCGAGCAGGATTTGCCGCTTGATGTCCGAATGCTCCTTGAACGCGCGCGCATTCGCCCGCTTGTCATCCATGGAGGAATGGAAATCGAAATTTTCGCCGGGGTGAGCTTCCCGGGTGTAGATGAATGCCGAGCGCACGGCCCGGCCGGCGTAGCGGGCGGCGAGAGCTTCCATTTCCTCGCCCGCCATCGCGCAGTACGGTCACGTGAACGAGCCGAACTCGATCAGTGCGATGCCGCCCTTCCACAACTCTTTCATTTGGATCGTCCCGCCGGTCTCCAGGTCCTCGAGCGGGAAGGAGGGCGCGCGGGACGTCGCCTTCGGCGCTTCATTGGCGAAGCGCACGAACTCCGACGGGTCCGGCACCCAGTTGACGTAGTTGTAGTCTCTCGGCACGGCGTCCATTTGATTGCCCCCTCACAACCGGGTCATTAATTGGATGAGGGGCTTATAGCCGCCGGAACCGAAATTTAGAAGACCGGGCCATTCACGGTCCCGCCGCCTCAGATCAGGCCGGCCCGCTCCAGCACGCCATCCAATCGCTTCTCCAGCTCCGGCGTCGCCGGCATCATCGGCAGCCGGTGCTCGTTGGTGGGCATCAGTCCCATACGTTTCATCATGTACTTGATGGGGATGGGATTGGTGTCGAAAAACACCGACTGATTGAGCTCCAACAGGCGCTGGTGGAGATCCCGTCCGGTCTTCATGTCGCCGGCCCAGGCCGCCTCGCACATTTGCGACAAGAGGTCGGGCCGCAGGTTTCCGACCGCATTCATCAAGCCGACGGCGCCGATGCACAGCTTCGGGTAGCTGAGTTCCTCGAGGCCGACGAAGATGCGGTAGTCGGGGAAGGCGTCCAGGCACTCGGTGACGAAACCGAGGTCGTTTACCGCGTGCTTCATGCCGACGAAGGTGGGCGAGCGATCCTTCAGTTCCTTGACCGTGTCCAGGGTGACCGACACCGCCGCACGGCCGGGAATGTGGTAGATCATCCACGGCGTGTCGTAGTCTCTTGTGACGTCCAAATAGTATTCGATGATGCCCCGCTGCGGCGGGCGGATGTAGTAAGGCGTGACGATCAGCAGCGCGTCCGCGCCGGCGTCGACCGCATGACGGGTCAATTCCTTGGTTTCGGCCAGGGACTGGGACCCGGTGGCGGCGACAACCGGGACTTTTCCCTTGGCAATTCCAATCGCGGTATCGACCGTCCGGTTGCGTTCCGCCATGGTCATGGTCGACGGTTCGGCGGTCGTTCCGTTGACCAGGATGCAGTGAGACCCATGACCGAGTTGGAACTCGACCAGACCCGCATAGGCGTCAAGATCCACTTCGCCATCCTTGAAGGGGGTAATGATCGGCGGCGCCGATCCCTTCAGCCAATCCAGATCACTCGACATTCGTCCCTCCACGCCATCCACATCGGGTATGAGCCCAAACTTTACTTAACATGTTAAATAATGTCCAGGCCGGTGGGCCATTTGTCCGCATGGTTTGCGGTTTGCGGACCATGCCGGGGGACGGGACCCTTGAACCGCCTCGCCGTGCCGGGGGCTTCAACCGGGTGCGATTTGCCGAAAGCGGCCGGAAATGTCAAAATCCCTTCGCCGGAGTGCAACAAAAGTGTCTCGGAAGTTGTGCGACATAACGCGCTTCCGGTCGTATTTGGGGGCTGTTGGCACGAATGACACAAGATGTTGCGGCCAATTTGACTGTTCGCCTTGCTGAGACCGCCGAGGATGTTCGGGCGGCCCAGGCGCTGAGGTACCGCGTATTTTACGAGAACATGGGCGCCGCGCCCTCCGAGGAAATGGCGCGGCGGAAACTCGATTTCGATCGTTTCGATGATTTCTGCGACCATCTCCTTGTGGTCAGTCAAACGGCCCCGGAATTCCCCCCCGAAATTGTCGGCACCTACCGGCTGCTGCGGCGGTCTCGGGCCGTGGAAACCAGCGGCTTCTACTCGGCGGCCGAGTTCGACCTGGATCCATTAAAGAAATTTCCGGGAGAGGTGCTGGAGCTCGGCCGGTCATGCGTCGACCCGGCGTTCCGGGATCGCGCCGTCCTGCAGCTGCTGTGGAAGGGGATCTCGGACTATTTGATGGACAACCGAATCACCCTCATGTTCGGCTGTGCCAGCTTTCCCGGGCTCGATCTGGATCAGATGGCCGGCGCTCTGTCGTACCTCCATTATTACCATTCGGCGCCGGCGGACTGGCGACCGCGGGCACTGGACGAGCGCTACGTCAAGATGGACCGGATGCCCAAGGAGCAGGTGGACATGCGCCAGGCGCTCCGGGAGATGCCGCCGTTGATCAAGGGCTACCTTCGCTTGGGCGGCGTCATCGGCGACGGCGCGGTCATCGACGACGTATTCAATACCGTGGACGTGTGTCTATTGGTGGAGACCGAGAACGTCCCCAAGCGATATGCGAAGCACTATCAGTTCGAAGACAAGATAGCTTCGGGGATTCTGAAAACCGGTCCCGAAAGGACCCGGGCCTGATGCGCCCCACCTTCCGCGCGATCGTTCGAATCATCGCTTTGGCAGGGGTTACGGTCATTTTACATCCGGTTTATTTTCTTGCGGGCGCCCGCAGGCCGAAGGTCGTGCAGGCATGGCACCGGGCCGCCTGCCGGATCGCGGGAATCCGGGTATCGCTGGTCGGGGCGCCGGTTCGCGAAGACTCGACCCTGGTGGCCTCCAATCACATTTCGTATTTGGATATTCCCGCTCTGGCCTCTCGCGTGGATGCCATATTCGTCGCCAAGGCGGACGTGTCGAACTGGCCGGGTATCGGCTATCTGGCCAAGCTGGCAGGGACCATATTCATTGACCGCGAGACGCGTAAATCGGCCAGCCATGTGGATGCCGTCTCGGGCCAACTTGCGCTCAGCCGGAGTGTGATCATATTCCCCGAGGGCACCAGCACCGAAGGCGATACCGTCCGGCCGTTCAAGAGCTCGTTGTTTCAGGCGCCGTTTGATCTTGCCCCGGGAATCCGCGCGGCGGTTCAGCCGGTCACGATCAGCTATGTTAGCAACCCGGATGGCCGGCCCCTGACAGCCGCCGAGCGCCGCGCCTACGCCTGGGTGGGCGACGACACGCTGGTGCCGCACCTGTGGAATGTCCTTAAGCGCGAGGGGGTAATATTGGAAATCCGCTTCCACCCCGCCGTCGACGCCCGCGCCTTCGGTTCACGCAAGACGCTTGCCGATTACTGCCACGGCCAGACGGCCCGCGGCCTTTCGAATATTCGGCGCCGATGCGGCAGCGTGTCCGCGCCCTCAGCCGCGGGGCCGCGGGTCCGGAGCGATTGGCAGGATAATCCCGTATTCTCGGTCATCGATTAAGGAGCAGGCGCCTAGTCTTCGAGGCCCGTCGGTACGTCGATATTCTCGGGCTCGAGTTCCAGCCCCGAGGCCTTGGCCTGCAGTTCCAGCAGGGTGGCGAAATCCTCCTCGACGTATCCGTTGCCGATCAGCGTCTGAACGATATCCCGCGTCGTTGCCGCCAGCGGCATGGGCACGTCCTGTTCGCGCGCCGCCGACAGGCCCAGATCCAGATCCTTGCGCAACAGGACCGGCGTGAACGTCGGGGTCCAGTCGAGATTGACCAGCGCTGGCGTCTTGTATCGGGAGAACATGGAGCCCATGACGCTCCTGTTGATGAAATCCAGGAAGGCGTGCCGCGGAACGCCGCCCTTTTCCGCCAGGATGGTGATCTCGGCGAGGGATTGGATAACCACGCCCAGCAGGACGTTGTGGCAGATCTTGACCATCCGCGCGAGTTCGCCCTCGCCGACATAGGTGACGCCCTGGCCGAGGGCGTCGAGAAACGGCTCGGCGATGTCGTAGGCATCCCTGTCTCCGGAGGCCACGATGGACAGTTTGCCCGCCGTGACGACCTTCGCGTTGCCGCTCACCGGCGCATCGAGCATCTTGCAGCCGAGTTCGGCGGCCGCCTCGCGGACGGTCCGGGAGGCCTCCTCGGAAATACTCGTACAGTCGATGAGCAGCTTCGGCACGGTGCCCTCGACCGACAGGACGCCGCCGTCGCCGATCGTCATGTTGATCACGTCCTCGGGCCCGGCGACCATGGTGAATACGATATCCCGGTCGGCCAGGTCCGAGGGGTTGTCGACGACGGCGGCGCCGAATTCCTCAAGCGGTTCCGCCTTGGAACGGGTCCGGTTCCACACCGAGACGTCCGCGCCCGCCCGCAGCAGGCGTTTCGCCATGGCGAAGCCCATGCGTCCGGTCCCGATCCAACCAACCGTGTAGCCCTTCAGATTTCCGGCCATCACACCATTCCTCCTCCAAGGACCGCCCTTTTCACGCCGGGCGGCAAAGTCTGTGCAAACGATTGCAGAGCATATACCATAGGTTCCCGAATAGAAGGAAAACCGTTATAGATGGGCCGTTTTTCCGGGGGCTGACGATCAATGGCATCAAGCCGGGTAACGCTTCGCGATATCGCCGAGGAAGTGGGGGTCAATCCATCGACTGTCTCGCGCGCGCTCAATCCCAAGACCCGCGGCATGGTGACCGGCGAAATTGCCCGTCAAATCACCGAGGCGGCGGACCGGATGGGCTATCGGCCCAATCCCTTTGCCTACAGCCTCAGGACCAATCGGTCGTTCACCGTCGGCGTCCTGGTTCCCGACCTCACCAACCCGGCGTTCGCGCCCATCATCAAGGGCATCGACAATGTGCTCGAGGCGTCGGGCTACAGCGTGATGGTCGCCAATACCGACAATGTCGCCGAGCGCGAACGCAGGAACGTCGACAAGTTTCGCGAGCGTCATGTGGATGGCCTCGTCATCGCCACGGCGCGCCGTCACGACCCGCTGATCGATGAATGCCGCACCGAAGGGACACCCTTGGTGCTGGCGGTCCGAAAGACCACGGATTCCGACATATCCTCGGTGGTCAGCGACGAGGTGACCGGCGGCGAGACCATCATGTCTCATCTGGCGCAGCTCGGTCATCGGCGGGTTGCCTACGTTGCCGGGCCTCAGGAGCTGTCGACCGGCTTCGAGCGCCACCAGGGATACGTGCGCGGACTGAACGCCAACAATCTCGAGTACGATGCCGGACTGGTCGAGTTCTGCGACGCGTTCACCGAGGAAGAAGGCCGGCGGGCGGCCAGCCGGCTGCTCGCGTCGGGGCGGGACTTCACGGCGATCGTCGCCGCCAATGACATGATCGCCATCGGAATCTACGACGAACTTCAAACCAAGGGGCTGGTTTGCGGCAGGGATATCTCGGTCGTCGGGTATGACGACATGTTGTTTTCAAGCAAGTTCGATCCGCCGCTGACGACCATGCATTCGCCGCTGCTGGATATAGGCGCGGAGGCGGCCCGCATTCTCCTGGAACAGATCGATGACCCCGAAACCCCGCCGCGATCCGTCAAGATGACGCCCGAACTGATTCTCCGCAAGTCGACCGGCAAGCCGGCCTGACTTCCGGCTAGTCGTCGGTCATCCCGGGAAGCTTTTCCAGATTCTCCGACACCAGCTCGTGGCCGGAATTTTCCGCCTGCACCTGGATGATGGAGGCGAAGTCGTCCTCCGTATGACCCCGGCCGATGGCGTTCTGGACGATCTCCCGGGTGAGAGACGAAACCGGCATGGGCACCGCGTGCTTGCGGCCCGCCGATAGGCCCAGGTCCAGGTCCTTCAACAGCAGAGGGTTGGTGAATGTCGGGGTGAAATCCAGATTCACCAGCGCCCCGGTCTTGTAGCGGGTAAACATCGATCCCACCGAGGCCTTGTTCAGAAACTCCATGGTGGCGCTTCGATTGACGCCGTTTTTCTCCGCCATGATCAGCACCTCGGCGAGCGCCTGGGTCATCACGCCGAGATAGACGTTGTGACAGATCTTGACGATCCGCGCGCCGGTGCCCTCGCCGGCGTAGGTAACGCCGCGGCCAAGCGCCTGCAGGTAGGGCAAAGCGGTCCGGTAGTCCGTCTCGCCGCCGGACGCGACCAGCGTCAGCGCGCCTGCCTCGACCGCCTTGTTGTTGCCGCTCACCGGGCAGTCCAGCATGGCGGTGCCGACCTTGTCCGCGACTTCCCGGACCTCCCGGGACGCCTCCTCGGAGATGGTGGAGCAGTCGACGAGCAGTTTGGGTGTCGTCGCGCCGGTGAGCAGGCCGCCGTCCCCCAGCGTCACGGCGATGAATTGCTCGGGTCCCGTGACCATGGTGAAGACGATGTCCCGATCGGCCAGGTCCTGAATGCCGTCGACGATGGCGGCGCCTTTTCCGGCCAAGGGTTCCGCCTTGGATCGCGTTCGATTCCAGACCGCGACGTCGGCTCCCGCTTCGATGAGCCGGGTTGCCATGGGGAAACCCATGCGCCCGGCGCCGATCCACCCGATTCGATGTCCTTTTAACGCGTCATTCATCAGACACACCTCAAGCCTGGCCGGCACCGCCGGCGGTGAAGAGCAAACCCGGCCGGATCAAATCAGAACGCCGCGCGCCAGTCACGGCCTTCTATGATTTCCCTGACCCGTTTCAGGAAGGAAGCCGAATAGGCGCCATCGATGGCCCGGTGGTCGAAGGATTGCGCCAACATGCCGACCGGCCGGATGGCGATCATGTCTTCGCCATCCACGTTGACGGCGACCGGCTTCTTGGCGATTGCGTCGGTCGACAGGATGGCGACCTGGGGCTGGTTGATGATCGGCGCGGTAATCAACGTTCCGAAAGAGCCGTTGTTGGTGATGGTGTAGGTGCCGCCCGACATTTCTTCGGCACCGAGACCGTCGCCGCGGGCCCGTTGGGCCAGGTCGTTGAACGCCCGGGACAGGTCCGGGACGGATCGCCGGTCCGCGTGCTTGACGACGGGCGCCACCAAGCCCTGAAAATCGAGGTCGATTGCGACGCCGAGATGTACGGCGTCGTAGACCACGAGGCTCTCATCCTCGATGTGCGCATTGATATTGGGGTAGTCCCGGATGGCCTCGCATACCGCCTTGGCGATAAACGGCATGAAGGTCAGCGAGAAACCCTCCTTGGCCCTCCAGTCGGCGCTCATCGACCGGCGGACCTTGTCGACGTTCGAGAAGTCCGCCTCGACCGCCTGCAGGACGTGCGGGCTCGTCGCCTTCGAGCGAACCATGTGTTCGGCGGTCATCCTGCGCCGGTAGTCGAATGGAATGACGGTCTTGCCGCCGGGC
The DNA here is from genome assembly GCA_022822205.1 of Rhodospirillales bacterium. Classification (GTDB taxonomy): domain Bacteria; phylum Pseudomonadota; class Alphaproteobacteria; order Rhodospirillales; family UBA2165; genus JAJDXO01. The sequence goes on along the minus strand of JAJECC010000038.1, from coordinate 28,663 downwards.
CCCGCGGGCGGGCGGGATTGGAGAGGCGCGGGCGCCGGCAACGCCGGTGCGGGCGATCCCTTCAGGTGCGACAGGACATCCGCGCGGGTAATCCGGCCATTCCGGCCGGTCCCGCCGATGGCCGCGGGATCCAGATTGTTGTCGCCGATCAGTTTCCGAACCGCCGGCGAAAGCTTCATGTTGCGATTACGGGACGGCGCGCCGGCCGCTGCCGCTGCGGGCGCAGGTTCGGGCGCCGGCGCCGCCGCGGGTTCCGGCTCGGCGGCGGGAGCGGGAGCCGCCTCCGACGCACCGGAGCCGTCGTCGATGACGGCGACCGTCGTTCCGACATCGACCGTGGAGCCGGCCTCGACACGGATTTCGGCAACCACGCCGGAAACCGGTGCGGGGATTTCCATCTCCACCTTGTCCGTACCGATCTCCAGCAGCAATTCGTCGGCTTCGACCTCGTCCCCCACCTGTTTGTGCCAAATGGTGACGGTTCCCTCGGAGACCGTTTCCCCCAGTTGGGGCATCAACACATCCATGTCAGTCGAGCCCCGCGCGAACGGTTTCATAGATACGGTCCACCGACGGGATCATCCGATCCTCGAGGTTGTCGGCGGCCGCCAGCGGGATATGCGGCGTCGTGATCCGGGTCACGGGCAGGTCCATATCCCAGAAGCACTCCTCGGTGATCAGGGACGATAGTTCGGCGCCCCAGCCGCAGAGGCGCGGATTTTCCTCGACGGTGAAGGCGCGGCCGGATTTCCTGAACTCGGAAAAGATGGTTCGGGTATCCAGCGGCACCAGGCTCCGGACATCGACCACCGATACCCTGATGCCGAGGTCGGCCTCGAGCCTTTCCGCCGCCTTGATCGACCGCGGCACCATGGCGGCCAAGGCGTAGATGACCGCGTCGGTTCCGTCCCGCACCACTTTTGCGGTGCCGAGTTCGTCCACGTGCTCGCCGTCGGGAATTTCACCCTTGTCGCCGTAGAGAGACTTCTGTTCGAAGAAAATCACGGGGTCGGGGTCGCGGATCGATGCCGCCAGCAGTCCCTTGACGTCGGCCGGAGTCGACGGCGCGATGACCTTGAGCCCCGGAATCATCATCGCCCAGTTCTCGATGGATTGGGAGTGCTGCGCGCCGAATCGGACACCGCCGCCGTTGGCGCTTCGGATGACCAAAGGCATGGTCACCTGGCCGCCGGTCATGTAGCGGGTCTTGGCGATCTGGTTGACGACGATGTCCCAGCAGACCGCGAAGAAGTCCGAGAACATGATCTCGGCAATGGGACGCAGGCCGGTCATTGCCGCCCCCATGGCGGCGCCCAAAATGGCCTGTTCGGAGATCGGCGTGTCGCGCACCCGGTCGGGCCCGAATTTGTCGTAGAGCCCGACGGTGGTCTTGAACACGCCGCCCGCCTTGGCGATGTCCTCGCCAAGGAACACGACCTTGTCGTCGCGTTCCATTTCCTGGGCGATCGCGTCGGCGACCGCTTCCCGATAGGTTAGTTCCGCCATGCCGAGCCTCCATCCGCCCAGACGTCCGTATGCGCAAGTTCGTCACGAGGCACGGGCGACGCCTTTGCTTCTTCGGTTGCGTCGTCAACCGCCTTGAGGACGCTTTTCTCGATATCGCCGACGACTTTTTCCGGCACACCGAACTCCAGCAGGCGGCTGCGATACATGGGGATCGGGTCCTTCGCCATCCATTCCTCGACCTCTTTGTCGGGCCGGTACGTTGCGGGGTCCGCGCGGGAGTGGCCGTAGTGCCGATAAGTCTCGGCCTCGATCAGCGAGGGACCATCGCCGGCGACAGCCTTGTCGACCGCCGCCCTGGCGACCCGGTACACGGCGTCGGCGTCGTTGCCGTCGACAATGATGGACTCCAGGCCATAGGCGCCGGCCCGGTCCGCCGCCGGATGTTCGACGGCCGTCACCTCGTCGATGGGGGTGTATTCCATGTAGAAGTTGTTCTCGCAGACGAAGACCACCGGCAGCTTCCAGATCACGGCAAAGTTCAGCGCTTCGTGGAAGGCGCCGATGTTGGTGGTGCCGTCACCGAAAAAGCAGAAGGAAACCGCGCCCGTCTTGTTGTATTGCGCCGCCCATGCGGCGCCGGCGGCAATCGGCAGGTGCGCGCCGATGATGGCGTAGGAGCCCATGGCGCCCTTTTCGACGTCGGTCAGGTGCATAGAGCCGCCCTTGCCCTGCAGCAGGCCGCACTCCTTGCCCATCAGTTCGCCGAGCACGCCGGTCATGGACGCGCCCCGAACCAGGGTATGGGCGTGGCCGCGGTAGGTGCAGAACGAGTAATCGCCCGGCCGCATGGCTGTCGCGCAGCCGGCGGCGATGGCTTCCTGGCCGACGGCGAGGTGGCTCGTCCCCTTGATCAGGTTCTGCATGAACAGGTCGTGGGCCCGCTGCTCCAGATGCCGGACCTCGAGCTGCAGCCGCCACATGTCGAGCCGGTTGTCTTCCCCGATATCGTCGTTCAATCGCGGCGCGCCGCCCGGCTTGGCCTTGGCCGGCTTTGAGGATCGGCTCGACGATTTTGTCGACGATCGGGAGGTGGTTCTCGTTTTTCGTGCCAATGGTTCGGTCCTCTCCCTGCGTTCAGCCAATCGACGGATTTCCGTCTTATTTTCTGCGGCCCCCGTTTCGCATCTTGACCCGGGAGCCCGCATGGTGCATTTTCATGATCATTGTGCAATCGATTGCATAATTCAAGAATTAATTGGCGATCGGGGTAAAAACCTAAGCCTAGTCGGCGTTTTGGTGGGGGCAGCACCCGAGGCCGGAAGCGAAAAACCGGTGGACGGGATTGGCGCCATCATCTTGAATACAGGGAACTCGGTGCTGCTGAAATCGGCGGCCGTTCAACGATAGTTCGGAGGTACGTCATGCACTATACCGCACCACGATCGACCGCAACCTGGGGCACCATGGCCAAGGACTGGGAAGCGGGGATTGACTACCGCAAGCTTCATCAGGACCGGCTGGCGCGCGCCCAGGCCGCCTGCGCCGATCACGGTTTTGGCGCCTTCCTGTGCTTCAACTTCGACAATATCCGCTACATCACATCGACCCACATCGGCGAGTGGGGCCGGGACAAATTCGACCGGTATTGCCTTGCACCGACGGACTCCGCGCCGTTCCTTTGGGATCCGGCGCCGCCGGCGAAGAAGAAGGCGTCTCCCTGGCTCGGCAACCGGATCGATGCGCCGGTTTCCACCATGCAGGGCGCGATTCCGCCGGAGCATGGCGTACAGGACGTCTTCGCGAAGCAGATCAAGGATAAGATGGTTGAGTTGGGTATCGACAAGCAGCCGCTGGCCATCGATGTCATGGAACTGCCGATGCTGCGCGCCCTCGAGGCCGAAGGCGTCGAAGTCGTGGACGGCCAGCAGGCGTTGATGGATGCCCGCGAGGTAAAGACCGAAGAGGAGATCGAGCTCCTGAAGGTCGCCGCGGCCATGGTCGACGCGGTCTATCTCGACATTGCCAAGGCCATCCGGCCCGGCAACAAGGAGAGCGATCTGGTGGCCATCGCCAACGATCAGCTTTATGCCATGGGCTCCGAGCGGGTCGAGTGCGTGAACTCGGTGGCGGGCCCGCGCGGCGCGCCTCACTCTCACACCTTCTCCGACCGTATGATCCAGCCGGGCGACATGATCTTTCTGGACATCATGCACAGCTTCAACGGCTACCACACGTGCTACTACCGCACCTTCATTTGCGGTCAGCCCAACGAGGCGCAGAAAGAAGCCTACGAGATCTGCTCCCGGTGGGTGAACGCGGCCATCGAGCAGATCAAGCCCGGCGCCAGCCTCGACGATATCGCCATGGCTTGGCCCAAGGCCGAAGAGTTCGGTTACGCCAACGAAGACGAAGCATTCCTGCTGCAGTTCGGCCATGGACTTGGTCTGAGCCTCTGGGAACGGCCGATTATTTCGCGGCGCTACATGGGTCAGAAGTCCGAGCTCAAGAAGGGCATGGTCTTCGCCGTCGAGTGCTGGAAGGGCGCCGAAGACGGCTCGGGCGCGGCGCGGATCGAGGAAGAGGTCGTGGTCACCGATACGGGCTGCGAAATCATAACCAACTTCCCGTCCGATCATCTGATCTCGTGCGGTCTGCCGGGCTGCGAAATCTACTAGGCCGCGAGGGTGGCGGGGGAGGACCGGAGCCTTATGGATAAGATTTGGGTCACGTTGGTCACCGGTTTTCTGGGAAGCGGCAAAACGACGCTTCTCAACACCCTGCTGCACCACCCCGCCATGAGCAAGGCGGCGGTGATCGTCAATGAGTTCGGCGAGATCGGCCTCGACTACGATCTTATCGAACGGGCGGATGACTCGGTCGTGCAATTGGCCAACGGCTGTCTCTGTTGCTCGGTCAAAAGCGACCTGATCGATACCTTCCGCGACCTGTACGTTCAGCGAAACGCCGGCACCATTCCATACTTCGACCGGGTGGTCATCGAAACCACCGGCATTGCCGACCCCATGCCGATCCTGCAGATCGTCTTCACCAATCCGATGGTGGTGAACCACTATTCGCTCGACGGCGTGGTGACCACCGTGGATTCGGTGAATGGACTGTCATCCATTGAACGCTTCACGGAGTGCGTCAAACAGGCGGCCGTCGCCGACCGGATCATCGTCACCAAGGTGGATCTGGTGACCGACACCGAGGGCCGGGAGAAGGTGGATGAGCTGACCGACAAATTGCGCTCCCTGAATCCGGCGGCCCCCATCGTCAAAACGGCGACCGAGGAGATTGATCCGTCGGATTTGTTCGGCTCCGGCATGTTCGACCCCGAGAGTAAACAGATCGATCTCGCGAGCTGGATCGAGCCGGATCTCTACGAGGGAACCGAGGCTTTGATGATCGCCGAGCCGTCCGAGGATGAGATGGACGAGGAGACACTCGCCTACTACCGGGAACACGGCCATACGCCGGAGGAGCACCACCACGACGACCATCACCACAAACACTATAATCACGACTCCTCCATCAATTCGTTCTGCCTGACCCGGGACGAGCCCATGTCCCTCGACATGCTCCGGAACTTCCTGGAAGGCCTCGCCAATGAGGCAGGCCCGGACCTGCTGCGGGTCAAGGGAATCGTCAACGTTGACGAGAAACCGGACCAGCCGGCGGTCATTCAGGGCGCCCAGCAGATATTCCATTCGCTGGACTGGTTGCCCGAATGGCCAAGCGATGACCGGCGGACCCGAATCGTCTTCATTACCCGCGACATCGACAAAGCCTACATCGAAGACACCCTCGGCCTGATCGAGCGGGTAGCGGCCAGGACCGCCGCCGCGGGTCAGGCCGCCGGACATCCCGGCATGCCGCCGGGACTGATCAACCAGGTTTGAGACGCGGGATCACCGCCCATCGGTTAAGCACTTGCCTGTCTCAGGCCTGCATCAGGAGGACATCATGCTGTTCGTCATTTTCGCTATCGACAAGCCGGGTATGGCCGAGACCCGCGCCGCCGCCATGGATGCGCACCGCCGGTACCTGGAGAGTGCGCCGTTCAAGAACGTCATGTCGGGACCGCTGATGGATGACGCGGGCGAGAACATCATCGGCAGCCTTTACATGCTGGATGCCGAAAATCGCGGCGTCATCGACCGGATGTTCAAGGATGATCCGCTTTGCCAGGCGGATATTTGGGAATCAGTCGAGGTGCGGCACTTCGTCGCACGCGTGGACAATAGAGACTAACAGGATTTCGAAGGAGAACTGAACTATGGACTTGGGTCTTAAAGGAAAGAACGCGGCGATCACCGGTTCCAGTCAGGGAATTGGTCATGCCATCGCCGGCTCGCTCGCCGATGAGGGGTGCAACGTGGCGCTGTCGGCCCGCAACCAGGACCGCCTCGATCAGGCGGTAAAGGAAATGGAAGCGAAGGGCGTGAAGGCCGTCGGCATTCTGGTTGATCTCTCCAGCGAGGACGGCTGCAAGAAGTTCATCGATGATGCCGTCGATGCCCTCGGCAGCCTGGATATCCTCGTCAACAATGTCGGCGGGATGATCCCCGGCACCCTCGACAGCCTCGATGAGGCGACCTGGGCGACGGTCTTGAACCTGAACCTGATGTCGTTCGTCTACACCACCAAGGCGGCGGTTCCCCACCTTCGGAATTCCAGCGCCGGCCGGGTCCTCAACGTATCGGGCGTTACCGGCAAGCAACTGCTGCCGGGCGCGTTGACCACCACCATTCCCAACACGGCGATCCATGGTTTCGCCAAGGTGATGGCCGAGCAACTCGGCAAAGACGGGATCACCGTCAACACCATCTGCCCGGGCTTCACCAACACCGAAAGCTGGGGGCCCAGGGCCGAGAGCATGGCGAAGATGCGGGGCGTCACCCCGGACCAGGTTCGCGACGGCGTATCGGCCCAGACGTTCCTCGGCCGCTGGGCGGAGCCCCAGGAGATCGGCGATGCGGCGGCGTGGATCGTCTCGGAGAAAAACAGCTACCAGACCGGTACGGTCGTCGAGGTGTGCGGCGGATTTACCAAGTATATCTAGCTGACAATATGATGCGGCGAAGTGCGCCGGCGTGGCCAATGCCGGCGCATTTTGCTATTTACGGATAACCACGCCGCCCAAACGGCGGTTTCAATCCAAGCAGGCGGGTAAACGCGGAGGCGGTCATGCCGTTCGAACTGGACTTCATACTTCTTTCCATCATCTCCGGAATATTGGCGAGTTACGTGCTTCTCGCGAATGCACTGTGGCTGCAGAGCCTCAAACTGCCGCGCCTCGATTTCTCGACCGCGATGGCGAATTTGACCTACGGCGAGCAGTTCGAGGGCAAGCCGCCATATTTTGCCGGAATGATCGTCATCTATTTCAACGGCATCATCTTCGCGCTGCTCTACTCGACCGTGGTCGCCCAATACCTGCCGGGCGAGCCGATCGTCAAGGGGGCGATCTGGGGCGCCGTCCTGTGGTTCTTCTCGGGCATTTTCTACGTGCCGTTCATTCTCAAGGAAGGGTTCTTCCTCAGCCACATTCACCCGATGGCATGGTTCTCGAGCGGCATCGTCCACGGCATGTACGGTCTTGTGGTCGGTTGGCTCGCGCCCATCCATACGGCGGCGGGGTAGCGAACGCCTTCCTTGACTTGGGCCGCCCGCGCGGCCGGGCTGATGTGACCGCCGTTACCGCCAAACCACCTCCGGCGGAACCGCGAAGGCCGAAAGCGCACGTTCGACGGCCTCGCGATCCCCGCTCCCGGTGATGCGAATGCTCAAATAGCGCCCGCGGCGCGCATCGTCCTCGGGCGTAATTTCCAGTTGGGCGCCCTGATGGAGCAATGGCGCCAACAGTTCTTCGAAGAACTCGATTGCCGCCCGGTCGCGGAGGGCGGGCTTGAATATCTTGCCGACGCCCGTGAGCGGCAGGGCATCCATGATGGTGATGGATTTCGGGATTGCCGCCCTCTCCGGTACGCGATCCCGGGCAAATGACAGCAACTCGGCTTCCGAGGCGGAAGCGCCGGGCTTGAGCTGGACAAACGCGACGGGCAGTTCTCCCGCATAGGCATCGGGCCTGCCGACCGCCGCGGAAAGCTGGACGTCTTCATGGGTCAGCAGGGCGTCCTCGATGATGGCCGGGTCGATATTGTGACCGCTCCGGTTGATGACGTCCTTGATCCGTCCGGTGATCCAGATGTAGCCATCCGGATCCAGCCGGCCGAGGTCACCGGTGTTGATCCAGCCGTCCTCGAAGAACAGGCCTTCGTCGAGGGTTTGGTCGAGATAACCCGGGATGACGCCCGGACTGCGGACCAGGATCAGGCCGGCCTCGTCCGTGTCGCACTCGCGCCGCAGTCCGCCGTCGCGATCGAGTTCAACAATTCGGACCTCCGTATAGGGCAGTCGAAACCCGGCCGACCCAAATCTCGGATCACCGTCCCGGGGCGGGATGGCGATGGTTGCGGTGTTTTCGGTCATGCCGTAATTGCAGAGCACCCGGACGCCGATGTCGCGTTCGAATTTCTCGGCGATCTCCACCGGCAAGCCGGCCGAGCCGGTCATGCAATACGGCCGGAGGCTGGAGACGTCGGCATCGCCGACCGGGATGTCGGCCAGCGCCGAGAGCGTGGTCGGGACGCCGAAGAAATCGGTGATGCGGTATTTCTCGACGAACCGCCAGTAGTTCTCCACCACCGTCTTGTCCCGGAAGCCGACCGTGCCCGGAACCAAACTGGTGATGCCCCGGGCGAACGCGGAGACGGTATGGTAGACGATGCCGCCGATATGGAAGAGGGGGTGAACGGCGAACACGGCCTGCCCCGCTTCCTGTTCCAGCAGGATTTCATAGGCCCAGCATTTGTACGCGAAGCCCTTGTGCTGAAGCCGAGCGATTTTGGGGGTTCCCGTCGTGCCGCCGGTATGGGCGTATATGGCGACATCGCCGGCCCGTATCTCGCGTCGGGAGATCAGCCGGTCGCCTGGCTGCCGGCCGGCGAGCTCATCCAGCCCGCCGTCGATGCGGGCCGCGCCCGGCGCCTGGACCTGAAGCACATGCTCCACCGAGGTGAGACGGGTTCGCATGGCGGTCACTTTGTCCCAGATCTCGAAGTCGGGGGACGGGCCGAGACAGATCAGGACCTTGGCGCGCGTCGCGTTGACGATCTCGGCGAGCTGCGACGGTTCCAGCATCCAGTTGACGGGCGCCGCGATACCCGCAACCGTCCCGGCGATCAGCGAGATATAGTTTTGCGGGAGCAGGGGCAGCATGATCGCCACGGCGTCCTTCGGGCCAACGCCGAGTTCGTTCAAAGCGTTGGCGACCTGCCGGACGCGGCCGATGAACCGGCCGAAGGTGAGGGTCTCCGGCGCCTCGTCCGGCGATCCCGTCGGCAAGAAGTGGATGGCCGGGCGCTTCGGGTCGATCGATGCCCCGTGGCAAACCAGATCATAAATGGTCCAGAGAGCGATCTTGTCGTCGAGCGGCCCCTGCTCGAGCGCTTCGATATCCGCGAGCGTCCGGATTCTGATCGATCGGGATGCCGCCCGGCCGTCCATGAGCCTAGTCGTCCACCGGGGGGTACCGGCCCACGACGCCGCCGAAGGGTTCGTCCCGTTCGCGCAGCGCTTCCTTGATGCCTTTCTCCTTTATTTTCCTGTTGAAGTCGCCGAGCGCTTTCAGCCGGTGGGCGACGGAGATGTACTCACCGCTGACCCGCAGGGAATGGGAGTATCCCATCTGGTCGAAGATGCGATTGACCAATGTCTTCGAAAGAGACAGCAGTTCGGAATCGATGTTGGCGATCCGTCCGGCGATGGTCCGGGTGGTTTCCTCGAGTTTATCGTTGGCGACCACATGGTTGGCCATTCCGTAATGGAGCATCTCCTTGGCCGTGAGCGAATCACCGGTAAGGGACAGCTCCTTGGCCTTCTTGAGCCCCACGTGCCACGAGAAGATGGCGATCTCCTCGCCGGGCGCCATGGATCTGGCCGGCGGATAGCCGAGGCGGGCGTCCTCGCCGGCGATCAGCAAATCGCAGGCGAGCGCAATGCCGGTGCCGCCGCCGAGGCAGTAGCTATGGACCTGGGCGATGACCGGTTTCCAGCAGTTCCATATCTCCAGGGACCGCTCAATATGTCCCTGTACCTGTGCCCGGCTGTCCCAAACGCCGGCCCCGATCCCGGGGCCGTCGTGGTCCTTCACCAGTTCGTCCCAGGTTTCGGGTCCGAGATGCTTGGGTGAGTTTCCCATTTCCGGGCTCAATTCGTGGCCCGCGCAAAAGCAGGTTCCGGCGCCCTTGATGATGATCACCCGGACCTCGGTATCGGTCTCCGCCGTCTTGAGGGCGTCGCTGAGCTCGTCGAGCATCGGCCAGCTGAGGGCGTTCCGCCTGTCGGGCATGTTCAAAGTAATGGTCGCAATCCGGTCGTCGACCTCATAGAGAATTTTTTCGTAGGGCATAATCAGTATCCTGCCGGGGTTGACATCGGCCTAGGAGCGACCTTTCTTGGACCGTAAGACGGGAAATTCCGAAGGAACGAGCAGCATGAGTGATCCAATGGCCATCGGCCTGAGTGTCCGCGAACGAAACAAGCAAGACAAGCTCAGGCGGATAAAGCTGGCCGCACGCGAGCTGTTTATCGAAAAGGGCTTCCACGAGGCAACCACGCGCGGCATTGCCCAGCGGGCCGACGTCGGCTTCGGTACGCTATTTCGGTACGCGAGCGACAAGCGGGATCTCCTCTTCCTGATCTACAACGACGATTTCGACGAACTTGCCGACACCGCATTTGCCGGACGGACCGAGGATGCGCCGCTGATCGATCAGCTCATGCAGATCTTCACCAACTTCTATGAGTTCTTCGCGGCGCGGCCGGAGCTCGCCCGCGACCTGTTGCGCGAAGTCAGCTTCTTCCAGGGCGGGGAGCAGGCCGATCGTTTCAACAGCGGCGTCCTCCGTATAGAGCGGCAGTTCGTCGACATGATCTCCAAAATGCAGCAGCAGGGCCGGATCGTTCAGGGCGAAGAGCCCGAAGCCGTTTTCGGCGTTCTGTGGAGCATCTACCGGGCGCAGATCCGGGAGTGGCTCCGTCAGCCCGATCCCGATCTCGACGAAGGGCTTGAAACCCTCCGTCTCTATCTCCGGCTGGTGATTGAGGGATTGGTTCCGAATCCCGACCTCCCGTAGTTTCCCGGCGGACGGCCCGGCGAGCGTCCGGCGGGTGCTGTTTCGCCTATAATAGCGGTGTACCACGGGTGCGCAAAAAATATGATCATGATCATTTTTTGATCAGGAGGCGAGGGTGAAATGGCGGATCTTGTCGAGGCGTTCAAGAAGGCAATCGGCCACAGCGCGGCAATCGAGGACGTGATTACCGCGAACCAGGCGCACCGGTTGAGCGTCACGCTGGGCCGGAGCGATCCTCCGCTCTCCGAAGGCGACCCGGTCCCGCCGGCCTGGCATCAGATATTTTTCCCGGGTCTTCGCCCGCCGGACGACCTCGGTCCCGACGGCATGGCCGTGGAAGTCGAGGGCGGCCCCGACGACCCTCTGCCAAGACGGATGTTTGCCGGCAACCGGATGATTTTTCACGGCCCCCTTCGTGTCGGCGATCACGCGAGGCGGGTCATGACGCTTCGCGACGTGAACGTAAAGCAGGGCCGCTCGGGCCGGCTGGTATTCGCCACCTATGGACTGGAAATTTCGGGCGCCGACGGCTTGGCGATCGAGGACGAATGGGATCTGGTCTTTCGCGAGGCGGCGAAGCCCGGCGAAAACAACAAAATGCCGCCGACCGAACCCGCGCCCGATGATTATGAATGGGAGCAGGTAATCACACCCGATGCCGTGATGCTGTTCCGCTACTCGGCGTGCACGTTCAATCCTCATCGGATTCATTACGATTTTCCCTATACGACCGGGGTCGAGGGTTATCCCGGGCTGGTCGTGCACGGACCGCTGACGTTTACGCTCCTGTTCAATCTCGCCATGGACAACATGCCGGACGGAACGATGAAGACCTTCCGGCAACGGGCCCGCGCGCCGTTGTTCGGCGGCAATCCGATCCGGCTCCTCGGCCGGCCGGGCGAAGACGGAAATTCCTGCGAACTCTGGGCGGTTGCGCCGGACGGCGGAATCGCGATGGAGGCCTCCGCCACGTTTGGCTAGCGGCTCAGAGCCCGGCCGCGATGTCGGAGATCAGATTGCGCATCCATGTGTGGCCGGGGTCCCGGTCAAACTTGTAGTGCCAGGCCAGATGCGCTTCGTGAGGCGCCACATCCATCGGCAGCCGGCGCACCTCGAGGCCGGCGATCGGCGCAAAGTGTTCGGCAATCCGGCTCGCGACGGTGGCAATGAGTTCGGTTCCCGGCAACAGGAACGGAATGACCAGCATGTGCGGAACGCTCACCGCGACGCGCCGCCGCCGGTCCATCTCGTTGAGCTTGATGTCGATTCGGCTCACCGAGGTCGCGTTGGGTTGGAGACTGATATGCGGGTAGGCGAGATAGTCCTCGAGGGAAAACATCCCGTCCAGCGCGGGATGGTCCTTTCGCAGGACACAGACAAGTTTCTCCTCGAACAAGAACAGCGACCGCAGGTGGGGAGAAAGGTCGATCGGCAAAAGGGCCGCCGACAGTTCGGCCTCACCGGATTCGACGAGATCGATTCCCGGCACATAGGCGGTGCTCATGACCGCGACCGAAATACCGGGCGCTTCCACCGCCAGCCGGCTCTTGATCCGGGGCAGCAGCAAAAACGCCGCATCTTCGGCCATGGCGATGGTAAAGGAGCGCTGTGCCGTTGCCGGATCGAACCCGCCGCCGTCGCTGATGGTGATTTCCAGCTGCTGAAGCGCCTCGCGAATGGGCCCGTGAAGTTCCAGGGCGCGGGGCGTGGGTTCCATGCCATGGGAGGATCGGACCAATAGCTGGTCGTCAAACAGCTTGCGCAGACGGGAGAGAGCATTGCTCATCGCCGGCTGGCTCAGTCCGACGGACTGTCCGGCCTTGGTTACCTGACGGTGTTGCATGAGGGCATCGAACGCCGTCAGCAGATTGAGATCCATGGTGTTCAAATTCATTTATTGAATGTGCCACATAAAAAACATCAATTTCAATTATGATGAACCAAGTGATATTCTTTCGCAAATTCAATAGTCAATGTAGTTCGCGGGAGTGTGTGGGATGTCAAAATTCGTTATTCAACCCCATGGCCGGCTGCAGGAAGCGGTCGCTCACGAGAAGGGGTATTTTTCCGATGAAGGCCTCGACTATGAGATCACGGGCGGTGAAATCGCCGGCCGGGAGAAGAAGGTCGACGAGGCCGGGGATGTGGTCGAGATCAAGCAGGGCGCGTACGAATCCTACGAGGCCGGCAAAGGGAACAAGGGCCGCAAATCCGATATCAGCTGTGCCTGCCATTGGGCTGTCAACCAGGCGGCCGCGAGCGATGTCGGGAGGCTGTGGGGCGGCGCCTACGTCGTGACCCCCGGCGGCATCATGGTGCCCGAGGACTCGGATATTCGGCGGCCCGAAGACCTGGCGGGCAGGGAAGTCGCCGTCGGTTATCATTCGGGCAGCCATTTCACGACGATTCAGGCGCTGGAGCCGTTCATTCCCCGTGACCAAATAAATCTCAAGTTCGTCGGGCTGCCGTGGCAGCGGGTGGATGTCGGCGTGGATCGCGATGTGCCGGCGACCAGCTTGTGGGGCATCACCTACCAGGCGGGAGCGCAACTGGGACTCCGCAAGATCGCCGACACCGGCTTCATGATCGCCTTCATGTTTCCGCACGAGGTCGACGAAGCCGATGTCCAAAAATACATGAACGCGCTCAAGCGGGCGCAGATGGATGTCGATTTGGAACCGGAGAAGTACAAGCATCATTTCGAGCCGCAGATTCCCGAGCGCTACCGGGACAAGATCGACGTGCGGCTTTTCGATGCGGGCGAGCGGATCGTATTCCTGCCGTACACGGAGGAAACCTTCGCCAAGACCCAGGACTGGATTCACGAACGGGGCATTTTCGACGAACGCCCCGAGTACGAGTTTAACGCCGCCGTTTCCGGCTAAAGCGGTTCCCGGCCAGATTGATCCAATTTGGCCCGAAACCGCTCTGGGTACGGCGCGCTGAAGACCCCGTAGGTCCCCCTAAGCGCGGGATGGGCACATGTCCGTCCCGCCTTTTTTCGCCGTCACGCCATTGTCCGCCAAGCGACCGGGATTTTCGGCGGGAATGGCGCTCGGGCGCAGTCCAAGTATAATCCGGCCCATGAGTCAGACAGCCATCCCCTGCGTCATGATGCGCGGCGGCACCTCCAAGGGCGCCTATTTCCGCGCCGAGGACTTGCCGGCCGACCCGGCCATCCGGGACGCGGTTCTGCTGTCGGTGATGGGATCTCCCGATGACCGGCAGATTGACGGCATGGGCGGGGCCAACCCGCTAACCAGCAAGGTCGGCGTGGTCGGCCGGTCGGAGCGCGACGGCGTCGACCTCGAATACCTGTTCGTCCAGGTCGCGGTCGATGAACCACGGGCCACGACACTCCAGAACTGCGGCAATATCCTGGCCGGGGTCGGGCAATTCGCCATCGAAGCGGGGATGATCGAGGGCGGCGATCCTGAGACCACGCTTCGGGTTTACATGGCGAATTCGGACAGTTTGTGCGACGTGACCTTCCCGTCGCCGGACGGACAGCCGCAATATGACGGCGAGGCGCGGATCGACGGGGTGCCGGGTGCCGCGGCGCCGGTGATGATCAACTTTCTCGACATGGCGGGCTCGTTGTGCGGGGCGCTGCTCCCGACCGGGAATGTGCTGGACGAGGTGCTGGGCGTGCCCGTCACCATGATCGACAACGGGATGCCCGTGGTTTGCATCAATGCGGAATCCCTGGGCCGCACCGGCTACGAAAGCCGCAACGAGCTGAATGGAGATACGCGGCTCAAGGAACGGCTCGAGGAAATCCGGCTGGCGGTCGGCGGGATGATGAATCTGGGCGATGTCGCCGAGAAGACCGTTCCCAAGATGACTCTGGTCGCACCGCCGCAGGCGGGCGGCGCGGTCTGCACCCGGTCCTTTATTCCTCATGACTGTCATGCCGCCATCGGCGTGTTCGCGGCCGTTTCCGTCGCAACCGCATGCGCCGTCGAGGGTTCGGCCGCCGCCGAGGTTGCCCAATTGCCGGGAGGCTCGCCAAAGCTCATGTCCGTCGAGCACCCGACGGGCGAGTTCTCGGTGGAAATGGAGCTGGAAGGCTCGGCGGCCAGTCCGGTAATCAAGCGGGCCGCGCTGCTCAGGACGGCGCGCCGCCTCTTCGAAGGCAGCGTACTGATCCCCGAATCGGTTTGGGACGGACATCAATCCCGGCCATTGGCCGCCGAATAACCCGAGAGGAAGCAACGAATGACCGAGTTTGTGCCGGATATCCTGGCGCCGCACCCCGACCCCCGCAAACCGGGCTTTGAATTGCCGGCAAAGGCCTGCGATGCCCACTGTCATGTATTCGGCCCCGGGGCGCTGTTCCCCTACGCACCGAACCGCAGCTACACCCCGCCTGACGCATCCAAGGCGGACCTGAAGGCGCTTCACGATCACCTGGGAATTGAGCGCTGCGTGATCGTTCAGGCGAGCTGCCATGGCACGGATAATTCGGCAATGGTCGACGCCATCGCGACCAGCAACGGCCGTTACAAGGGCGTCGGCATGGTCGATGACGATGTCACGGATGAGGAGTTGGCCGACCTGAACGCGGGCGGGGTCCTGGCGGCCAGGTTCAATTTCGTCCGCCATCTCGGCGGGCCGCCGGACCTCGACGTTTTCCACGGCGTCATCCCCCGCATCGCCGAACTCGGCTGGCACGTGGTGCTGCATCTGGATGACCGGGACATCGTCGATTACGAGGACATGTTCGCCAAGCTGCCCTTACCGATCGTGATCGATCACATGGGCCGGGTGGACCCGTCCCAGGGCCTTGAAGCCGGGCCCATGCAGACGCTCCTGAAGTTCATGGAGTACGACAACGTATGGGTGAAGGTGAGCGGTTCGGAGAGAATCTCCAGGACCGGTTCGCCCTATGACGATGCCGCGGCAATCGCCCGGGCTCTGGTCGAAAAGGCGCCGGACCGGGTGCTCTGGGGCACCGACTGGCCGCACCCCAACATGAAACCGGGGCAGGTGCCGGATGACGGCGAGCTGGTCGACATCATTCCCAAGTTCGCCGGTGACGAAGAGCTCCGGCAAAAGCTGCTGGTCGACAACCCCAACCGCCTCTACGGCTTTGAATAAACGTCACGCCGCCGCGGTTTCCTCGCCATAGAGATGGCACTCCAGCAGACGGCCATTCTCGTCGGCCGGCTGGGGCTGCGCCTGGCTGCAAACATCCATGGCCTTGGGGCACCGGGGGTGAAAGGCGCACCCCGGCGGCGGATTAAGGGGATTGGGAAACTCACGGCCCATGGTGGTGATTTCGGGCAATCCGTATTGGGGTTCGGGTGTCAGCACCGAATCCAACAGTGCCGAGGTATAGGGGTGTTTGGGGTCGTCGAAGACCTGCGCCGCGGTGCCGAATTCAATCAGGCGTCCCAGGTACATGACCGCTACCCGGCTCGACATATGCTCGACCACGGCGAGGTTGTGGGAGATGAACACGTAGGTGAGGTTGAGTTCTTCCCGCAGTTCCTGGAGCAGGTTCAGGATCTGCGCCTGTACCGATACGTCCAGCGCCGACGTGGGCTCGTCGCAAACCAGGATCTCCGGCTTGATGGCCAGCGCCCGGGCGATGGCCACGCGCTGGCGCTGGCCGCCGGACAGCTGGCTCGGGTAGGAGTACAGCAGCCGGCGCGGCAGGCCGACCAGTTCCATGATCTCCTCGACCCGCCGTTTGCGTTCCTCCGGCGTTCCGATCTTATGGACATCGAGGGGAAGCGAGATGATCGACGCCAGGGTTTTCCGCGGGTTGAGAGACGAGTAGGGATCCTGGAAGACCGGCTGAATCCGGCGTGATACCGCGTTCCGGTCGACCGAGCTGAGCGGTACGCCCTCGAAGAAGATCTCTCCGCCGGATGGCGGCAGCAGGCCGAGCAGCATCTTCGCCAGTGTGGTTTTGCCGCATCCCGATTCACCGACGACGGCCAGGACTTCTCCCCGCTCGATACTGAGGCTGACATCCTGCACCGCGCGAAGCGGCTTCTTCTGGACGAACGGGCCCTTGCCGATCATGAAGGTGCGGCTGACGTCGCGGCATTCGAGGACGGGCGCGTCGGCGTTCATCCCTATTCCCCCGCCGCCACCGCCGCCTGTGCGCGGCTGGCTTGCAGATTGGCCTGCGCCTGCTCGGGCCCGATGACGCAGCGATAGCCGCGCTGTTCGCCAAGCGCCTTGCGCTCGATGATGCCGGTCCCGCAAACCTCCTGGGCAAAATCGCAGCGGTTCCGGAACATGCAGCCTTCCTGGTCGCCAACCAGAGCCGGAACGATCCCCGGGATGGACCCGAGCAGGGCGCCGCGCTCGGTCTTGCCGGGAATGGGGATGCAGTCGATCAGGCCCTGGGTGTAGGGGTGCATGGGCGCATTGAACACTTCGTCGGAAGAGCCGGTTTCAACCATGTAGCCGGCGTACATGACGGCCACCCGGTCGGCGATCCGCGCGACCACGCCCAGATCATGCGTGATCAGGATCAGCGCCATGTTGAATTCCTTTTGCAGGTCGGCAAGCAGATGAAGAATCTGAGCCTGGATCGTCACGTCGAGCGCGGTGGTCGGTTCATCGGCAATGATCAGCACCGGGTCGTTCATCAGCATCATGGCGATCATCACCCGCTGCCTTAGGCCGCCCGAAAGCTGATGGGGGTATTGGCCAAGCCGGCTCTCGGCGGCGGTAATTCCCACTTTTTCCAGCAGATAGATCGCCCGGTCCTTGGCTTGCGCGGCGTTGCCCTTGCCGTGCCGGACGTAGATTTCCTGCATCTGATTGCCGATCGTGTAGACCGGGTTCAGGGACGTCATCGGGTCCTGGAAGATCATGCCCATTCGGTTGCCGCGCAGTGCCGAGAGCTGCTTCTGGCTCATGGACAGTAAATCCCGTCCCTCGAACTTGAGTACATCCGCCGTGACCGTGGCGTTGCCCGGCAGCAGGCCCATCACCGCAAGCGAGGTGATGGATTTCCCGCAGCCCGATTCACCGACAATGCAGAGGGTTTCGCCCCGGTCGACATGAAAGGCCGAGTTGGTTACGGCGTGGAGCGTGCCCGCCGGGACGCGGATATCCACGTTCATCCCCCGGACCGCGAGGATCGACTCGTCGCTGTATGGGATATTGGCGGTGTCGTTGGTCATCTGCTGGCCTAGTTCCGCCCCTCGGGCGCGGTGATATCGCGGACGCCGTCACCCATCATGTTGATGGCGATCACCAGGATGAAGATGGCAAGGCCGGGGATGGTGATCAGATACGGCTTGAAGAACATGAAATCCCGGCCCTCGGAGACCATCAGGCCCCAAGACGGGGTGGGCGGCTGGACGCCAAGGCCGAAAAACGACAGGACGGCCTCGACCAGAATGGCAACCGCCATCTCCAGGCTGGCGATGACGATGATCTGGTTGGTGAGGTTGGGCAGCACCTCGGACAGAATGATCCGTGACTTGGAGCAGCCGGCGGCCTGGGCCGCGGCGATGAAGTCCTGATTGCGGATTTGCTGGGTGACGCTTCGGGTGACCACGGCATAGCGATCCCAGAAGAGAGCGGCCAGTACGGCGATGAGCACCGGAATGGTGCCGCCGAATACCGAGACCACCGACAACGCGACGAGGATGGGCGGCAGAGCGAGTTTGCAGTTGATCAGATACATGACGACCGCATCGACCCGGCCGCCGAAATACCCGCCGATCATCCCGATGATGGAGCCGACCACCGCCGCGATACTGGCCGCGAAAAATCCGATGGTGAGAGAGATTCGGGCGCCGAAAATCAACCGGCTGAGGAGGTCGCGGCCAAAGCCGTCGGTGCCCAGCGGGTGCGCCCAGGTGCCGCCTTCGCCCCACACCGGATTGATCAGCCGTCGGGTGAGGTCCTGCTCGAACGGGTCGAAAGGCGCTATCAACGGCGCGAACACGGCACAGACGATCGTGATGGAGACGACGCTGCCGCCGATGATCAGCCCGAAGTGGCGTTTGGCCCGCCGCCGCATCACCTCGCGCGGCGACGGCGCCTCGACTTCGAACTCCTCCGCGGTGAAGCCGTTCGCCGTCTGTGATGCCGCTTGATCCTGAGGTGCCATACCGCGCTCTCTAGTTCAGCCGAATGCGTGGATCGAGCTGCGCGTTGATCAAATCGGAGAGGAGCGTCAGCACGATGTAGACGAAGGAAATAAAGACGACGATGGACTGCACCACGGGGAAGTCCTGCCGAATGATGGATTCGAGCGCGAGGAAACCGACGCCGTTGACGGCGAAAATGGATTCAACGATGAACGAACCGCCGATAAGAAATCCGAACGCCACGGCCGCCAGCGAGACAACGGGCAAGACCGCGTTACGCAGCGCGTGCTTCCACAGCACGATCATGGGGCTTAAACCCTTCGCCCGGGCGGTCCGAATAAAATCGGATTCCAGAACGTCCAGCATGCCGGTCCGCGTGAGCCGCATGAACTGGGGCATCGCGAAGGTGCTGAGCGTGATGGTGGGCATGATGAAATGCCGCCACGTATCCGTGCCGGAAATGGGAAGCCACCTCAGGATCACGCCAAAGAACAGGATCATCAGCAGGGCAAACCAGAAGCTCGGAATGGCCTGACCGAAAACCGCAATGGAGAGGGCTAGTCGGTCGATCCAGGTATTCTGCTTCATCGCCGCCAACACACCCAGCGGAAGCGCCACCAGCAGGGCGAGGATCAACGAATAGGTGGCGAGCTGCACGGTGACCGGCAACCGGGTGGTGATCAGCTCGAGAACCGGCTCGTTGGTGAACAGGGAACGCCCCAAGTCCCCCTGCAGGGCCTTGCCGACCCAGTCCAGGTATTGAATATGAAACGGCCGGTCCAGACCGTAGGATTTGGCCACCTGGGCTATCTCTTCGGCGGTGGCATCCTCGCCCGCCAGTTCCGCCGCCAAATCGCCGGAGAGGCGCAGCAAACTGAAACCGATGATCGATACGGTGACCGCGACCAGGAGAGAAATTGTCAGCCGTTGCAGCAGAAACTGCGCCACGGGCAGCCTCCCATCCTAAAAGTTCGGCCCATTGAAAGCCGCGCCGGTTCGGATTGTTCCCGGAATCATTGCGCGGCACGAGCCCGTTCCCTGTTAAATTAGTCAACCGGACCCTGCGGGCATTTTCAATGGCTAAAATTGGTATCGATGGGATATTCGGAAAACTGTACGGTGAGCGCACCGACTAAACAGGGGACAAGGCCGATGGAACGAGAGAAGGAACGCGGGATCGAGTGGGACTGCGCGCAGGTCGTTACGCGCTTCTACAATAGTCTCGATGCAGGCCGTTACGACGAATTGGTTGATCTGTTCGCCGAGGACGGCACCTGGAAGCGCCAGGGCGAAGTGCTGGAGGGGCGGGATGCCATCATGGCGGCGATGCAGGACCGCGAGGAGGGCATGGTCATCCGGCACTGCGTTACGAATTTGGATATCCGCGTACTCGACGAGGACAACGCCGAGAGCGCCGAATACGTAACCATCTACCGGCATATCAGCGAAGAGAAGTTGGACGGTCCGGCACCCTTGGAGGGGCCCGGCGTCATCTTTCTCTACCAGGAAAAACTGGTGCGCGCCGATAACGGCTGGAAAATCGCCGGCAAGGCCGGACGCCCTGTGATGGTGCGCAAGCGCCCGGCAGCCTAAGCGGCTACAGTTTCAGCCGCCGCCGGATTTCCGGCGAAGACGCCGTGTAGCGATAGGCGCGGAAAATCCAGTTCATCTTGCCGGCGGCCGGGTGCGCGCCTTCGTAGTCGCACACATATTGCCAGACCAGTTCCCCCTCCGGCGTCACCTCGAAGAGCCGCCCATAGCCGCCCTCGCAGACCAGCGTATTGCCGTTGGACAGCCGTTGGCAGCCGGAGATGTGCGGGCTCAAGAAGTTGAGCGTGGTGTCGTCCTTGTATTCCCAGACCAATTTCCCCGACTTCGGCTTGAACTCCACCACCCTGGAATAGGGGTGGCGCGCCGGGGCGTAATTGCCGTTGGCGAACATCAGGATGTTGCCGTTCTCCAGCTGATGGCAGTCGTGCTGTCCGCCCCACTGGTCGTCCCGGATGAACCATTTCACCTTCCCGGACTTCCTGCCGATGCAGACGATGGTGTTGGTGACCCGGAAGCTCACGAGGATGTCGCCGTTGTTCATCGGCGCGACGGTGTTGGCATGGGCCCATTCGTGCCGGGGCGCAAACGGTCCGATTACGTGATCCTTGAATTTCAGATCGTCCACGAACCATTCCCAGACCACCTTGCCCTCGCGGTCGACCTCGCGCACCACATCGCCGAGGATCGAGCCGTCCGGCATTTCCGTGCCCGGCAGGCCGCCCTTGACCTTCTTGGCCTGATTCTTGGACAGCTTCTTCCAGGCGATGTAGATGCAGTGGCCGTTGGGCAGCATCCGGGCGTCGTGATGCTGCATCTCGTCAACATGCTCCCAGACCAGATTGCCGTCCCAATCGTATTCGCGCATGGCGCCGCCCTTGCCCGCCCATAGCTCCGGGCCGAGAGACATTTCGCGCTCGTTGGAGAACAGATTGCCGTTGGGCAGCATCCGGCCGTAATTGGCATCCCGGGATTTGAGCCGCCACTCGTGGACCGCGTTGCCTTCCATGTCGATCAATCGGGTATAGGGCGCGGTGATCGGCGTGACCAGGGTGAAGCCGCGCTGCGCCTTGGTCTTCTTCCAAACGGAGACGCCGGGTTCGGGTTTGACGGGCATGGGACGGTTTCCTGTTTGTGGCTATGACTGTTTGGCGCGGCGGCGGATCTGTTTGCTGTCGGCGGTATAGCGATAGGCCCGGAACACCCAGTTGTGCTCGCCGAGCACCGGGTGGGGCGAGTGATGGGGATTGACGAACTGCCAGACGATTTTGCCCTCGCGGGTCACCTCGAACAGGCGGCCGTGTCCGCCTTCGCAAATCAGCGTGTTGCCGTTGGGCAGGCGCTGCGCGCCGGAAATATGCGGACTGAAGAAGTCGAGGCCCCGTTCGGCGCGGTACTGCCAACCCCACTTCTTGGTTTTGGGATCGATTTCCACGATCCGGGAATGCGGATGCTCCCAGCCGGTGAGTTGCCCGTTCGCGAAGACCAGAATTTTCCGGTTGGGAAGCATATGGCAGTCGTGTTGGCCGCCGAACCGTTCGTCCCGCATCTCCCACTTCACCTTCCGGGTCTTCTTGTCGATGATCATGATGGTGTTGATCACCCGGAAGCTTACGAGAAGATCACCGTTGGGCATCGGCGCGACCGTATTGGCATGGGCGAACTCCTCGCGATTCCAAAGCGGAACAATTGGATAGTCCTCGATCTTGAGCTCGCTGGAGCGCCACTCCCAGACGACGTCGCCGGACGGGTTCACTTCGCGAATGACGTCGCCGTATATATGACCGTCCGGGGCCTCGCTGCCGGGCAGGCCGCCCTTGACCCGGCGATGCAGCTTCTTCGGCAACGGTTCCCAGGCGATGTAAATGGCGTTGCCGTTCTTCAGCCGCCGCGCATCATGGTGCTGCATCCCGTCATAGTGCTCCCAGACGACCTTGCCGTCCCAGTCATATTCGCGGAGCAGGCCGCCCTTGCCGGCGGCGAGCGGCGGACCGCCGTCGCCGTGCTGCGCAATGAACAGGTTCCCGTTGTCGAGCAGCATGGCGTGGTTGATGCCGCCGCGCCCGAGCTTCCAGCGGTGGACCGGGTGGCCCTGCATGTCGAGCAGGTAGGCCGTGGGTTTCCTGATGGGCGCAAGAAGCGTGAAGCCCTTCTGCGCCTTGGACTTGTTGTGGATCGAGACGCCGGACGGCGGTTTGACGGGCATGAAGTCAGGTCCCTGCTGATCGGATGGCTTTTATTGCTGGGAGTTTTGGCAGATCGACCGGGGGCCCTCAACCACTGAAAGCACGGTGTCCGAATCCCCTAATCGTCCGAAACCACGCCATGGGTGCTTCCACGCACTCGCGCCGGCGGCGTGCCGTCGCCTTAGCCGCTGAAGAAATTACCCGACGTCACCTCGACCAAGGCCTCGTCTTCGCCGAAGAACACGCCCGCCGGGTCCTCACCCGACTCGACCCGCTTGATCTGCCTGCGCAGTCCGGCGCGGATCAGCCGGATGGCGCCGTCGCTGCCGGCGAGGTGCTCCTCCGAGTGCAAGGCGATTTCACCCTGGCCGACCTGGGCTTCGTAGTCGCCGGGATAACGCTGGTGCTCTTCTTCGGTCATTTCCGACCATTTCTTGCCGGGGATCATTTCGGCGCCTTCCATCTCGAAGTCCTCGGGCACCTTGAAGACGGCATAGGAGTTGGCGCTTTCGTCGTCGCGCGGCACGACCCAGCCGAGATTGTGCCCGGGCCCCGGTTTCAGTTCGACGCTCGGCACGCTGCGGGCGTTCGGGTACCAGATGCAGGTCACCCGGTCGACCTTGCGCCCGTCATCGAGGTCGCGGTGGGCGACATAGTGCGCTCCGAGATCGTCCTCGCCCCAGGTCACGTCGGGCATGATGCCGAATTCCTCGACGAACTGAACGTGGGAGAACGTCGCGTGCAGAACCTGGACATGAAACGGATCGAGGGTGTTCTCCCAGTGCTGCAGCCAATTGCATTTGATGTATTCGAGGCTGGCATCGGCGCCCGAGGCGAAGGCCGGGCCGACGGTCATCAATTTGAAGCCCTCGGGGACATCTTCCAGATTGCTCCACCGGGTGAGCGCGGGGCGCCGTTCGGGCGGACCCATATAGGCGAAGATCATCCCGTAGCGCTCTTTCGCTTCGTACCACGGCTGGCGGACCCGTTCGCGGATGCCCTTGCCGTTCTCCTTTTCGCACGGCATGTCGATGCAGTTGCCCTCGACGTCGAACTTCCAGCCGTGGTAGCAGCAGCGGATGCCGTCATCCTCGACCCGCCCGTAATAGAGAGTCGTTCCGCGGTGACAGCAGCGGCTGTGCAGGACGCCGGGGCGGCCGTTTCCGTCACGAAACACGATCAGATCCTCGCCGAGAACCTTGACCTCGACGGGCGCGCCGGTGACCTGCCGCGACATGGCGACGGGCTGCCAGTAGCGCCGCATGAGTTCGCCCATCGGGGTTCCGGGACCCGCTTCGACGAGATCCCGGTCGTAGGTGGATGGCTGTCTGCCATAGCCGGTTCCCGTCGCAAAGGGCCGGTTCTCATGGGTATCCATATCTGCCTCCTGCTCAATTGCCGTCTTGGTGAAACACCACGCATCGGTCCGGAAGGATGCGCAGCCAGATGTCGTCGCCTTCCCTGGCGTCCGTCGCCTGGTGAACCCGCACCCGGATCCGGTAGTCCTTGGCGCGGATGAAGCACTCGCTCTGGGCGCCCTCGAACACCACGCGTTCGAGCCGTCCGGCGATGCAGTTGTCGGCGCCGTCCGCGCCGTCGGCGCGTATCTCGATGTCTTCCGGGCGGACCACGACCCTGATCCGCGCGCCGGTCTCGAAGCCGTTCGACAACGGGACCGAGAGCCGACCGGCGCCATCGTCGAGGACCACCGTATCCGGCCCGCCGACAATTCCGGTCAGCACGTTCGCCACGCCGAGGAACGAGGCGACGAACTGGGTCGACGGCCGCGCGTAGACATCCCGCGGCGATCCTTCCTGGGCGATCAGGCCTTCCGACATGACGGCGACCCGGTCGGACATGGACAGCGCCTCCGCCTGGTCATGGGTGACGTAGATGGTGGTCAGCCCGACCCGGGCGACCATTTCCTCGAGTTCGACCCGCATCTGTTCGCGCAGCTTGGCATCGAGGTTGGACAGCGGCTCGTCGAGCAGGAGCAACTTGGGTTTGCGCACCAGCGCCCGGGCCAGCGCGACCCGCTGCTGCTGCCCGCCCGACAGCTTGGTCGCCGACCGCCGGGCGAGGTCCCCCATGCCGACCAATTGCAGGGAGTCCATCACGCGTTGTTCGATTTCCGACTTGACCGGCGCCGGCTTGGTGACCCGGAGCGGATAGGCGACGTTTTCAAACACGTTCAGGTGCGGCCAGATGGCGTAGGACTGGAACACCATGCCGATATCCCTGAGATGAGACGGCACGTGCACGCCCGCGTCCGGCTCATCGACGGTCACATCGGCAATGGTGATGGCGCCGCCGCTCGGGCGTTCGAGGCCGGCGATGCACCTGAGCGTGGTGGTCTTGCCGCAGCCCGACGGGCCGACCAATGTATAGAACTCGCCTTCGGCGACCTCGAAGCCGATTCCCTTGACCGCCTGGGTCATGCCGTCGGGGGTCGCGAACGATTTCGAAAGCCGGTCCACGCGCAGCATTTCCCTAGCCCTCCCGTTCCTGGGGAAGCGCGAAGCGCCGGGCGGCGAAGATCACCGGCACCACGAACACGACGATGAGCGTGGCGACCGCGGCCGCCTTGTCCATCTCGGTGTTTTCGAAGAACCGGAACAGGATCACGCTGAGGACCATGTTTTCCTCGGACAGCAGGATCAGCGCCAGGGTGAATTCGCGAAAACCGATGATGAACAACAGCACGAAGCTGGCGACCAGCGACGGCGCCATGAGCGGCAGGACGACCCGCCGGATGGTGGTCAGCCATTGCCCGCCGGCGACCCGCGACGCCTCTTCCAACTCCTGGTGCAGTTGCATGAGTCCCGCCCGGCTGATCCGGGTCGTGACCGCCAACCGGTAGCAATAGGCCAGGACCAGGACCCAGACCGTGCCGAATACGCCGATGGGCAGCGTGATGTAGAGCAGCAGCATGGCCAGTCCGGCGATCACCGAGGGAATGCCGATGGAAAGGAAGCTGATGAAATCGAGCACCTTGCGGCCGGGCATGTTGCTCCGGACGACGACCCACGATACCAGCGCCCCGACCAGGGTGACGATGAAGGCGCTGAGCCCGGCGACGAGGAACGTGTTGCCGACCGCCCGGTAGAAACGGAAATCGGACAGCAGTTCGCTGTAGGCGTCGAACGACACCTTGCCGAGGGAGCCGACGGTCGGCGGGTTGAACCCGAACAGGCTGACCCAAACCAGCACCGCGGCCGGGATGACCGCCGCCAGGCCGATATAGGTGGAGGCGAAGATGATCGCCGGCCACTTCCAGCGCCCGAGCGGATAGCGCGCCGGCCGGTAGCCCTTGCCGGTGACGGTCACATAGCTTTCCGCCCGCCTGATCAGGTGATTGTAGAGAAACAGAAGCCCGAGCGCGGCGGCGAGGAACGGCAGCGCCACCGCGGCGGCGCGGCCGTA
Organism: Rhodospirillales bacterium; assembly: GCA_022822205.1. Taxonomy (GTDB): domain Bacteria; phylum Pseudomonadota; class Alphaproteobacteria; order Rhodospirillales; family UBA2165; genus JAJDXO01. The sequence continues at coordinate 2,770 of JAJECC010000038.1, read as the reverse complement.
GACCGGCAGGTCCGTATCCGGGTTCAACTCGAAGAAAATTTGGATGGCGAAAACGTTGATCCGCGCCGGCAGTCCGATGATCAGCGGCAGTTCGAAGCTTTCGAGGGCGATGAGGGCGGCGAGGATGACCGGTGCGAGAATGCCGGGCCGCAGGACGGGCAGCGTCACCTTGAAGAAGGTCGTGAGCGGCGAGGCCCCCGACGTCGCGCTCGCTTCCTCGAAGGCCGGGTTCATGGTCTTCAGCGCGGCGGTCAGCAGGAGGAACATGAACGGCACCAGGGACGCGCCCTGCGCCAGGATCAAGCCGGGCATGGAGAGAATGTTCAGCGGTCCCGCGGTCCGTTCCAGCCCGAAGGCCGCCCGGATCGCCAGGTTCACCCACCCCGAATTGGGCGTGAACATGAACATCCAGGCGATGGCGAGGATCACCGTCGGGACGATGATCGGAAAGATGATCAGGGTGAAAAACACGTTCCGGCCGGGCAGATCGGTCCGTTCGATCAGCCAGGCGAGGGTGAAGGCGATAACGAAAGCGACCAGGACCGAACCGGCGACGAAGACAAGGGTATTGGGAATGATCTCCGAATAGAGAACCGTATCGCCGTAGACCTGGGCGAAGTTGTCCAGGGTCCACGCGGCGCCGGTCTCGAAAGGCAGCAGGTCCTCCGGCCCGCGGAAGGCGGAGAACAGGAGCATGGCAAGGGGGGCGGAAATGAAATAGACGGCGGCGGCCACCGCCGCGCCGAGCACCAGGACGCCGCTGATGCCGATGTCGCCGGTGCGGTGCACCCGTACGGCTTGCGCGGTCGCGGCCATTTTCGATTCCCTAGATGTGGCCCGGCGGCCGGGCGGGAGCCTCAACCCGCGTGAGGCGCCCATCCGCCGCCGGTGAACCTACTTCTTTCGCCCGGTGACGATGGGCGACAGTTTCTTGTAGAGGCCGGCTCTGACTTTCATGTTCTTCGGGTCTTCGATGATCACCTTGCCGGTGGCCTTGGCGACTTCCTTCGCCCGCATGGTGTTCGACCCCGCACGGACGCTGGCGCCGAAATTGTGCGCCTCGCGGGCGGCACGGGCTTCGGCGCCTGCGAGCCACGCCGCGACGAACTTCGCGGCGTTGGGATGGGGCGCGCCCTTGAGGGGTGCGGCGACGAACTGGACCGCCGGGATGATGTCGAACCACGCCCAGCCGACCGACGCGCCGCCGCGGGCCAGCCGCTGGGCGACGCTCGAAAAATCGGTGATCGAGACGGGACGCTCACCCGATGCGAGAATGCCTTGGCGGGGGGCCCTGGTAACCATCAGGTTTCGGTCGTTGATCAGCGTGCGGAGCCAGTTGGCGGTCTTCTCTTCGCCCCATTCCATGGCCAGGAATCCGGAGAGCCGGGGCAGCAGGAACGGGCTGGCGACGAGTTTGCCCGACCATTTGGGGTCGGCGAAGTCTTCCCATTTCTTCGGCAGGTCTCCCGGCTTGACCAGCTTGGTGTTGTACATGGCCGAATAGACGATGTTATGGGTCGCGCCGGCCTGGCCGCCGAAATAAACCTGGTCCTTGGGGACGCCAAAGGCCTGCCAATCGGTGGTTCCCAACAGGCCGCGCCGCTGGATGGCCAGCATGCCGCCCATGGAGAACACGAACACGTCGAGCGACGTCTTGCCGGCTCGGGCCTCGGCGATGATCTTGGGCGCCGAACGCACATCCGCATTGATCTTGACGTTGATGCCGGGATAGCGCTTGGCCAGCGCCGGGCCGATCCATTCCAGCTCGGCGGTGGTCGGGCCCCAGACGATGACCTCGCCTTCGGCCTTGGCCTTGCCGTAGAGCGCCTGAATGGCGGCATCGTTTTTCGCCGTGGCGGGCGCCACGACCATTAGAGCCGCGATCACCGTCGCCGATAGGGCGGCAGCATTCCGATAGAACTTGAGCATGATTCCTTTCTCCCGCGGTTGGCCGCCGAATGCGGCTTGTCCGGTCATCGCCGGTCTTCTCCCTGAGTATAAAATTTATCAGACGCCTGAAGTGATCCGAAATTCATTCTCGTGATGACGAAAATTGAAGTCTCAAATTCCGTCCGGCGCAAGGCCATGTTTCTTGACGGTCGGGAGATAACCGGCGAGACTACCCGCGTAATTATACCATCTTTAGACGTAAGCATCTGATAACAATAAATAAAATTGCCGCAAACGCGGCGCAACCGGAGGAACAGCAGTGATCATTGATTGTCATGCACACGTCAGCGCCCCGGCGGAGCTCTGGGCCTATAAGGCATCGCAGATCGCGTCCCGCGGGACCCACGGCCGGGGCGGGGTCAAAGTCACCGATGACCAAATTCGGCATGCGGTCGAAAAGCATGCCGAGATCGGTCTCTTCTCTCATATGGACTATATCGACCATGTGAAGACCGACTACCAGATGGTCAGCCCGAGACCGTTCCAGCTGATGCATTCCGAGAAGCCGGTGCGCATCGTGCAGTGGTTCCACGAAGAGGTGAACAACATCATCCATCGGGAGACCCAGATTTATCCCGACCGGTTTTTCGGCGTGTGCGGGCTGCCGCAGCCGGCGGGCGAGCCCCTTGACATGGCCATCGCCGAGTTGGAGCACTGCGTGAACGAACTCGGTTTCAAGGGCTGTCTGCTGAATCCCGATCCCTTCGAAAACTCGGGCGTCCAGCCGCCGCCCATGGGCGATCGCTACTGGTATCCGCTGTACGAGAAACTCTGTGAGCTCGATGTCGTCGCCCACATCCACGGCACCGGCTCGCGGGCC
>JAJECC010000065.1 GCA_022822205.1 Rhodospirillales bacterium | reverse complement strand
TCCGGGGTATCCGGGAAGCGCAGGTTCCGGGCGCTACAGCCAGTACTGAAGGACGTAGTCGAACGGTCCCTCGGCGTTGACGATATCGACCCGCTGAAGCCGGATCTTGTAGCCCTTCCTGGTCTTCTTCAGGTGGTGCCGGTACGCGCCCGCGAAATAGCGCTGGCTGTCGTTGCGGAACTCGACGACGTGGAATTTGGACCGCGCCACGACGTCGCCGGTCTTCTTGTCCTCGCTTTCGATGACCACATTGCCGACGACGTGGCTCATCTTGTTCTTCGGCTTCTGCGAGTGGGCGTAGGGGTGTTCGACCCGGCGCACCCGCATGTCCATGAGGAACAAATCCTCGTAGAAGATGTTGGGCATGCCTTCGCCGGTTTCCTGATCCTCCCGGGGCGGCATCCAGTATTTGCCGTCCTTGGTGAACAGGCCGAGCCAGTCGTCCCAGCGGCGCGCGTCGAGAATTTCAGCCTGGTTGTAGAGGAACTGCTCCACCGCCCGCTGCGTGTCGAGGCCGTTGGCGTGGCCGTTGGCGCGACGGTTCCTGGCCTTCGCCTTGGGCTTTTTGGCCTTCTTGTCCTTGGCCATGATCTAGCTCCCCGCCGACATGTATTCTTTCCAGGCGGCGAACATGTTCCGCATGGGTTGTTCGCTCATGCCGGTGACCGAAGTCGTTACGCCGTTTTCCACCGGGTCCTGGCCGGCATTGCGGTGGAAGCTCACCCAGTCGCCGCCGCCGCCGAGACGCAGGCCTTCGTGACAGGCGTTGAAGTTCTGCAGGTCGTCGGCGTTGACCATCGTGGAGGGCGAGTTGACGTGGTAGTAGTAGGCGAGCGAGCGTTCGTAGATTCCTTCCGGGGCGCCCTTCAGCCTGAAATGCCAAATCTCGGTCAGCGTCTTGTCGGCGGCCAGCGGCCGGACGGCGCGCAACTGCTGCAGCGGCGGCTGCACCGACAGGCACGGATAGACCAGCACATGGTGGACGTTGGTCGAGAGGATTTCATCCATCCGCTCGGCGCCGTAGGCCTTGGTGAGCGCCTCTTCGTGGGAAACCGTGATCGGATCCCGCGGCCGCAGGCCCATGTACCCGCCGAGCACCGTGTGACCGTAGGGATGTCCATAGGTGCTCAGGGAATCCCACTTCTCATAGGGCAGGGTGAAGTCGGCGAGGAACTGATAGCCAATGGGCGGATCCTCGCCGGTGCGCTGCTTGTAGACCTTCTGCATCTCGGCCGCCGCCTCACCCGTCGAATGGTGGGTGATGGACGGGTGCAGGGCGTCCAACTGGTTCTCGAGGAAGATTTTCCAGTTGGAATGCTGGGTCATCCGGAAGCAGTTCTGGACGATTTCCACCTCGCCCTCGGGCGAGCGGTTGCAGATATCGTCGAACGCGGCGCGGGCGCCCCGGCCCAGCCAGGTATCCAGGTCGGGTCCGCCTTCGGACAGCTTCGCGAAGACGAATCCCCGGTAAATTCCCATCTGCTCCGCGGGCTTCATGGAGAACCGCGGATCCTTGGCATCGAAGGCGGTGCCGTCATAGCCTTCCTCGACGGGGATCCGGAACAGCGACCCGTCCAAATTGTAGGTCCAGGCATGATAAGGGCATCGGAACGTCTTGCCGGCGTTGCCGTTCAGGCCCTGACACAGCATGGCCCCGCGGTGGGGGCAGCGGTTGTAGAGCACGTGCACGCCATCCTCGCCGCGGCACAGGATCATCCGTTCCCGGCCGACCCAGGTCGTCCAGTAGTCGCCGACCTTGGGAACCTGGGTTTCGTGGCCGATATAAATCCACGATTTGTGGAAGATTTTGTCGAGTTCCTGCTCGAATATATCGTCATCGGTGTAGCAGGCTTTGTGGACCTGATCCGGCTCCACCAAATTTCCCGGATTGCCTAGAATTCCGTCCGGCATGACGTTCCTCCCGCCTGAATGTCGCTTGGGTGAATCAATATCAAAGAACCTTTTGGCGTTCAAACTGTTGGCAAGGCCAACAAAATTTTCCAAAGTGAGAGCGAGGTACGAAAGCCGAGGGAGAAAGCCGGGTGAACCGAGACGGCCTGGTCGCTTACACCGACGAAGCCAAAGCCAAGTTCAAAGGGGACGGCTGGTGGCGGGACCACCTGTTGACCGATTGGCTGGCGGATCACGCGGCGAAACGTCCCGACGTTCCGGCCCTGGTGATCGGCGGGAACCCGATCACCTACGCCGAGTTGGACCGGAGGGTCGGCCGGTTGGCCGCGGGCCTGACGCAGCTTGGTCTCGGCAAGGACGATATCGTTGCGGTCCAGCTCCCCAACGTGCCCGAATTCGTCATCTCGTATTTGGCCCTCGCGTCCATCGGCGCGGTGATGCAGACCGTCCATATGCCTTACCGGGAGGGCGACCTGGAAGGACTGCTCGGTCACTCCGGCGCCCGGGGCGTGATCTGCGTCGAGGCGTTCAGGGACTATCCGACCGCCCGGGTGATGACCGGGCTCAAGGACCGGCTGCCCGCGCTGGAATTCGTCGTCGTGCTGGGCAGCGCGCCCGCCGGCGCCGTTTCGCTTGCCGGACTTTATGCCGATGCCGATGCCGGCCCGAAACCCGCGGTCGTTGCGGATGACCCGAATATCATGCTCTACACCTCCGGCACCACGTCCAGTCCGAAGGGCGTGATCGTTTCCTCCTACCCGTTCACCAACAACGCCCGCCATGCCGTCGGCGAGTTCGGCGTGACCCCGGACGATATCGTCTTCTGTCCGGCGCCCTTCAGCCATCTGTACGGTCTGTTTGCCCTGCAGATCGCGCTTTGCGCCGGGGCGACGAATCTTCTGCTGCCGGGTTTTGCGCCGGCGGACTACGTCAAGCTCATCGAGAGCGCCAAACCGACCATACTGTTCACCGGCCCCGCGCATCACGCGGCGTGCCGTCAGGCGGGCCTCTATGACGGGCTCGACATGGCGTCCATCCGGATCATCGTCTGTTCCGGATCGGCGGTGCCGCCGGACCTGGCGCGCTGGGTGGACGGGCTGCTGCCCAACGGCAGACTCCTCCAGCTTTGGGGCATGACCGAAACCCAGGCCGGCACGTACAACCGGCCGTCCGACACGCTCGACCAATGCGCATGCTCGGCGGGGCGCGCCACGCCCGGCAATGAAATCCGCGTGATGGACGAGGCCGGGTCTCCGCTGCCGGCCGGGGAAGAAGGGGAACTTCAGATTCGCGGCGCCTCGGTATTCCCGGGCTACTACAACAACGCGGAAGCCAACGAGAGCTCCTTCGACGGAGATTGGTTCAGGACCGGCGATCTCGCGACCATCGACGCGGACGGCTACCTCACCATCACCGGGCGGACCAAGGACGTCATCAACCGGGGCGGGGTGAAGTTCAACCCGGCCGACATCGAGGCCGTCGTGAACAAGATGCCGGAGGTCGCCATGAGCGCGGTGGTGCCGGTGAAGGATGACGTGCTGGGCGAGAGGGCGTGCATCGTCATTCAGCCCGTGGACGGCGCTTCACCGACGCTCGACGCGGTCACGGCCCATCTTGACGCAAACGGGATCGCCAAAAACAAATGGCCGGAGCGGCTTGAACTCGTCGACGCCATGCCGCTGACCCCGACCATGAAGGTGATCAAGTCGAAGCTGCGGATCGGCGGCGCCTGATGGACGCGGCGCGGGTCAAGGACTTGGCCAGGGAACTCGGCGCCGACCTTGTCGGCATCGCCGGGGCCGAGGTCCTGAACGCATTTCCGCCGGACCCGAAATGGCCGCAAACGCCGGAGCGCATCTCGCCCCACGTGAAAAGCGTCGTCGTCATCGTCAAACGCATCCCGGTCGGCGCATTTCGGTGCAAGACCACGGTGCCGGTGCAGTACATGGATATGCTGGTGCTCCGGCGCATGGACCGCATCGCCTACCGGCTGGCGGAACGCCTCGAGCAGGCGGGCCATCCCAGCTTCGTCACCGCCGCCCAGGAGACCGACTGGAGCTACAAAAAGGCCAGTTACGGCCGGCTGTCGACCCGGCACCTGGGGATCGAGGCGGGGCTGGGCACCTTCGGCCTGGAGGTCAACATCCTGACGCCCGAATTCGGGCCGCGACTCTATCTTACCGGTATCCTCACCGAGGCGGAACTGGAAGCCGACAGTCCGATGACCGAGCAGGTCTGCATCGGCGAATCGTGCTCGCGCTGCCTGATGTCGTGCCCGCCGGACGCGGTGGGGCATTTCGATATCGACAAGCGGGCCTGTGCGACCGAGGCCCAGGAATTCGGCTTTCACACCATCCTCGAATTCTGGCGCGGGTTCATCGCCAAGCCGGCGGAGGACCGGCGCGAGTTGCTCAAGGACCGGGAGATTTTCGGATTCTGGCAGGGGCTTCTCCGGGTCGTCGGGTCCTTCGGCGACTGTCCCCGCTGCCTCGCGGTTTGCCCGGTCGGCAACGACTATCACGCCCACCTGGCCAAGATGCAGAAGGTGATCCCGGAAACCACGCCCGAGAAGAAGGCCAAGGCCGCCGGGTTCAAGCTGGCGCGGGCGGAGGGCGCCGACATCGACGGGCTCGACGACTGGAATATCCGCTGGGTGGGTCCCGACGGCTATCAGGGGATCGTCGCCCGCCAGCTCCAGGATTTCAAGAAACGCCAGAAGGAGCGGCAAGCCCGATTGGACTCCGGGGCGGAGGAGGCCTGATGGTATCCGAGTTCCAGGCCCCGCTCACCGCCGAACAGATCAAGTCGAAAGCCAGGGAGTTCGGGGGCGACATCGTCGGCATCGCCGATGGGCTGATCCTGGAGGCCGCGCCGCCCGATCCGGATGATCCCCGGCGTCCGTCGGACATTACCGACTATGACGGCGAGCGGGTGATCGTCATCGGCAAGAAACTCACCGCCGGCACCACCCGCATCCCGAGATGGGACGAACGGCACAAGTACTATAACGACGAGCTCACCCTCACCATGCTCGAAGAAGCCGCCCTCGACATGGTCTATTGGCTCGAGGACCAGGGGTATCCGGCGATCATCATCCCGCCCACCCATGTGGACCCGTGGCGCTACCGCAACGATCCGGGCGAACATCTGGATACGCTCCTGTCCCTCAACCACGCCGCCGTGGAGGCCGGCCTCGGCACGCTGGGCCTCAATCTCCAGCTGTTGACGCCCGAGTTCGGTCCGCGCCTGATGCTGACGGCGGTTCTGTGCTCGGTGGATTGCGAAGCGGACCAAAGGATGGAAGCCGCGCTTTGTCTCGGCCCGGAGTGCGGGCGGTGCCTGTCGGCCTGCCCCGGCGACGTGATCGGTCACTGGGACCGGGACTGGCCGGCCTGCGACCGCTACCGCTCGCCGCACGGGTTCGCCCAGCTCACCGAGCATCTGACCGGTATCTTCGACGCGACCGACGCCGCAAGCCGGCGGGAAATGCTGGTGTCGGAAGAGAGCTTCAATCTCTGGCAGAGCATCCTTCGGGGGGCGGGGGTGATCACCGGCTGCCGGCGATGCCAGGACGTATGTCCGGTGGGCGCCGATTACGACGCCATGATCAAGGACGCCCTGGAGGAAATCGCCGAGGACACGCCGGAAAAACAGGCGCGGCTCGGCGACATGAAAGCGCTGGAGGCCGACGGCAAGACCTCCGCCGGCTACGATGCCCAGGCCCGGTGGATCGGCGTTCCGGCCGGTGACGCACAGGGGTAGACGGGGAATGCTATGACGGTGAATACGCTCGACGACCTGCCGCTCAAGATGCCCCGGGACCGCAAGGAGATCGACGAGCTGCAGCGCCGTCAAAAGCGGGCGGCGGTGGAGAAGGCCCGCACGTCGGCCTATTGGCGGGACAGGCTCTCCGGCATCAACCTCGACAAATTGGACGATCCCGAGGAGTGGCGGAAAATTCCCCTTCTCGACAAGGAAACGCTCCGCCAAATGCCGACCGAGGACTTCTACACCGAGTTCTGTCATCACCGCGGGCCGGAGGTGTGCGAGTACTGGCGGTCCGGCGGCTCGACCGGGCGGCCCCTGTTCTATCCCAAAACCTACGATGACATCCGCTACAACATGGTCGGCTTCACCCGGACCTACGAATGCGCGGGAACCGCGCCGGGCTACGTCGCCCACAATTCGTTCCCCCTGGGCATTCACCCGGCGGGCCACATGTGGGCGCGGGCCGGCCGGTTGATGGGGATCGGCCAGGTCTGGTCGGGCGCCGGGAACTCGGCGCCGTCGGCGCTGCAGCTCCAGCTGATCGACGCGCTGAAACCGACCATGTGGATGGGCATGTCGAGCTATGGCCTTCACCTCGCGAACCTCGCCCAGTCCGAGGGGATCGATCTCGCGAACGGCTCGGTCGACCGGATCATGTGCACCGCCGAGCCGGTGTCCCGGGCCAAGCGGGACAAGCTGGAACGGGAGTGGGGCGCGACGGTCTACGACTGCTTCGGCATGACCGAGTGCTCGATGATGGGCGCCGAAAGCGACAAACGGGACGGTTTTCACATTTGGACCGATCTCGCCTACATCGAGGTGCTTGACGAGGAGACCCACAAGCCGGTCGGCGAAGGGGAGGCGGGCCTATTGGTGGTCACGCCCCTGTTTTCCCACAACGGGGCGCCGTTCCTGCGCTGGAATTCGGGCGACGTGGTGATCTACAAGTCCGAGGGCGAAACCGGCAGCGATTTCGCCGTGTTTCCGGTGATCGAGCACGCCCGCCGGACGGCCGGCTTCTTCAAGGTGCGCGGCGTCAACATGAACCACCAGGAATTCGAGGACTTCATGTTCGAGATCGCCGCGGTGAACGATTTCAAGGCGGAAGCCCTGGAGAGCGGGGACGGCAACGACATCCTCAAGCTGTCGGTGGAGCTCCGGCGCGATGCCGACGAGGCGGCGATGCGGAACCGGCTCATGGCCGATACGAAGCGGGTTTTCGAAGTGACGCCGGAGGTCGAGTTCCTGGCGCTCGGGACCCTGGCCACGGAGTTCGAGAAGAGCGTCAAAGCCCCCCGTTTCGTGGACAAGCGGGGGTGACGTGATACCATCCCCGGCGAAGCGAGAGCAAAGGATCGCCTGATATGGACGACATGGCCGCCGCCGAAACCTATTTGAACCCGGGCCGGTTCGTCGACTTGGATCACCCCGCGGTCCGGGCCTATGCCGCGGAGCATGTGGGGGATGCGGCCGACACCAAGGGCAAGGTCCTGAACCTGTTTTATGCCATCCGGGACGGCATCTATTACGACCCGTATCTGCCGCCGACCGACCCGCGATCCTACATGGCGAGCGTCGCGGTGGAGACGGGCCGCGGGTGGTGCGTCCCCAAGGCGGCGCTGATGGCGGCGTGCTGCCGCATCCACGGGATTCCGGCGCGTCCCGGCTATGCGGACGTGATCAACCACTTGGCGACCGACAAGCTGCTGGAGGCGCTCGGCGACGACGTCTTCTATTGGCATTCCTATTGCGACGTCTTCATGGGCGGAAAGTGGGTGAAATGCACCCCCGCCTTCAACAAATCCATGTGCGAGAAGTTCGGCCTCAAGCCGTTGGATTTCGACGGCGAGACCGACTCCCTGTTTCACGAGTTCGATCAGGCCGGCAACAAGCACATGGAATATCTCCGGGACCGCGGCACCTATGCCGATGTCCCCATGGATGAGATCATCGCGACCTTCAAGGCGAACTACCGCGCCGACTGGCTGACCGGTCTGGAGGGGGACTTCCAGGAGGAAGCGGGACAGCCCGCGGCGTAGCCGATGCCGAAGCGCAAACGCGACATCGATCCCGAGGAGGCCAAGAAGAAGGTCCTCGAATACTGCCTGCGCAAGGGGGCGCTGGCCGCCGGCGTCGCCGATCTCGACGCAATCAACCGCATCGCGCCCGCCGGGCACCGCCCGAACGACATGATGCCGCGGGTGAAATCGGTGATCTCCCTGGGCGTCGGCGGTCAAACCCAAGGCGCCTGGACCGTGCCCGCGAAGGCCATGGCGTTCTTCGGCTCCACCGAAGGGCGGGCCTACACCATCGCTTACGGATTGTCGTTTTTCATCGAACGCACGTTCGGGGAGCGCGCCATCTACACCCCCCCGGACATCGATCCCGAACTGGGTCCCAGGGTCCCGCTCCAGAGCCTCAAGCTGCATGCCGAAATGGCGGGGATCGGCGCGCGCTCGCTGGCCGGCGATATCCTGCTGCACCCCGAATACGGCTACATGTATTTCGCGTCGGTTTTCACCGAACTGGAACTTCCGCCCGATGAGCCGATGCGGGAGAACCCCTGTCCGGCGCCCAGCTGCGTCAGCATGTACCGCTCCATCGGCCGCACGCCGTGCATGAAGTTCTGCCCGATCCAGTGCCTCAGCGGCGCCATCGACGAAGACGGCAATCAGGCGGAGATGAATTACGACATGGCCGCCTGCGCCGAGATGACCCAGCAATACGAGACCATCTCCTCGGTGATGAACGAGGTGATGAGCGCGGCGAGCGCCGAAGAACGGGAAAGCCTGCTCCACAAGCCCGAGAACAAGACGCTCTGGTACAAGATGTCCGTCGGCTCGGGCGGCCTCCTGGCCCAGTGCTTCGAGTGCATGCGGGTCTGTCCCATCGCCACCCAGGCGCCGCTCGCCGATCCGATCCGGCGGCTGGAGGCCGCCGAGGACGCGGCCGAAGAGGCGGCGGAGTAGCGCTATGGCCGGATATACGCTCTACGACCAGGCCGGCGTCACCGAGGACATGGTGGAAGAGTTCGGCGAGCAAATCTTCCGGATGAGCCACAATATCCAGACGCGCATCGGCGATCCCTATCGCCTGAAGGATTGGGACCGGGTCGATGCGCAGCGGGAGGGCATGGGCCTGACCGATGGAGAGATCGCCGGCAAGCTGGACCTGGAGGTCGAGCAGGTGACTTTTATCCGCACGCTGTTCGAAAGCCGCCGGTTTCGGACCGGCCACTACAAACGGCTCTACAAGCTCGGCGGCGGGAAGCGCTACCGCCCGGAACGGGAGGACGGCGACAGCTGACCCGGATGTCCCAGAATGTTGCAGACCTATCCGACCTGCCGCCGCCGGACCCTGATGCGCTGGCGGTGTTTTGCGATGTGGACGGCACGTTGCTCGATATCGCCGACACCCCGGAAGGCGTTCACGTCCCCGGCGCGTTGAGGGTGACGTTGGATCTGGCCCGGAACCGGCTTTCCGGCGCATTTGCATTGGTGACCGGCCGCGGACTTGCCGACGTGGAGAGACTGTTCGAGCCCTCCCGGTACGCGATTGCGGCCGTTCACGGCCTGGAAATTCGCACCCGGCCCGGCGAACCGGCGGAGAGCTACCGGCCGGATGCCGCCTTCCGCGCGGAAATCGACCGCCTGGCCGACCATTTCTCGAACCGCGAGGGCATCATCGTCGAGGACAAGACCTACGCCATTGCACTCCATTTCCGGCTCGCGCCGGAGGCCGAGGGCGACATATTGATCGAATTGCAGCGCAGCCGGACGAAGCTGGGCAGCGCCTTTCAGGTGCTTAATGGGAAAAAGCTCGCCGAGTTGAAGCCCCTCGCCGCCAACAAGGGATCGGCGATCAGGCACTTCATGGCGGCCTCGCCTTTTGCCGGCCGCCGGCCGGTTTATTTCGGCGATGACACAACCGACGAACATGCTTTCGAGGCCGCGAACGAACTCGGCGGGGTATCCGTGCGGGTCGGCGCCCACCCGGATACCCGGGCGCAAATGGTCGTCGACGACCGGCAGATACTCTACACTTGGCTGAAATTGCTCTCGGGCGGGAGATCGGGATGACAAAACCTCCGGCGGATCTGAATTTGGCAGTCATCGGCAACTGCGCCATCGCGGCGCTGATCGACCGGCGCGGCCGGTATGTGTGGGCATGTTTCCCCGATCTGGCCGGTGACCCGATGTTCTGTTCGCTCATGGCCAATAATCACGGTTCATTGGACTACGGCTATTTCGAGGTCGAACTGATCGGTTGCGTGTCCAGTGAGCAGCGATACCTCAAGAACACGGCGGTGGTGGTCACGACGCTGCGCGACGACAAGGACGGGGTGCTCGAAATCGTCGATTTCGCGCCCCGGTTCAAGCGGACGGACCGGACGTTCCGCCCCATCGGGGTGGTGCGGCGAATGCGGGCTCTCTCCGGGCGGCCCCGAATCCGAATCCGGCTCCGTCCGGCATCGGGTTGGGGGGCGAAACAGGCGGCGACGACCCGGGGCTCCAACCACATACGCTACATCGGCGAGGATGTGGTGCTGCGCTGTACGACGGATGCCCCGGTGAGCTATATTCTCAACGAGACCGCGTTCGTGATGGACGAGCCGATCAATATCCTGCTGGGTCCCGACGAAACGCTGAACACGTCCATTGCCGGCACTTGCCGGGACTTTTTCGAACGCACTTGCGATTACTGGCGGGAATGGACCCGGTACCTTTCGATCCCCTTCGAGTGGCAGGATGCGGTGATCCGGGCCGCCATCACCCTGAAGCTGTGCAACTTCGAAGAGAGCGGGGCGATACTCGCCGCCCTGACCACGTCGATTCCCGAAGCCAAGGACACGGAGCGCAATTGGGATTACCGGTATTGCTGGCTTCGGGACGGGTATTTCGTGGTTCGCGCGCTAAACCGGCTGGGCGCCACGAAGACCATGGAGGAATTCCTCCACTACATCACCAATGTGATCGCCGAAGAAGAGGAGCGGGAGGTCATGCAGCCTGTCTTCGGCATTCATTACGAGCGCCAGCTGATCGAGGAACTGGTGGAGACCCTGCCGGGATATCGGGGCATGGGGCCGGTGCGCCGCGGCAACCAGGCCTATGAGCATATTCAGAACGATGTCTACGGCTCGGTCATTCTGGCGGTGACTCAGACGTTCTTCGACGACCGCCTTTCCCGCCTCGGCGGCCCCGACCTGCTCCGTTATCTCGAAGCGGTCGGCGAACGCTGCGTCGACCGGTACGACAAACCGGACGCCGGCCTTTGGGAACTCCGCGGAGACGCCCATGTCCACACCTACTCGAGCGTCATGTGCTGGGCGGGCGTCGACCGGTTGGCGCGTATCGCCGAACAGCTTGGGCTGGGGGGCAGGGCCGCCTATTGGAACGGGCACGCCGACCGCATTCGCGCGGCCATCGACGAGAATGCCTATAGCGCCGAGCGCAACAGTTTCGTCGACACCTGGGGCGGGAACGATGTCGACGGCAGCCTCCTGCTTTTGCTGGAGCTCGGATTTCTCGATTCCGACGATCCCAGGTTTGCCGGAACGGTGGACGCGGTCGGCGCCGAACTTCGCCGCGGCAATCTGTTGATGCGCTATTCCAAGGCGGACGATTTCGGCCATCCCGAAAACTCCTTCATCATTTGCACCTTCTGGTACATCGACGCGCTGGTGAAGATCGGGCGGACCGGGGAAGCGCGGCAGATTTTCGAGGAGATGCTGTCCCGCCGCAATCATGTCGGGCTGTTGTCCGAAGATCTGGAGCCGAATACCGGCGAACTGTGGGGCAACTTCCCGCAGACCTATTCGATGGTCGGTCTGATAAATTCCGCCATGCAGCTATCGAGGCCCTGGGACGATGCCTTCTAGACCGCCTCGGCTGGTCGTCATTTCAAATCGCGTCCCCAATCCCGGGGACAAGAAGGCGCAGGCCGGCGGTTTGGCGGCGGCGTTGCTCGACGCCCTGGGAGACAGCGGGGGATTGTGGTTCGGATGGAACGGCAAGGTCGGCAACGTCTACCGCCCCGACCCCACCATCGGCGAACAAGCCGGCATTACGTTCGCAACCATGGAATTGTCGCGGCGGGACTACAACGAGTACTACAACGGCTTCGCCAATCGCACGCTTTGGCCGCTGCTGCACTACCGGCTGGATATCGCCTATTTCGACCGCCAGCAATATTCCCGGTACATCGAAGTCAACCGGCTCTTTGCCGAGAAACTGTCTCCGCTGCTCCGCACGACCGACATCATTTGGGTGCACGACTACCATCTCATTCCGATAGCGGCCGAGCTCCGGGCGCTGGGCCATAAACAGAAAATCGGCTTCTTTCTGCACACGCCGTTCCCGGCAACGGAAATCATGACGGCGCTCCCCAATCACGATCAGCTGGTCCGGTCGATGTTCGACTACGATCTGATCGGGTTTCAGACCGAGAAGCACAAGCGGGCGTTCCTCGACTATTTGCGCTACGAGCTGGGCGCCGAGGTGACAGCCAAGCATGTCGAGCTCGACGGCCGGCGGGTCCGGATCGGTGTGTTCCCTGTCGGTATCGATGCCGATCAGTTCAAGCGCAACGGCGCGGATGCGGAGAGCCTCGTCTGGCACCGGAACCTGCGCCGCCAGCATGGCGACACGGATTGGCTCATCGGCGTCGACCGGTTGGACTATTCGAAGGGCCTGATCGAGAGATTTCGGTCCTATGAGAGGTTCCTGGCCAAATACAGCGAATTCCAGCGCAAGGTGACCTTCTTTCAGATCGCGCCGCCGTCCCGGGCCGAGGTGCCGGAATACCGTGAGATTCGTCACGAGTTGGAGGCCGAAGCCGGGCACATCAACGGACGCTTCGCCGATCTCGATTGGGTGCCGATCAACTACATCAACAAGAGCTACAGCCGGGCTCAGCTGGCGCGCTTCTATCACGAAAGCCGAGTCGGCTTCGTGACGCCGCTGCGTGACGGAATGAACCTGGTGGCCATGGAGTATGTCGCGGCCCAGAATCCACAGGATCCGGGAGCGCTGATTCTGTCCAGGTTTGCCGGCGCCGCCGAATATTTGGACGGCGCACTGGTGGTCAATCCGTTTGGACCGGATGGCGTATCCGATGCCATCGCGATGGCGCTCGACATGCCGCTGGAGGAGCGCCGGGAGCGTTATGATTCGATGATGGCGGCCATTGAAGGCAACGACGTCAGGAAGTGGGGGCGGACATTCATCCAGGCTTTGATCAAGATTCGGCGGGACCGCGCGGCGAAGTGACGTGACCGGAACCGTACTCGGAGATATCGGCGGGACAAACGCCCGGTTCACCATCGCCGGCAGTCCCGGCGAGCTCGGCGATATGATCAATTTCCCGACCGCCGATTTCGCGACCTTCGATGACGCGCTCCGCGGCTACCTGAACGAAATCCCGGACAAGGAGGTCACCCGGGCCGCCATCGCGGTTGCCGGTCCGGTGTCGGACGGGGACGCGGTCATGACCAATTTGAACTGGACCGTTTCGGTTCGGGCGCTCAAGGACAATTTCGGCTATGAGGCGGCCAGCGTCGTGAACGATTTTGCCGCGAACGCCATGGCGGTGCCGCTCCTGCAACCGGACGATGTCGAGAGCATCAACGCCGGCCAGGCGGTCGAAACCGCACCCATCGCGGTGATCGGACCCGGCACCGGTCTGGGTGTCGCGGCGCTCGTTCCGGGCGAAAACGGACCGGCGGCCGTCCCGACGGAGGGTGGTCACGTCGCGATGGCGCCGGCCGACGACGAGGAGTACGAGCTCCTTCGGATCCTGCGGCGGGAATTCGGCCATGTATCGGCAGAGCGGGTCCTGTCGGGCCAGGGAATCGTAAACCTCTATCGGGCGCTGGCCGAGGTCCGGAATTCGCCGGCGGTCTTCGCGGACCCCGCCGAGATCACCGGGGCGGCCGACAGCGACGAATTGGCGGCGGAAACCATGTCCCGCTTCTTCGCCATGCTCGGCGGCTTCGTCGGGGATACGGCGCTGACACTCGGCGCGCGCGGCGGGGTATACCTGATGGGCGGGATTTTGCCGCGTCTCGGCGGGAGATTGAGGGCGTCGTCATTCCTCGACCGGGTGCAGGCGAAGGGACGGTTCCGCGATTATTTGCGGGAAATCCCGATAAAGCTGGCGGTTCACGACAATCCGGCTCTTCTCGGCCTGTCGTCGCTCGCCAAATGACAATGACTCAGCGAGTTCGTTCGTCGCGTACCCGCTTGGCCTTGAACTCGGTCTTGGGGAGCGTCCCGGGCGCCAGGACCTCCACGTCGACGCGGACCTCGCAGCGGCTGCGAACCTCGCTGCCCACGGCGTCCCCGACGTCGTCCGCATGCTCGACCCGCACCGTCATGATGTCGAGGCCATTGTCATTGGTGGTCAGGACGATTTCATACTCGTCCCCGACCCCCGGTACCGCGCGGACCGCTTCCTCGATCTGGTCCGGGTACATCTTGTTGCCGCGGAGATTGATCAGATCGTCCGCCCGCCCGGAGAACGATCCGACGGCGCGGACATGCGTGCGGCCGCAGGCGCATTTTTCGGTCGTGTAGGTGGTGTAGTCGCCGACCAGGAATCTCAACTGAGGTGAGCTTTCCGAGTTGAGGCAGGTGCATACCGTCAGGCCCCGCTCGCCCTCATCCACAATCTCTTTGGACTCGGCGTCGACCAGTTCCCAAATCTGGATATCCTCCATCAGATGCGTGGTTACGGTGCCGTCCTCGGCCTCCGATGCGGGACAGGAATATCCGCCGCAATGGGGAGAGGCTTCGGTGCAGCCGTAGAACTCGACCATCTCCGCGTCCCACAAACCCTGCAGCCGGTCGCGGGTGTTCCTGATTCCGGTCCCCGGTTCGCCCCCGACGAGCATCCGCTTGACCGAGCTCGCCGCGGGATTCAGCCCCAGCTCCTCCATGACGCGGCCCAGGTGCAGGGCGTAGGAGGTCGTTCCGCAGATGACCGTCGGCTTGAAGCGGTCGACGATCCGGGCGCGCATCTCGCCCGTCATGCCGCCGCCGGGGATGGTCGGCACGCCCATCTTCGCCAAGCCGAACTGGACGCCCCAGGCGAAGACGTGGGGGCCATAGCCCGAACAGATGAGCACGGAATCGTCGGGACGGATGCCGTGGGAGTGCATCGCCCGGGCATTGGCCCAGGCCCAATATTCCCGGTCGATCTGCGAGTATCGGAATACCCGGGGGACGCCGGTCGAACCGGACGACGAAAAGACCATCCAGCCCCGCTCCGCCCACAGTTCGTCGTCATGGGTCGAGTAGGTGCCGTAGGGCGGGGTTTTCTCGACCTCCGCCATCATCTCCGCCTTGTCGACGACCGGCCACTTCGGGAGATCGTCGACATTTCGGATATCGGTCGGCGCAAGGCCCAAACGGTCGAACCGCCGCCGGTAGAAGTCGCTGTTCTCGTAGAGGAAAGGCGTCACCGCGGCGAGCTTCGCGTTTTGAATGCCGATGATTTCGTCGCGCGTGGCGCAGTCGAGGCTCGGAGACCAGTAATCGTCGCTGCCGGCGGCGTCTCCATCCCGTTTGTACTTCTCCAGCGTTTCGAGCCAGACGCGGCGCGTCTGCTCCCGGCGGTCGCTGCTCATGATGCCTCCCGTTCGTCCCACTCGGCGCTTATTGTTTGCTTGATGATCCTAGAAACTGCCGGTTAGGGTTTCAATACGACAACGAACCACAAGACCACGGAGGATTCTAATGGCTGAGCGATCAGCGCCGCCGTTCCGCGCCGATCATGTCGGCAGCCTATTGCGGCCCCGGACCATCAACGACGCTTTCAGGAAATTTCACTCGGGCGAAATCGGCCGGGAGGCGTTCACCGAGGTCCAGAACCGGGCGATCGACGAGGCGATCGCGCTCCAGGAATCGGTGGGGCTGAAATCGGTCACCGACGGCGAGTTTCGCCGCGCCTCCTACTGGTCCACCTTCGTCGAGCGGGTCGATGGCCTGGACGTCGGCGAGTCGCTTTTCACCTTTCATGACGATCATGGTCATGAGCAGGCCTTCACGGCGCCGATCGTCGTTTCGAAGGTCGGACGGTCGCGGACCATCGCCGGGGATGAATTCAGCTATCTCAAGTCGCGCACGGCGCAAACGCCGAAGACGACCATCGTTTCGCCGCCGACCATGCATCTGTTCCGGCTCGGCAAGACGATCCAGGACGGCGTCTACGCCGATACGACCGCCTACTTCGCCGATCTGGCGGCGGTGTACCGGGAGGAGATCGAAGCGCTGGCGGCGGACGGATGTACCTACATCCAGCTCGACGACGTACCGATCCCCATGCTGTGCGATCCGAAGGTGCAGGCGCGTGTCCGCGAGGACGGCCTGGATCCGGACCGGCTGATGGCCGACTATGTCGATCTGTTCAATGACTGCCTGCGCGGCCGGCCGGCCGGCGTGACCGTTGCCGTCCACATGTGCCGCGGCAATTACAAGGGCAAATTCCTGTCGGAGGGCGGCTACGAGACCTTCGCCGAAATGTTCTTCAACAAGCTCGACGCCGACGCCTTTTTCCTCGAGTACGACAACGAGCGGTCGGGCGATTTCGAGCCGCTCCGTTTCGTACCGAAGGACAAGGTGGCCGTCTTGGGAATTGTCTCCTCCAAGACGCCCGAAATGGAATCCAAGGACTCGTTGAAATCCCGGATCGAGGAGGCGGCGAAATACATCGACCTCGATCAACTCTGCCTCAGCCCGCAATGCGGATTTGCCAGCACGGTCGCCGGCAACCCTGTTACGGTGGACGTGGAGAAGGCGAAGCTGTCGTTGATCGTCGAAACCGCCGCCGAAATTTGGGGCTAGGGGGCACGGATGTCCGAATACGGGTACGAGCACATTCTATATGAGGTCGAGGAAGGGGTCGCCAAGCTGACCTTCAATTTGCCTCAATACGCCAACGCCATGGATTTTCAGGGCGTTCAGGAAACATTCGATGCGCTGATGCGGGCCGAGGACGACAGCGGGGCAGGCGCGGTCCTGATCACCGGCGCCGGAAAGGCGTTCTGCGCGGGTTTCAATCTCAAGGAGATCCCCGACGTCGAGGACGGGCTGGAACCCATCGCCACTCACTTCCGTCACCTGGCCCACTGGTGGCACCAGGTCTTTCACCGGATCGTTCGCATGCCGAAGCCCGTTCTGTCGGCCGTCAACGGCCCGGCGGCCGGCGCCGGGCTCGGGATATCGCTCTGCTCCGACATGGTGGTCGCCGGCGAAAGCGCATCGTTCCTGTGCGCCTGGCATTCGATCGGGCTCGCCAATGACGCCACCACCTCCTACACGCTGGCGAAGATCGTCGGCTTCCGCCGCGCCATGGAGTTGATGATGACCAACCGTACGCTGAGCGCCAAGGAGGCGGAAGACTGGCGGATCGTCAACCGGGTCTATCCCGATACCGGCCTGCAGGCGCATGCATGGAACATCGCCAGGGATCTGGCCGCGGGGCCCACCCACCTTCAGGGGATGGCCAAGGACAGCTTCCACATGGGCTGGCGGCGGTCACTCGAGGAAGCGACCGAATTCGAGATTCAAAACGTCATGCGCTCCGTCGACGACCCGTATTTTCTGGACGCCCTCAAATCGTTTCTGTCGAAGGACAGCCGCTCGAACGAAGTGAAGGTCCGCCTTCCCGACGGTGTTTAGCCCGCGATGCTGACCTGCTTTCAACTCGTCTGGATGTCGGCGGAACGCGGTCCCGATCAGCTGGCCATGGTCGACGATCTGACGGACCGGTCCCTGACCTACGCGGAACTCGTCGCGGAAATCGAAACCGTCGCCGCGGGACTGAAGGAACGCGGAATCGGCAAGGGAAGCCGGGTGGCGACGGTGCTCCCGGGCCTGTTCGATCACGCGGTCGTCCTGCTGGCGCTGCAGCGGCTGGGGGCGGTGCCGGCGCTTCTCAATTTCCGGTTGCCGCCGGCGGATATCGCGGGGCTGATAGAGGACGGCGAAATCGCCGCCGCAATAATCCAGCCGGATGCCGAAACGGCGGGCGCGGTCAGGGCGGCGCTGCCCCCGGACGGCCTGCTGGTTTCGCTTGGGGAACCGGCAGACGGAACCGTTGCATTCGGAGACTGCCGCGGCGATGCGTCATCCCTGGGCCCGCCTCCCGACCTCGATCCCGAGGATCCGGCCTTCATTTTCTTTACGTCGGGCACCACCGGATTGCCGAAGGGCGTCGTCCTCGCCCAGCGGACCACCGAGCATCGCATACTCTGGCTGTCGACGCAGGCGGGCGTCCGGCACGGCCGGCACCTGCGGACACTCGGGTTCATGCCCCTCAGCCACGCCATTGGCTTCTACGGCGTATTTCTGGTGACGCTGGCGTACAACGGCACGTATTTCGTTCAGTCCGCCTTCAATCCCGTTGAGGCCAATGAAATGATGGCGGCCCACGGCATCACCTACATGTTCGCGGTTCCGCAGCTCTACTACGCCATGACCCAGGCGCCCAATTACGATCCGGGCGCCTTTGCCGGTATGGAACTGGCGCTCTACGGCGGCGGTGAGATCGCACCGGAGCTTCTGGATCGGATGGACGCGGAGTGGGGCGGGACGGTCCGGCACATCTACGGCACGACCGAGACCATGTGCTCGCTCTACAACCCCGACCCGGTCGGGCAGCATATCCGGCTGCGTCCCGGCTTCTATAGCCGCACGCGGGTCATCGCCATCGATGGCGAGCCGGAGGATTTGGTGCGGCCGGGCGAGGAGGGGGAACTGATCGTCGACGCCACCGCCGATACCATATTCAGCGAGTACCTCAACCGGCCGGATGCCACCGCGGAGAAGGTGCGCGACGGCTGGTACTACACCGGCGACGTGTGCCTGCGGCACGCGGACGGGGACGTCGATCTGATCGGCCGCGCCGACGATATGATCCGTTCGGGCGGCGAAAACATCCATCCCGGCGAAATCGAGGGCCTTTTGCTCAAGCACCATAGCGTCGGAGACTGTGCGGTCGTGGGCGTCAATGATCCGAAATGGGGCCGGAAGGCGGTGGCATGCATCGTCGCCGCGGATGACGTTGACGGAGCCGAATTGGACGGCTACCTGCGGTCCTCCGGTTTGGCGGGATTCAAGCGTCCCAAGGAATATGTCGAGGTGGAGAGCTTGCCGCGCAACGCAGCCAACAAGGTTTTGCGGCGCGAGCTCGTGAAAATGGTCGACGGGACGGCTTGAGCCTGTCGGGACCGGCTCGCGGTTTTTCCCCGGATTGTGACCGCTAAACCATTGAGATTCAGGGCGGCTTTCTCCTATAGTTACGTTCAACACGGGTTCAGGCCCGATCCAAGTATTCGCATTGCCCCTGGGGCAGTACCCTTGAATCACTCTTTGGGAGGAGTTTATGAAAATCAAACTATTGGCTTTTGCTGCCCTCGGAGCGCTGATGCTTCAGCCTTTGACCGGCACGCCATCCGTCGCCCAGGACAAGGAAGTCCGCGTCGGTTTCCTCGGTGGCCTTTCCGGCGGCCGCGGCATCTTCGGCAAGGTCCAGAAGGAAGGCTTCGATCTCGCCGTGGATCATCTTGGCGGGAAGATCGGCGGCTTGCCCATCAAGTATGTGGTTGCCGACACCCAGAACAAGCCTGACGTCGGCCGTCAGCAGATGGACAAGCTGATCAAGCAGGACAAGGTGCATTTTGTCGCCGGAGTCACCTGGTCAAACGTTCTTGCCGCGGTCTACAAGCAGGCTTTGGACAACAAGGTCTTCCTGATCAGCACCAACGCCGGCTGGTCCCAGCTTTCCGGCAAGCGCTGCAATCCGTACTTCTTCCGCGCATCGTGGAACAACGACGATACGCCCGAAGCCATGGGGCAGGCCCTGCAGGGCAAGGTGCAAAACGTATGGCTGCTGGCGCCCAACTACCAGGCGGGCAAGGATATGGTCTCGGGGTTCACCCGGTACTACAAAGGCAAGGTTGCGGGCACCACGTTCTTCAAGTTGGGCCAAAGTGACTTCCAGGCCGAGTTGTCGCAGATTCGCGCCGCCAAACCGGGCTCGATCTTCGCATTCGCGCCGGGCGGCATGGGCATCGCCTTGATCAAGCAGTACAAGGCCGCCGGCCTCGACAAGACGATCCCGATGAACACGGTGTTCGCGGTCGATTATCTGACGCTTGGCGCCTATGGCAAGTCGGCGATCGGCAACTTCAACACCAGCTTCTGGGATCCCACGTCGAAGAACCCGGCCAACGTCCGGTTCATCGCGGATTACAAGAAGAAGTACGGCAAGCATCCGTCCATGTATGCGGTGCAGGGCTACGACGCCGCGTTGCTGATGGACGTGGGTGTCCGGGCGGCCAAGGGCAACCTGTCGGACCATGACGCCATCCGGGCCGGTATGCGGACGGCGAATATCAACAGTCCGCGCGGCGGCTTCCAGTTCAACAACAACCACAACCCGATCCAGAATTACTATCTGCGGGAAGTTGTTGCGGGCAAGGACGGCAACCCGACCATCGTGACCCGGAGGACCATCTTCCGCGGCCACAAGGATGCCTATCACACCGAGTGCTCGATGAGCTGGTAAGCCGGTCTCGTCACTCGATCCGAATTGACTGTCTGGCCGGGAAGGCGTGTGCTTTCCCGGCCAAGTCAATAAATGCCTGAGTAAATTCGCGACGCAGATCCCCGGTCTTTTGTCATGAGTACCCTGCTTGTCCTCGAACAAACGCTCAACGGTATCCAGTTCGGGGTGTTTCTGTTCCTGATTTCCGCCGGCCTGACTTTGGTGCTCGGCATCATGAACGTCGTCAATCTGGCGCATGGCGCCTTGTTCATGATGGGGGCTTATTTCGCCTCGACGTTCGTTGCCTGGACGGGCAGCTTCTTTATCGCCTTTCTGCTGATTATTCCGTCGTCGGTGATCCTCGGCATCGTCATCGAGATGCTCACCCTTCGGCCGCTTTATCTTCGCGATCACATGGACCAGGTGCTGGCGACGTTCGGGCTGATTTTGTTCTTTAACGAGGGTGTCAAGCTGGTTTGGGGCGTTGATCCCCAGCCCATGCCGACGCCCGAGCTTTTTACCGGCAACGTGGAAATATTTCCCGATGCGCCCTATCCCGTCTTTAGATTGTTCATTATCGGCGTGGGCCTCCTGGTCGCGGCGGTGATCTATTTCCTGATTGCCAGGACCAAGGTCGGCATGCTGATCCGCGCAGGCGCCTCCAACACCCAGATGATCCGCGCGATGGGCGTCAATATCCGGTTCCTGAATACCTTCGTGTTCGGCCTCGGCGCATTTTTTGCCGGCCTCGCCGGCCTGATGGCGGCGCCCATTATCTCCGTCGAGTCCGGTATGGGGGATGAGATGCTCATCCTGGCCTTCGTCGTCATCGTCATCGGAGGTATCGGATCCGTCCGCGGCGCGCTGGTCGCTTCGGTGATTATCGGGGTTTTCGAAGTGGTGGGGCGCTCGATGCTGCCCATCGCCATGCAACAGATCTTTCCGCTGGAAATTGCCCAGACCGTGGGCCCCGCGCTCGCATCGATGCTGATCTATATCCTGATGGCCGGGGTGCTGTTCTTTAAGCCGCAGGGTCTGTTCCCGGCGAGGACGGGTTAGGTATGGAACTCACGCGCCTGAAAGGCTGGCTGCTGGCCATCGGCTTCGTCGTTCTCGTCGCCGTGCCGCCGGCCGTGACGGCCATGGACGAGACGTTCTACATCACGCTGATTTCGCGAATCATGATCTTCGCCATCGCGGCGCTGAGCCTCGATCTGATCCTGGGCTTCGGCGGCATGATCAGCTTCGGCCACGCGGCCTATCTGGGATTGGGGTCCTACGCCGTCGGCATCCTGGCCTTTCATGAAATCACCAACGGCTGGCTGCAGCTATTTGTCGCCATCGGCGGCAGCGCCGTCGTCGCCTTGATCATCGGCGCCATCTGCCTCAGAACCAGCGGCATCTATTTCATCATGATCACGCTGGCCATGACCCAGCTGCTGTTCTTCATCGGCATCAGCTTGGAAACCTACGGCGGCGACGATGGTTTGCCGACGGACCGCAGCGAGTTCGCCGCCTTCATCGACCTCGGGAACGAGTGGATACTGTTCTATCTGATCCTCGGTTTTCTCGTCCTTTGCATGTACATATCGTGGCGGCTGATCAATTCCCGTTTCGGCATGGTCATCCGGGGTTGCCATGAAAACGAAGCCCGCATGCAGGCCATCGGCTTTCCCACCTACCGCTACAAGCTTTTGGCGTTCGTCATATCGGGCAGCATGTGCGGAATTGCCGGTTTCCTGCTCGCCAACCTGACCGAGTTCGTGACGCCCGAGTTCATGCATTGGTTCCGGTCGGGCGAGATCATGATCATGGTGCTGGTGGGCGGCATGGGGACGTTGTTCGGCCCGGTCGTCGGCGCCTTCGCCTTCCTGATGTTCGAGGAGATCATTTCCGGGTTCACCGAAAACTGGCCCGTGATCTTTGGACCGCTTCTGGTCCTGCTCGTCCTGTTTGCCAAGCAGGGCGTTTGGGGCCTGCTTCCCAAGTCGAAGGCCGGTGATGGCTGATCCCATTCTCAAGGTTGAGGATTTGATGAAGAGCTTCGGCGGCGTGGTGGCCACCGATCAGTTCTTCTTCGATATTCAACAGGGGGAATTCCACGCGATCATCGGCCCGAACGGCGCGGGCAAGACCACACTGGTGGCGCAAATTTCCGGTATGTTGAAGCCGGACTCCGGCCGTATCCTGTTTGACGGGCAGGACATCACCGGCCTCTCCGCCGCCGAGCGCTCCCATCTGGGCCTTGCGCGGTCGTTTCAGATCACCAGTGTCTTCCGCCACTTCAGCGCGCGCCAGAACGTCGCCCTGTCCATTCAGGCGCGCCAGGGCCACAGCTTCCGGTTTTGGAAGCCGGCCGCAAGAGATTCGAGCCTCACCGAACCGGCAATGAAGATATTGTCCGACCTGGGGTTGGCGAACCGGGCGAACGTCCTCGCCGACAATTTGAGCCACGGGGAGAAGCGCCAGCTGGAAATCGCCATGGCCCTGGCTACAGACCCCAAACTGCTTTTGCTGGATGAGCCGACCGCCGGCATGGGGGCGGAGGATTCGGCGCGGATCAGGGAGTTCCTGGGCGGCCTCAAGGGCAAGTACTCCATGCTGCTGATCGAGCACGACATGGACACCGTCTTTTCCCTGGCGGACCGCGTGACCGTACTCGTCTACGGACGGGGGATTGCGACCGGCACGCCCGAGGAAGTCCGCGGCAATGCGGAAGTTCGCGCGGCCTATTTGGGGGAGGATGACGCGGCGCATGCTTAAGGTCGCCAATCTCGAAACCTCCTATGGGGAGAGCCAGGTCCTGTTCGGGATGTCCTTGGAAATCGAACGGGGCGAGGTGGTGACCCTGCTCGGCCGGAACGGCATGGGAAAGACCACCACCGTCCACTCGATCATCGGCATCGTGCCGCCGCAGGCCGGCTCGATCACCTTCGACGGCCGGGAAATTCTGGGTACGCCGGACTACAAGATCGCCCAGCTGGGGATCGGCCTGGTTCCCGAGGGCCGCCAAGTCTTTCCCAATCTTACGGTGATGGAAAATCTGGTGGCGACCGAGGACAACCGTTCAGGCTCTGCGGACCCGTGGAACCTCGAGAAAGTCCTCGCCATGTTCCCGGCCCTGCATGCGCGGCTGGGCAACATGGGCAACCAGCTGTCGGGCGGCGAGCAGCAGATGCTGGCCATCGGCCGCGCCCTGATGACCAATCCCAAGCTGTTGATCCTCGACGAGGCGACGGAGGGACTGGCGCCCCTGGTCCGCGATGAGATCTGGAAATGCCTGGAGAGCCTCAAGGCGCACGGCGAGTCGATCCTGGTGATCGACAAGAACGTCGATACGCTGGCGCGGATCGGCGACCGCCATTACATCGTCGAGCGCGGCAAGGTAGTCTGGTCGGGCGACTCCGGCGCGCTGCGCGCCGACGAAGACCTCAAGCATCGATATCTCGGGGTGTAGCTTCGGCTACTCCGCCGCTTCCTTCCTCACCGCCGGTTCCGGGATGCCGTAGCCGTCCATGAAATCCTGCACGAACGCGTCGAAATCGTCCCACGGGGTTTCCCGGAACGAGTGGTTGCGGACGATGAAGGATGCGCCGGCATAGAATTTCTCGTACTGCTGCTGGCGGCCGGCGAACTCGGTTCCCACCACGTCCCAGGCCAGCCGGAACAGCTTCATGCGGTCCAGGGCGTTCATCTGCGGAGTCTGGAAATAGGTGTCGAACTGCTGCTTGAGGTCTTCGTCGTGCACGACGGTCACGCTGGCCGGCATCTGGAACACGCCGCCGCCGCTGAGCTCTCTCAGAGTGTCGACGATCGCCGAGTGGTTCTCGGTGCACCAGTTGAGCCCGGCATACATCATTCGGCGGTTGAAGGTCTTGAAACCGTCGGGCCAAGCCTCGGCGGCCTCGATCTGCCCGTGGATGATGCCCGACAGCGTGGCCTCCAGCGCCGACATGCGGCCGAGCACCTCGCGGACGGCCGGCACCTCGCTGGCGCCCGTCGCCTCGGTCACCTTCTTGCAGAGACCCAGGATCAAGCCCATTTTCGACCAGAACCGGACGTTGGACTGGTGGTTGCCGTAACAGTGGGCCGGGGTCTTGATGTAGATTTCGCGGGCGCGGATCGGGTCGTCCATGACGAACACTTTCTCCCACGGCACCTTGACCTCGTCGCACATCACCAGCACGTCGGTCTCGTCGAACGCCCAGGTGAGCGGCTGGTCGAACTGATTCTTGGCGTTGAGCGAAATCGGCTGGCGCATCCACATGGTGAGCCCCGCCGCGTTGCACGGGACCGCGCACGTCACCGCCTCCTTCACCTGGCTCGGGGCGAGGGGGATAAGGTTGCCGATCCAGATCTCGTCACAGAACACGGCCGACGTCGCCAGCATCTTCATTCCGGAAATGACCACGCCGTCGTCCTCTTCCCGCACCACCCGGAGGGTCGGGATCGGGAGGTTCTGCCGTTCATAGAATTCCGGGTTGCGGGCGGCCTGCGGCGGGATGACGGCATAAGTGGCGAAAATATCGTTCTTCTTCATGTGCTCGTAGTACGCCGTGATGTTCTCGCCGAATTCGTACGCCTCGCTGTCGAAGATTTCGGGCGCGGTCGCCATGCCGGTGACGAATGAAGATACGTGGTCCGGCGAGCGGCCCATCATGCCCATGGTGAAATCGGCGATCTGCTTGTGGGCGGCCATGCGGCGGCGAAGGTCGTCCCGGGATTTTGCCTGCAGAAACCATGTGGAGTGACGTTCCCCATCCTCCTCGTAGGTGAGAACGTCCTGATATTCGGGGTCGTGCTTGGCGTCGTAGAGCGCCGCAACCGTCTCGGCGGCCTTCTCGAAGGCCGGGTGGGCGGTCACGTCGTCTATGCGTTCGTCACCGATATAGACCGTCCGTCCGTCGCGGAGCCCTTCAAGGTGCTCCTGTCCCGTTTTGATCATCGGCTTTCTCCCTCCTGCCGGCCGGCGGTTACGCCGCGTCGTCCAAATTGCGCCGGGCCCCGGCCAGCCTGTCGGCGGTGGGGTGCGCCTCTTCGTGGCTGGTTCATAACCACAGGGAGTATCCCCTTCTCGCCTGACACATAAACCCTTACGTTACCGCGCTCTTACTCCTCGCCGGCGTCGTAGAAATAGTGCATCTCGAACATGACGCACCCCTCATCGGTCTTGAACGGACCGTGATGGACGCCGGGCGGGCGGCAGGCGTAGGTGGGGGCATGGAACTTTTCGCCGCCTTCGCCGTTTGCGTCGTTGCCGACGATCAGGTCGCCGTTCAGCAAATAAACCTCTTCCCAGTGCTCGTGAACGAAGGGCTCCGTGGAATAGCCGCCGGGCGCGATCTTCAAGAGCCGCGACCGGCTGCCCGTCCTGTTGGGTTCGTCGATATCCTGGGCGAGGATTTTCTGCTTGAAGGTGTCGGGATAGCCGGGCGGCGTCTCCCATCCGTCCTCCATGTCGATGCTCAGAAATTCGATATGCGGTTTGCCTTTTCCCATGGCCTATGGCCTCCGTCTACTCTTCCTCTGGAAGCGCCGAAATGGCGTAATTGTGTGAGATCGTCCGGTTCAGCACCGGGTCGTGCAGCTCGATGGAGAACGCTTGTCCGGGCCGGACGCCGCCGTCGACGACCAGCGTGCCGCAGAACATCAGCGTGCCCGCGGGCAGCCGGCCGTCGGGCCGGTACCTGCCGATCAGATCATCGGGCGTTCGCATGTCGGCGAGCGTGCCCTGCTGATAGGGCTCCCTGTTGCCGGCGATGACCGCTTCGGATTTCAGCCGCAGCCGGTCCCAATGTTCCGAGATTTCCTCGAAGAGCCAGAGGTCGGCCGCGACGGGCTTGGCGCACATCTGCTTCGAGACGGCGATGTTGTAGGTCTCGACCTTCCGGTCCGTATGGTCGGAGCCGACGCCGACCCATAGGCCGTCGTCGACGGACAAGACGAAATATTCGATTTCTCCGCTGGAGTCTTCTCCGACGACCTGAATGCTCTCGTCCCGGGTCAGCAGGGTATTCGAGGCGCGGTAAAAACACGGAACGGAGCTTGGCCTCGGAACGCCGATAGCCTCCATTTCCCTGATGTGTTCCTCGATCGCGTCGAGGTCGCGTCCCGCCCAGCCGGCGATGACGAGATTGGAAACCGCGACCTCGCGCGCGGCGGACCCGCCATCGCGATGAAAGATGAATTCAAGTATTTTATCGGTCATGATAATGGAAGTGTTGCATGTCCGTTCGGCTTGTTCCAGCGGCACCAAGGGAGACGAGAGCCATGGCCTTCAACTGGCGCGAGGCGGATGACGCCGAAATCGAATATCACATGAACCCCCGGAAAACGATCGAGAACCCGGCGCCGCTGCTGGAGGCGCTGCCTGTCCGGGCGGCGGAGGCGCGGGAGAGCCTGGAAGGGATCTACGACGTCCGGTACGGCGACAGGCCGAAGGAAACCATCGACGTATTCCCGGCGCAAAACGGCAAACTCGGTACGCCGCCGCCCGCACAGATTTTCATCCACGGCGGTTACTGGCGGATGATGGACAAGAGCGACTACAGCCACCTTGCATTGCCGATCGTCGCCGCGGGGGCGACCCACATCTCGGTCAATTACGATCTCTGCCCCGAGGCCGACCTCGACATCATCGTCGACGAGGTAAAGAACGCGGTGGCCTACTGCCACACCCACGCGGATGAACTCGGGATCGATGCCGACCGTCTGCATCTCGCCGGTCACTCGGCCGGCGGGCATCTCACGGGCATGATGCTTCGCCAGGACTGGAAGTCCCTGGGCCTGCCCGAGGATATCCTGAAGAGCGCGGTGGGCGTCTCCGGCGTCTATGAACCGGAGCCCGTCATGCGCACATCCGTCAACGAGGACGTACGGATGGATGCCGGCATGGCGCGGCGGAACAGCGCGCTGGAGCGGGCGCCGACCGTCCCGTGTCCGCTGCTGGCGATCGTCGGCGGCGACGAGCCCGAGGGCTTTCACCAGCAGACCATCGCCTATGGGGAGTTGAGGAACTACAACGGATTGGAGACGGAGTACATTTCCGTGCCCGGCAAGAACCACTTCACGGTGGTCGACCATCTGTTCCGGCCGGGAACCGCCGAATTCGAGAAGATGATCGCGCTGATGCGGATTTAGCCCACCTGCATGGTGGCGACGGTGCAGCCGACCGCGTAGATGGGGATCGGCGCGTAAAACCAGAGATCGCCCGGCTGACCCTCGCAGGCGCCGGCGACGGTGATGAAGGTCCGTATTTCGAACCCGCCCTGGCCGCCGCGCTCATAGGTCTCTTCGTCGGAATAGGAAAGCAGGCCGTCCTTGTCGTTGGCGACGAACCGGCCGAGGAATTCCCTGTCCCATTCCTCGTTGATCTTTCCGGAATCGGGCGTCGCCGGCCAATGAGACACGCCGCCCGTCCCGACCAGCGCGATCTTTTCGGGCTGCGCGTCGCACGCCGCGCGCAGCGCCTGACCGAATTTCCACGCCCGATGCAGCGGCGTCAGGGGAGGCCCCTGGCAATTGATGTTGACCGGGATGACGTCGAGGTCGTAGTCGGGCGTCAGGAAATGCAGCGGGACGGCGATGCCGTGGTCGAATTTCCATTCCTGCGCATAGGCCACGTCGACCTCGTTCATGACATGGTTCACCAGCCGCTCCGACAGGCCGGCATTGCCGTTGACGCGGAAGCGGTTGATGCCGAGCCACTCTTCGTCCTCGATCGGGCCCTCGTAATAGTCGGCCATGCCGACGCAATAGGCCGGCATGTTGTTCATGAAGAAATTGGCGAAATGCTCGGCCGCGACAACCAGCAGGGTATCGGCCCCCGAGTCCTTGATTGCCCGGCCCATGCGGAAGAAATTGGCGTAGAACTCTTCCCTGACCGCCGGGTCGGCGCGGTCGGCGCGCCCGGTGATTCCCGGAGCGTGAGAGCAGACGCCGGCAAATACGAGACTCATATGGCGCCTCCCCCCGTACGCGCATATAGCCCCGCGCGAACCGGCCCGTGTTCGTCCAGCCCGTCCTTCATCGACTGGATATAGTCGTCCCAGGGATAGCCGCGCAGCGCCGCGTAATGCATCAGCAATTGTCCGTTCACGCCCAGGACATACAGCAGACCGATGTCGGGCTCGCGGATGGCGCGGAGTTCCTCATCGGTGAGATCGTAGTCCTTGAGCAGTTCCCCGAAATCTTCCTCATAGCGGCTCCGAACCTGCGGGTCGCGGTTGAGTTCGTAGATCAGCTTCTGGACGTAGTAGAGAGACATTCGGGCCGCCTTTTCCATTGCCGAGATTACGGGACTGGCTCCCGGGGTCAATTCCCGAGTTTCGCTTGTCCTGGGCGCGGATTGGAAATCCCCGGTTCCGACGGGGTTTTAGAAAAGTTGAGGCTGGCATCTAGCGTCACGACCGGGCAATATGAGTGCAATCGATTGCGGGAGCCGGCGCCGCCGGGCTCCCCATGTGCCGGATTCGGGGACAGAGAATGCGCAAATATCATCACATCAATCTCAATGACAAATCCATCGACACCGAGGAGCTGGACGGGCTGGACTGCATCAAGGTCGGCCGCCACTTCATCGCCAAGACCCTGTTGGAAAAGGGCGCGGCGACCGTCGATCCGCTGGGGCCGGACAATCCCCTGATCTTTTCCGCTGGTCCGTTCGCCGGAACCAACTTTTCCAATGCGAACCGGCTGAGCGTCGGGTGCAAAAGCCCGTTGACCGGCGGGGTCAAGGAAGCCAATGCCGGGGGCACCATGGCCTATGCGATGGGCCAGCTCGAAATCGGCGGCCTGACCCTCTATGGCCAATCCGACGACTGGGTAATCATTCGAATTACCAAGGAAGGCGACATCACGTTCGAGGATGCGGCGCCGTATCTCGGCAAGAGCAATTTCGAAGCCGCCGATATGCTGTACGAGAAATACGGCCGTAAACTCAGCGTCGGGCTGTGCAGCCCCGTCGGCGAGTACCAGGGACTGATGGCCGGGATCAGCTTCTCGGATGTCGAGGGGCGTCCGGTCCGCATCGCGGCGCGCGGCGGCGTCGGCGCGGTCATGGGCTCGAAACGGGTCAAGGCGATCGTTGTCGATACGCTCAAGATGCCGACCTTCCATGACCGCAAAAAGCTGATGGGCGCCGTTCGCGAATACGGCCAGAAGCTCGATGCGGATCCGGCCATCCAGGCTTTCCGGGACTACGGCACCGCCATGGTCGGCGACTTCACCAACAAGGTGGGCGGCCTGCCGACCCGCAACTTCTCGTCCGGCGAATTGATCGGCAAGGACGAGGGCACCATGACCCTCGGCGGCACGCATATCCGCGAGGTCAATCTGGCGCGGGGCGGTGAAACGACCCATGCCTGCATGCCCGGCTGCATGATCCAGTGCTCGAACATCTATGCCGACGAGGACGGCAACGAGATGGTATCGCCGATGGAGTACGAAACCCTCGGGCTCATGGGCAGCAACTGCGGGCTTACCGATCCGGACGATGTGGCGATCGTCAATAATATCGCCAACGACCTCGGCATCGATACCATCGAGGCCGGCGCGACGATCGGCGTGCTGATGGAGGCCGGCGAGGGCCAGTTCGGCGACGTGAATTACATGATCCAGGTTCTCGAGGATATCCGCGCCGGCAATGAAAAGGGCAGGCTTTACGCCCAGGGCACGGCGCGCGTCGGCGAACACTACGATGTCGGGCGCATACCGGTCATCAAGAAGCAGGGCATTTCGGCCTACGATCCCCGGGTCATCGAGGTTACCGGCATTTCGATGATGGTGACCGCGCAGGGCGCCGATCACACCGCCGGCAACATTCCCCAATACGAATGCGCCGACAAGGACACCGAGCACCTCACCGAGGCCAGCCTCGGAATCCAGACCGCCTGCGCCGCGGCCGACTCGCTCGGTCTCTGTCTGTTCGGCCGGTCGGTCACCAACGAGCACAAGGATCTGATCGTCAACGCGTTGAACGACGCGCACGGCACGGATCTGCCCGTCGAATTTTTCGACGAGCTTGGCCTCGAAGCGCTCAAGCTGGAGTGGGAATTCAACGAAAAGGCCGGGTTCACCATCGAGGACGATGAACTCCCCGATTTCTTCTATGACGAGGAGCTTTATCCCAGCAACAAGAAGGCCCGGCATCGCGCCCCCGAGGTCAAGGAATACCTCTCCAGGATGCTGGCGTAGGGCGTATCCGCCGTTGAGAAGAGGAGGCGCTTCGTTCCCTCTCCCCCGGAGGGAGAGGGACGCGGAGGCTTGGCGGGCGAAGCGAGCTTGGCCATGCCTGTCCTCCGGCCGGTGGAGCCGGTCCGGTGGGCTGGGTGAGGGGGAATAATCTGTTCACCTGGCACCCCTAAGCCACTTTTATCGCCCCCACCCCAACCCTCCCCCGTCGAGGGGGAGGGGGACTTTCCTGCATTCGACAGACCTATGTCTTCAGCCGGCTGAACACCCGGCGCGCATTCCCTTCGAAGACCTGCGCCCGCTGGCTTTCGTCCAGGTTGGGCGTGGCGTCGATGTAGCGCTTGGTGTCGTCGTAATTGTGACCGCTTTCCGGGTCGACGCCGCGCACCGCGCCGACCATCTCGGAGGCGAACAGGATGTTCTCCGTCGGAATCACCTTGGTCATGCAGTCGATTCCGGCCTGGTGATAGACGCAGGTGTCGAAAAAGACATTGTTGAGCAGGTGGTCCGTCAGCAGCGGCTTGCCCATGTCCTGCGCCAGGCCGCGGTACCGGCCCCAGTGAAACGGCACCGCGCCGCCGCCGTGGGGAATGATGAATTTGAGCGTCGGGAAGTCGGCGAACAGGTCGCCGAGAATGAGCTGCATGAACGCCGTGGTGTCGGCGGCAATGTAATGGGCGCCGGTATGATGGAAGTTGGGATTGCAGGACCCGGAGACGTGGATCATCGCCGGCACGTCCAGTTCCGCCATTTTCTCGTACAGCGGATACCACCAGTCCTTGTCGGTGAGCGGCGGGTCCGACCACATGGCGCCCGACGGGTCCGGGTTCAGGTTGCAGCCGATAAATCCCATCTCGTTGACGCACCGCTCCAGTTCCGGAATGCAGTTTTTGGGCTCGACGCCCGGATATTGGGGCAGGGCGCAGACGGGCGCGAAGCTGTCCGGATAGAGGTCGCAGACCCGGCGGATCATGTCGTTTGACAGCTGGGTCCATTCCATACTGGTTTCGGCGGTGCCCAGATGGTGGCCCATGCCGACGGCGCGGGGAGAGAAGACGGTCAGGTCCGTGCCCCGTTCCTGTTGAAGCTTCCGCTGATTGCCTTCGATGCCGTCCCGGATATCGTCGTCATGGATTTCAAGCAGCGCCCGCGTCGGCTTGAAATCGCCGTCCTCCACGGCCGCGAGCTGGTTTTCCCGCCACTCCTTCATCTTCGGCGGCTCGGTCGTGTAATGGCCGTGGCAATCGATAATCATCGTTCTCTCCCTGGCTTCTCTAATTCCGGCCGGCAACCTCGAGGCCTTTTTCCAGGCCCGGGTAGCTGACCGCCGGGCCGGTCATCAGGAACCTGAACCCTTGATCGACCAGCGCCTGCATGTTGCCCGCATTGGCATGGGGATGGCCCGCGATCACGCCGTGTTCCCTGCACACCGCGACAAGCTCGTCGATGGCTTCGAGCAACAGCGGATGATCGTACTGGCGGGGGAAGCCGAGTTCCTGGCCGAAGTCGCCTTCACCGATCAGGACGGCGCCGATGCCCGGGACGTTCTTCAGCATGTCGGGCAAATTCCCGAGGCCTTCCTGATCCTCGATCTGGATAATGACGAAAATCTCGCCGTTGGGGTCCAGCGGCCAGACATCGGCGCGGGCGTAATACTCCTGCTGGGAAATTCCCCAGTAGCGGGTCGCGCCGGCCGGCCCGTCGCCGCGAATGCCGCGAGGCTCATAGTTGGGCTTGTCGGGCAGCCTTGGATAGCGGCAGGCGGCGACGGCATTGTACGCCTCGTCGACGGTGCTGATGTGCGGCCAGACGACGCCGTAACAGCCCATGTCCAAAGCCTGCTTGGCGTGCCATTGGGCCATTTCGACGCCGTTGACGGGAACCCGGACAAATGGAACGACATTGGGCGCGAGGGTGCCGCCGGCGACGATGGGCCCGCGAAGCAGCATGTACTGGAGGCAATCCCGGAGCGTCGGGCCGTCCCACGGCAGGTGTTCCATCTCCAGGACAATGCCGTCGTATCTGGTCTGAGCGAACTGCACCGCCGACTGGGTCGTGGCCGGTACGAACGCCGAAAAGGCGATGCCGCCGCTCTCCAGGACGCCGATGACCTTATTTAGTCGCGGAATGTCAGCCATTGTTGCCCCCCAGGTTTTCCGGTCGTGCCCGGCTTCAGTTTACGGTTGCGGTTTTCCGTTCGGCCAGTTCGGTGTCAATAAACATGGCCTCGATCTTGTTGCCGTCCGGGTCCCGGACAAAGCAGGCGTAGTACCCCGGGTTGTATTCCGCCCGTATGCCCGGCGGGCCGTCGTCGGTGGCGCCGGCCTCCATTGCCGCGGCGTAGAAGGCGTCAACCTCCTCGCGGGACCAGGTAAGGAACGCGACGTGGACACCGTTGCCGGTGGTGGCCGTCTTGCCGTCAAACGGCGTCTGGACCCAGAATTCGGGAAAATGCTTGCCGTACGCCACGGCGCCCGGATGTTCCATGATCCGTTTGACCCCTATGGCCGGCATCACCCGGTCGTAGAACGCGGCGGCCCTGTCGAAATCGTTGGTGCCGAGGGAAACGTGCGAGAGAGTACTGGGGACGTCGCTGGACATGATCGCCTCTTCGATTGATTGGTTCGCCTGGAATCAGAGACCTCGGCGCGGGCCTCTGTCAATAGAGCGCACCGCCCCGGGCGTTACAATTTTCTTGCCGCTCCGGCGGCGGAGCGCTACCCCCTCGGCCGAGGATTTCTCCGGAGGACCCCATGCCCGACCGATTTGGCCCCCGCGGTGTCGTTGCCGTAATGATCCCGGCGCAAAACGCCAACATGCAGCCGGAATACGAAAGCATGCGGCCCGACGGCATCAACAATCAGATGTACCGCTTCGACATCTCGGTCCACGACAAGGTCGCCGAAGCGGTTCTGGACGCGCTGCCCGCGGCGCTCGGCTGTTATCCCGACATGATCATCACCGGCAACTCCATCGAGATGCGCCTCTGGTCGCCCGAACGCCAGGCCCGCTACCGGGAGGAGATCGCCGAACGGGTCGATGGCGTGCCTTTCGTCACCGCGACCGACGCCTGCGTCGCCGGGCTCAGGACCCTGGGCGCCAGGCGGATCGGGGTGCTGTCGCCCATGTCCGAGGAATACTCCAGGAGCGTCCAGGAATATTACGGCCGCTTCGGGTTCGAAGCGCCCCATGCAACATGGCTGGAGGTCGAGGAATCCATCGACATCATCAAGGTGACCGTCGACCGTATCCTCGATGCCTTCAAACGCATCGATCACGACGATGTCGACGCATTCCTCCATGTGGGCGGCGCGCTCGGCATGGTCGGGATGATCGAAGAACTCGAAGCCGGCCTCGGCCGCCCCGTCGTCACTGTGAATGCGGCAACCTATTGGTACGCCCTTCGCAAGCTCGGCATCACCGATCCGATGCCGGGCTTCGGCCGGCTGCTGATGAACGAGAGCGTCGCCGAGTAAACCAGGGTCCGGCCTCGATTGGGGGATTCCCGTTTTTGCGGATTTGCGGTTCAAACTCTCCCTTCTCTCCTGACGGGGGCGAGGAAACAAAAGCCGTCATCACCGGGCTTGACCCGGCCTTCAGTCGGCCGAAGCCGACTTTCGGACGGCGTAGGCCGGTGATCCACGTCTGGCGACCGGCGATACACGTGGATGGCCGGGTCCGGGCCCGGCCATGACGCAATCATTTTACGCCGCAGCACCTCACGACAAACGCGCCGAGTAACTTAGGCGCCGATCCTGGGCACCTTGTGGCTGTCCATGGCGACGCAGATATTCTTGGTCTCCATGTAGAACTCGAAGGAGTAGTCGCCGCCGTCCCGGCCGATTCCGCTGGCCTTCATGCCGCCGAACGGCGCCGGCAGATGGCGGTTGTTCTCCGAGTTTATCCAGATCATCCCCGCATCCAGGCTCCGCCCGAGGCGGTGGGCGCGGCCCACGTCCCGGGTCCAGACATAGCCGGCAAGCCCGTACGCCACATCGTTGGCGATGGCGAGCGCATCCGCTTCGTCGTCGAACGGAATGGCGGTCAACACCGGCCCGAAGATTTCCTCCTGGGCGATCCGCATCGTATTGCTGGCCGAGGTAAACAGGGTGGGCTGAACCCAGTTGCCGTCGTCGTTCACATCGGCGCGGCCGCCGCCGGCCTTGATGTCGGCGCCGTCCCCCCTGGCGATATCCCAGTAGCTCATCACTTTCTCGTAATGGCGCGGGTGTATGAGGGGGCCGATGTCGGTGGTCGGGTCCAGGGGATGGCCGACCCGGATGGAGTCGACCTTGCCGGCCAGTCTGTCGACGAACTCGTCGTGGATCGAGCGCTGGACCAGGAGGCGGCTGGACGACGTGCAGCGTTCGCCGTTGAGGCTGTAGATCATGAAGGCCACCGCCTCGAGGGCGCGGTCCATGTCGGAATCGTCGAACACGATCACCGGGTTCTTGCCGCCGAGCTCGAAATGCACCCGCTTCAGGGTGGGCGCCCCCTGCGCCATGATGGCGCTGCCGGTGGCGGACTCGCCGACGAATGCGATGGCCTTGATATCCGGATGCTCGGTCAGCGCCTTGCCCGCCGTTTCGCCGGGGCCGTGAACCAGATTGACCACGCCGCCGGGAATTCCGGCCTCGGCGGTGATCTCGGCCAGCAGCGTCGCGGTCAGGGGGCTCCATTCGGCGGGCTTGTGAACCACGGTGCAGCCGGCGGCGAGCGCCGGGGCGATTTTCCAGGTCGACAGCATGAACGGCGTGTTCCACGGTGTAATCACGCCGACCGGACCGATAGGCTGACGGATCGAATAGTTGATGTGGTCCTTGGCCGGCATGGCGTCGCCGCCGGTGGCCTCCGGCGCCTTGTCGGCGAAGAAGCGGTAGTTTTCGGCGCCCCGGACGGCGGCGGCTCTCATGAACCGGATCGGCTGTCCCGTATCCATGCTCTCGACCAGTGCGATCTCCCGGGCGCGGGCTTCGATCGCGTCGGCCAATCCGTGCAGCATCTTCCGGCGTTGGGCGCCCGGCAGGTCGCGCCATTCGGCGAAGGCTTCCCTGGCCGCGCGGGCCGCCCGGTCGATGTCGGATTCGGTGCCCGCTGCGACGGTATTGATGGCCGAATTGTCGATGGGGGTCAGGTTTTCGAAGGTCCCGCCGCCGCCGCCGGCCGGCTTGCCGCCGATGTGGTGTCCCAGCGTCTCTTCCCTGAAGCGGGCGAGA
Organism: Rhodospirillales bacterium; assembly: GCA_022822205.1. Taxonomy (GTDB): domain Bacteria; phylum Pseudomonadota; class Alphaproteobacteria; order Rhodospirillales; family UBA2165; genus JAJDXO01. The sequence goes on along the minus strand of JAJECC010000065.1, from coordinate 3,564 downwards.
AATTTCTCCGCGTCCCGGCAATTGGCTTCAAATTCGTCAGCGGTATTGGGATCGTCGAGCATGTGAAATCCTCCCCAAATCGGCATCTTCGAAATATATTTAACATGTTAAATAAATCCGGCCGGACGTCAAGAGCAATGTTCGTGACCCCGGCGGTTCCATCGCTATACTTTCGCCCTTGGCCGGGCAGGCCGGGATGGTTGGCAATGGAACGATCGTTCGCCAAAGAGATAGAGCAATTGAAGCTGGGAGACGGCGACGTCTTCCGCGGCGAAGGCATTCTCGCGGTCACCAAGGCGCTGCTGCAGTCGGGCGTCTCCTATGTCGGCGGCTACCAGGGGGCGCCGGTTTCCCATCTGATCGACGTTCTGGTCCAGGCCAAGGAACTGATGGCGGACCTCGGCGTGCACGTGCAGGCCAACACCAACGAAGCCTCGGCGGCCGCCATGCTCGGCGCCTCCATCATGTATCCGGCCCGGGGCGCCGTGACCTGGAAGTCGATCGTCGGAACCAACGTCGCGGCGGACGCGCTATCCAATCTTGCGTCGCCCGGCGTCACCGGCGGGGCGATGGTCATCGCCGGAGAGGATTACGGCGAAGGGGCGAGCGTCATTCAGGAGCGCACCCACGCGTTCGCGATGAAGTGCTCCATGTGGATGCTCGATCCGCGCCCGAATCTGCCGTCGATCGTCAACATGGTGGAAAAGGGGTTCCAGCTGTCCGAAGCGTCCAACACGCCGGTGATCCTCGAACTGCGCATCCGGGCCTGCCACGTGTTCGGCGAATTCGACGCCAAGGACAATCAGGCGCCCCGCATGGGCCTCAATAGCAAGTCCGACAGCGCCGGTTTCGATTTTGACCGCCTTGCCCACCCGCCGGTTACGTTCGTGCAGGAGAAAAAGAAGGTCGAGGACCGGCTGCCCGCGGCGGAGAAATTCATCCTCGACAACGATCTCAATGAACATGTCGACGGCCGGCGGGGGGACGTGGGAATCATTCTCCAGGGCGGGCTCTACAATACGGTGGTCAAGCGTCTGGCGGCGCTGGGCCTGGCTGACGATTTCGGCAACACCGACATTCCATTGCTGGTGCTCAACGTCACCCACCCGCTGGTTCCAGGACAGATTCGCGAATTCTGCGCCGGCAAAAAATCGGTCCTGGTGGTCGAGGAAGGCAATCCCGAATATATCGAGCAGCAAATCAACACGATTTTGCGCAAGGCCGATATTCAGACCCGCATCGCCGGCAAGGACGTGCTGCCCATGGCCGGCGAATATACGGCCGAGGCGGTCCTCAAGGGCCTGGTCGATTTCTTCGGCGATTCGGAACCGAATGGGGTGAACCTGGAGCTACTTCGGGATCGCGCGGCCAAGCTGGAAGATGCAACCCGGACCGGAAGGGACGGCGCCGATGTGGCGGTCCCGGGCCGCCCGCCCGGCTTTTGCACCGGCTGTCCCGAGCGGCCGGTGTTCTCGGCGATCAAGCTGTTGAAGGAAGAGATCGGCGACGTTCACATTTCCACCGATATAGGCTGCCATTCGTTCGCCATTTTCGAGCCGTTCAGCATGGGAAATTCCATTCTCGGCTACGGGATGAGCCTGGCGAGCACGGCCGGCGTCGTGCCGCTGCAGAAGAAGCGTACCATCAGCGTCATGGGGGACGGCGGCTTTTGGCACAACGGGTTGCAGACGGGCGTCCTCTCGAGCCTGTTCAACGACACCGATTCCGTCCTGGTGATCATGCAAAACGGCTATTCGTCGGCCACCGGCCAGCAATGGATTCCGTCGTCCGCCGGATCGCCCAGCCATACGGAACAGACCAGCGAGATCGAACGGACGTTGCGCTCCGTCGGCGTCAAATGGCTGCGGACCGTCCGCACCTACAGCGTCGATGTGATGGTCGATACGCTGCGCGAGGCGATGACCACCAAGGAGGGCGGACTGAAGGTCGTCATTGCCGACGGTGAGTGCATGCTGGCCCGTCAGCGCCGGCTGAAGGCCGAGAACGCGAAACTGCTGGAGGCCGGACGCCGCGTCGAAACGCCCCGCTACGGGGTCGACGACGAAATATGCACCGGCGACCACTCGTGCATGCGCCTCAGCGGATGTCCGTCCCTGACCATCAAGCCCAGTCCCGATCCGCTCAGGACCGATCCGGTCGCAACCGTGATCCCGTCCTGCGTCGGCTGCGGTCTTTGCGGCGAAGTGGCCCACGCGGCCGTTCTGTGCCCGTCCTTCTACCGGGCGGAAAAAGTGCAGAACGCGTCCGCCCTGGAAAAGCTGGTCCACAATGTCCGCCGGAGGGTAATCGGATGGATGGCGGGCAGCGGGGAAGCCCATGCCTGACGCCGGAACCAAGAAGCCGGTCACGCTGCTGATCGCCGCCATGGGCGGGGAAGGCGGCGGCGTCCTGATGAACTGGGTCGTCAATGCCGCCATCGCCAAGGGCTTTCCGGTGCAGGCGACGTCGGTCCCCGGCGTCGCTCAGCGGACCGGCGCGACGACCTACTACATCGAGCTGTTGCCGGAAGCATCGCCCGCCGGCGCCCCGCGGCCGGTCTTCTCCCTGAATCCGGTTCCGGGCGAGGTCGACCTGATGATCGCGACGGAGCTGGCCGAGGCGGCGCGGGCGTTGTCCAGCGGATACATCACTTCGGACCGGACGACGCTCATCGCCTCCACCCACCGCGTGTTTCTGACCCTCGAGAAGATGGGCATGGGTGACGGCCGCCTCGACGGCGAAAAGATGCTGGCGTCGCTCAAGAAGAACGCCAGGGAAGCCATCCTGTTCGACGCCATGGACGCGTCCCAGGAGGCGGGTGCGGTCATCAACTCGGTCATGCTGGGCGCGATCGCCGCCACGAACCTGCTCGGTATCTCCGAAGAGGACTTCAGCGATGGAATCAAGGCGGAAGGCAAGGCCGTCGCCTCCAACCTCGCGGGCTTCGATGCGGGCCTCCGGCTTGCGAAATCCGGCGCCGAACCGGTCCTCGAGGAAGCGGCCAAGCGCGCCGACCGGGCCGTGCCGTTGGCCGGTCTCGAGAGCCAGGCGCAAGCCGCATTCCCCGCCGAAGCGCACGCCGTTCTGGGCCACGCCCTGCGCCGGCTTGTGGACTATCAGGATATCGGCTACGCCCGCCGGTATCTCGACCGCCTGGCGCCCTTCCGGACTTCGGACCCCGGGCTTTGCCGCGAGGTTGCCCGCCATCTGGCGGTGCGGATGACCTTCGAGGACATCATCCGCGTCGCCCAAGCCAAGACCCGGGCCGAGCGGTATGCGCGCATTCTGGGCGAGACGGGCGCCGGCCCGGCCGATCCGGTCAAGGTGACCGAGTATTTCAAACCCGGCTTCGGCGAAGTGTGCGATATGCTGCCGCCGGGCCTCGCGAAGAAGGTTCTTGCCTGGGCGGAGCGGACCGGGCGTCTCGGCAGAACCTATTGGGGAATGGAAATCAGAACCAGTACGGTCTCCGGTTTCTTCCGCGTCTGGCTGCTGGCGAAGCTCAGATGGTGGCGGCCCCGGAGCTACCGGTGGGCGGCCGAACAAGCCTTGATCGACGAGTGG
>JAJECC010000109.1 GCA_022822205.1 Rhodospirillales bacterium | reverse complement strand
CGCCGGGCGGACGGATGACCGTCATTCAGTCCCATGGAGACGATCCCGCCCATGAAATCGTGCGCGGCGTTTGGCCGAAGCACCGGATTCCGTTCGTGAACCGCTACGACATTCTGCGCGATTTCAGAAAAGCGCTGGGCGCCCGGCAAGGCGACTATAAGTTCAGCGGCCTGACCGACGCCCGTTCCCTGTTCCGGTTCGATATGCACACGCTGCCGTCGATGGACGAGCACGAACTTGGACTGCTCTCCCTCTCGTCCGCCTGGAACAACGCGCTCTATTTCGTCGAGGTCAAGGAAGAGCTGGCGCAGCAGGTCATGTCCCGGGATTCCCGCTATCTGGACGTGGTGCGCGAGGTGCTCGCCAGGCACGGCGGGATGTGGTTCGTGAACGAGACATTTACCGTGACCCGCAAGCGGCAGGGCTGAATGCAGGAACTCGACAAATCGGAATTCGGGAAACTGGAGATGTGCTTTCGTCCGAAATCGGCGGCGATCATCGGTGCATCCACGAATCCCATGAAATTTGGCGGGCGCGCGTTGAAATTCTGCCTCGAGCGGGGGTATGAGGGCCGGCTTTATCCGGTTAATGCGCACAACGAAATTGTCCAGGGCATCGAGGCTTATCGGTCTATCTCCGATCTTCCCGAGGCGCCGGATATCGCCGTGATTGCGGTGCCCGCGGCTTCGGTGCGCGAGAATCTGATAGCTGCCGGGGAGAGAGGGGCAAGCGTTGCCATCGTCTATGGCGCTCAGTTTGCGGAATCCGGTGCCGAGGGGCGGCTCCGGCAGGACGAGTTGCTGAGGATCGCCAAGGATCACGGCATGAGGATGATCGGGCCCAACTGCATGGGGGTGATTTCGCTGGCATCCGGATTCGTCGCCAGTTTTACCAGCGCGCCCGAGCATCATGGGGGAAACGGCTGGCCGGCGGCGGGGGATATTTCCGTTGCAAGTCAGTCCGGCGCGGTCGGCATTCAGATTTTCGCTCAGTTGCGCGACCGCGGATTGGGACTGGCCAACTGGATATCCACCGGAAACCAAGCCGATATCGATATCTGCGACGCAATCGCGTTCTATGCCGGCGATCCCGCGACGAAGACGATTGCCGTATACATGGAAGACGCCAGTCGCGGTTTGAAGCTGGTCCAGGCGCTGGAACTGGCGCGCCAATCAAGAAAGCCCGTGGTGGCGCTCAAGGTCGGGACCACACCCCAAGGCGGCGAAGCCGCAACCGGGCACACCGCGTCGGTTTACGTCGAAGACCGGGTTGTCGAGGATCTGTTCCGCCAGTTCGGTGTTTTGCGGGCCGGATCGATCAATGAAATGATTGATCTGGTCGCTGCCTGCAACGCCCGGGCTATTCCATCATCTCCGGAAATTGCCGCCGTCTCGGTTTCCGGCGGCGGGGCGGTGATGATATCGGACGCCGCGGCAAAGAACGGCCTGGAGCTACCCGAATATCCCGTGGACGCGCTGGCCGATCTCAAGGAGGCGAACTCGTTCGTCAATGATCGCAATCCCATCGACATCTCCGCGCCCTCCATGAGCAACATGGAAATCACCGGAGGCCATTTGAAGTGGGGGCTTGAGCGCGATCCGCAGACAATGCTCGGTTATATCAGCCACGTGCCCCTGGTTCCCCGGACGCGAGACGGGATCATGTCGCAGATGCTGACATTTCAAGAGGGTCACCCGGATAAACTGATTGCCATCGCGGCGAACCTTGAGAGCGGGGATCGAGCCGATCTGGTGAGGAGCGGTATCGCCGTCTTTGACGATCCAACCGTCATGACAGAGGCGGTCGCCAAGCTGGTGCGAACCGGCAAGTCATTCGAAAACCCGTCCACGGCGCCTCTGCCGCCGGGTGACCAGGCGGAGAGTCTGGACAAGGTCATCGATATCCTTCGAGAAACTGGCATCGAGGTGCTGACAGACGCGCCCGTGAAATCGGCGGAAGAGGCGGTGTCCGCGCTCGAGGATCACGAAACCATCGTGCTCAAATTGACCGCGACGGGGTTGAAGCACCGGACGGAGTTGGACGGCGTGCGGTCCAACCTGTCCGTGCCGGCGGCGGTGGAGGCCGCCTATGGCGATCTGGCGAAACTGGCGGAGGAACATACCGGAAACTGGCCGGACATCCATGTCACCTGGTGTCCGCATATCGACGGGGTGGAAGTCCTGTTGGCCGCCCGGAATGATCCGCATTTCGGACCGCTCGTCATGCTCGGCTCGGGTGGAACCTTGTGTGAATTGCTGGATGACCTGAAGTATCGCAAGCCGCCGTTTGGTGAAGGCGAAGCCCGCGCCATGATCAGGGAAATAAGGGCGGAACGCATGCTGGATGGCTGGCGCGGCGCCGGACCGGTGAACCGTGATGCCCTGGCAAGAGTGCTGGTGCGGATGTCGGAGGTCACAGATCAACTGCCTTCCTTGGAAATCAATCCGCTGTTTGTGACGGCGGATCGTCTCGTGGCGGCCGATCTGGTCGTGGATTTGTGAGCTGCCGCGGAGCCAGTCCGAGCGGAGGCGTGTGAGCATCTGATGTTGGAGTCTAAGCGGATAATCATAACCGGGGCGGCGCAAGGGATCGGCGCCGTCCTGGCTTCGGGTTTCGCCGAGATGGGCGCCAAGGTGGCGGTCTGCGACCTTGCCGATCCGGGGGACCTCGTTCAGCGGATTGGGTCCGACGGCAACGAGGCGATTGGGATCCGAGCAGACGTTACCAGTGTCGATGACTGCAATCGAATGGTCGCCGAAACCGAGGAAGCCTTCGGGGGAGTCGACGGGCTGGTTTGCAACGCGGCTCTCTTCTCGGCCCTGCCCATCAAGGCGTACGACGAGATCGATCCCGAACTCTGGGACGAGGTCATGAGGGTCAATGTCAAGGGACCCTGGCTGTGCGCCCGGGCGGCCGTGCCGGCCATGGAACGGGTCGGCGGCGGATCGATCGTCATGGTTTCCACCAACCGCATCTTCCGCGGATATCCCGGTCTGCTCCACTATGATGCATCCAAGGGCGGGGTGTTGGCGATGACCCGCTCGCTGATCCGTGAGCTTGGCCCAAGGAACATTCGCGTCAATACAATCGCCCCCGGCCTGACCATGAGCGAGGGCGTTCTGGCGCGCGACGGCATCGGGGACCGGAAGGGCGCCATCGCCGCGGCGCGATCCTTGTCGCGCGATCAGGAACCGGACGATCTGATTGGACCGGCCGCATTTTTTCTCAGCGATCACGCCGGCTTTGTAACCGGCCAGTGTCTGATCGTCGACGGAGGCGGAATCACCCACTGAGCAACCACCCGCTTGAGAAGGACGAGAAATGGCGATCGTAAACATCACGATAATCGAGGGCCGCGACCAGGAGACAAAAAGCCTGCTCATAAAACGTATGACCGAGGCGGTGATCGAAACGCTGGATGCGAAGCCGGGGCAGGTTCGGGTGATCATCAACGAAGTCCGGGACGGGGCATACGGCGTCGGCGGCGATCCGGTGTTCATAAACCGGCACGAATAAATTTCTCCCGATCCAGCGACGGGCAAAAACTATTTTGAAACGCTCCACTAGTGGGATAAAGTGGGCAAAGATAATAATCTAATGGGAGGAAATGGGCATGCCCCATGATGTGAAAATCCCCGACTACGTGATCGAAAGGATCATGGCCAAGCGGGGAAGGCTGGAAGTATTCGACACGTTCGAAGCGCCCAAGACCGTACTCCTCGTCATCGACATGCAGAATTTCTACGTGGCCGAGGTGGACACGGCCATTTCGATCGTGCCCAACATCAATCGGCTTGCCGCGGCCTGCAGGGAGAAAGGTGCGCCGGTCATTTGGGTGATCATGCGGTGCGCCGAAAACGAAGGCGCGCCCAGCCAATGGCGGATCTACCATGAGTATTTCTTCACCGAAGCGAAGGGCCGGAACCACCTGACCAAACTCAGCCCCGGCAACGAGGGCTACGAAATTTATCCCGACCTCGAGGTCAAGGACGACGACCGTATCGTCACCAAGAGACGCTTCTCGCCGTTCATCGTCGGCGCTTCGGATTTGCACGACATTTTGCAGGGACTGGGTATCGAAAACCTGATCGTGGCGGGCACGGCGACCAACATGTGCAGCGAGTCCACGGCTCGTGACGCCATGATGCTGGACTACAAGGTGGTGATGGTCGAGGACGCGAACGCGGCCCGATACGACGACGATCACCTGGCCGGATTGACCTCGTTTTACCAATCCTTCGGCGACGTGAGAACGACCGACCAAACCATAGAAATGCTTGTGTGAGACGATGGCCGCCCCATCGGAGATCCGGGTGGAGACGAACGGCAATGCGGGAATTATCCGCTTCGCCAGGCCCGAGGCGCGAAACGCACTGACCGAACGTATGCTTGCCGAGACGCGGGCGCAGATGGAAATCTGGGAGAGCGACGGCGCCGTCACGGCCGTGATCCTGACGGGTGACGATACGGCATTTTGCGCGGGCGGAGACGTCAAGAACACGGCCTCCGGCGACATGGCCCCGTTCGACAAGTATCGCTACCGCTATACCCGAAGCGGACTGCACAACTTCATGCGCTTCTTCGTCAACTACACCAAGCCGGTGATTGCGGCGGTGGAGGGCCATGCCCTTGGCGGCGGGATGGAGGTCGCGCTCCGCTGCGACTTCATCGTCGGGTCCCGGACGGCGAGTTTTGGCATCACCGAGGCCAAACTCGGCCTGTTCCCGATTCTAGGCGGCGCCTGGTCTTTGGCCCGTGCGGTTGGCGAGCGCAAGGCGAAGGAACTGGCATTTACGGGAAGGCGGGTGGACGCCGACGAGGCGCTCGCCTTGGGTATTCTCAATCATGTGGCGCCCGCCGGCGGGGCGGTCACAAAAGCGGTGGAAATGGTCGTCGAGATGGACGCATCGGCGCCTCTCGCCGTCATGGCGGTCAAACAGGCGATTGACCGGGCGCCCTATCAGACATTCGAGCAAGCACTTAACTCGGGGGGAGATCTCTCGGCGTTGTTGATGTTTTCCCATGATCGCCAGGAAGGGCTCGCGGCCTTCATCGAGAAACGCAAACCGGTTTGGAAGGGCAAATGACCCGCCAAATGACCCGTAAGTATGACGCCATAATCATCGGCGGCGGCCACAATGGCCTGACCTGCGGCGCTTATCTGGCCCGCGCCGGCAAGAAAACGCTGGTGGTGGAACAAAAGCCCTACGTGGGCGGTGCGAGCGTCACGGAGGAGTATAGTCCCGGCTTCCGCGCTTCGACCTACTCTTTCATCATGGGTCACCTGCATCCGAAGGTCATCGAGGAGTTGGAGCTAAGAAAATTCGGCTTGGAGTATTACCCCCAGCCAAACGTATTCAATCCGACGGAGGACGACGGAATCGTGTTCTCCAAGGATCCGGTCAAGACGCGCGAACAGATCGCACGCTTCTCGAAGCACGACGCCGACAACTACCCCAAGTTCTTCGAGCGCCTCCAGTCGACCATCGAAATTCTGCGCAGACTGCAGATGGAAACTCCGCTCAACCCGTTTCGCAAGGATCTATCGGGGCTGTGGAAGACCGGGCGATTTGCTTGGCGTTATCGCAACGCCGAAAAGGAGGTTTACAACCTTCTGCATGCGCTTTCGATGAGTGCACATGACTATGTCAGCCGCTGGTTCGAAAACGACCTGGTGAAGGCGAAGTTCATGTTCTGGGCCACCATTGGCGGCAATGTCGGCCCCTACAGCCCCGGGACAGCCTTCTATCTGGTTACCCATCTTATCGGCCAAACCGGCATGAGCTTCTGCAAAGGCGGAATGGGCGCCATCGCGGACGCAATCGCGGCTTCGGGCGCCGCGCATGGCATGGAGATCCAGTGTGACTCATGGGTCGATGAAATTCTGGTGCGCGGTGGAAAAGCCGAGGGCGTGCGTTTGAGGACCGGCGAGGAGATCCGCGCCAGCCGGATAATCTCGAACGTAAACGTCAAACGCACGTTCCTCGATATGGTGGACGGATGCCATCTGCCGGAAGAATTCGTGGACGACGTAAAGGGCTTCAGATCCCGGGGAATGGGATTCAAACTGCTTTTGGCCGTGGATCGGCTGCCCCAATACAAGGGATTCAGCAAAGAGAAGACGGGGATCGAATATCCCGCCTATGTCCATATCTGCCCGACGCCCGAGTTTCTCGAACAGGCCTTTCATGACGCCAAATTCGGCTGGTACTCGACCGAGCCGTTTCTTTCTCCGAATGTGCCCAGCTATACGGACCCGACTTTGGCGCCGGACGGCAAGCACGTCGTCGTCGTCCAGGGCGGTGCGACCCCGTACGAGTTGCGCAACTCGAACTGGGATCACGAGGGGCCGCAATTGGTCAGGAACGCCTTCGGGGTGTTGGACCGCTTTGCGCCGGGATTCTCCGACAGCGTGATCGACTACAAGCTCTACACGCCGAAGGACATCGAAGCGGATATCAATCTGCCGGGCGGCAATTCGCAGCATGGAGAGCTGACCCTGGACCAGCTGTTCTTCATGCGGCCGGTGCCCCGTTATGCCGACTATCGCTCACCCGTACACAATCTGTACCAGTGCGGCGCATCGACACATCCGGGCGGCGCGGTGTCCGCCGTACCCGGGCACAACGCCGCGCGCGAAATTCTCAGAGACTGGAAATGGTACCAATGACGCCGCGCCCGGGTTCGAGAACCGCGTCACCAATGGGTCAAGTCGCTCATGTTTGATGCGGTCCTCATCGGCTTGAGCCAGGTCTTCAGTTGGCCCGCCATCGGCTATCTGGGGTTTGGTATATTCCTGGGTGTCTGGCTGGGGGCGTTGCCCGGGATCGGCGGAGTCACCGGCCTGATCCTGCTGCTGCCGTTCACCTATACAATGGAGCCGGTCTCGGCCTTTGCGCTGATGCTGGGAATGTTCGCGGTCACCACGACCAGCGACACCATCGCATCCGTCATGCTGGGTATTCCGGGCACCGTTGCCTCGCAGGCGACCATATTGGACGGCTATCCGCTGGCCCAAATGGGGCAGGCCAACCGGGCGCTTGGCGCCGCCTATACCTGCTCGGCGATCGGCGGCGTAATCGGCGCCGTCGTGCTCATGTTCTCGCTGCCGGTGATCAAGCCGATCCTCACCCTGTTTTCCACACCGGAATTCTTCATGCTCTCCCTGCTGGGCATCTGCATGGTTGGATCGCTTTCCGGCAGTTCCGTCACCAAGGGCCTGGTCATCGGCGCTTTCGGCATGATGCTCGGCACAATCGGCGAAGAAACCTTCAATGGAGAGGCCCGTTACTATTTCGGCATCGAGTACATGCTCAATACGCCGCCGCTGGTCGCGGTTGTGCTCGGCCTGTTCGCAATTCCGGAACTGTTGGAACTCGCCACGAAGAACACTTCGATTTCCCGCGTCCCGAGCGACCAATCGCGGGGCGGCGGGATGCTGCAGGGGATCAAGGACACCTTCGCCAACTGGTGGCTGGTGATCAAGGGTTCGGTGCTGGGAGTCTATATCGGCATGTTGCCGGGGCTGGGTGCCTCCATCGTCGATTGGGCCGCTTACGGCATGGCGGTTCAAACCACCAAGGGCGAGAACAAATTCGGCCGAGGCGATATCCGCGGCGTGATCGCTCCCGAGTCGGCCAACAACGCCCAGCGGGGCGGGGCGCTCATCCCGACCTTGACCTTCGGCATACCCGGCGACTTCGCCATGTCCATCCTGCTCGGCGCGATGCTAATCCAGGGATTGCGCCCCGGCGTGGAGATGCTGACGACCAAGCTCGACATCACGTTCGCGATGATCTGGACCCTCATCATCGCGAATATCGCATCCGCGATTCTATTGATGATGCTGGGCCGTCAGGTCGCCAAGGCCATCTTCGTCGATGGCCATCTGCTGGTTCCCGTGGTCATCCTGTTCGTATTCATGGGCAGCTGGCTCGGCAATCAGTCCATGGGCGATTTGATCCTGATGTGGATCATGGGTGCCGTCGGCCTGTTCATGAAGCGGTCCGGCTGGCCGCGCCCCCCGTTGATCATTGCGCTGGTGCTCGGTCCGAACATGGAGAACGCGCTGGTCCTGTCCAACCGCGTCTATGGGACGTTGGGATGGATTGACCGCACCCCGAGCCTCATTATCGGCGTGATCATCGTCCTGACCATCGGGGTAACGGCGCTCGGCCTGTTGCGCACCCGGCGCACCCCCCTGACCGCAAACAATTCGCTTGACGGCAAACTGTCGATCGAGGGCGCGGAAAGAAATCCGCTCATCGCCATTGCCCTGGCGCTCTTTTTTCTCGCCGCGTTCGTCACGGCCGGCGTTCTTGCGATCGATTTCCACCCGACGAACCGTCAGTATCCGATCGCGACTTCAGTCGTTGCGGTCGCGCTTCTCATCATCATTCTCGTGAAAGAGATGATGGCTGCCCGCGCGGAGCGCCGGGCCTTCGCGAGTTATGCCGAGGCGTGGCGGGCCGCCTTGGACAAGGCCGGCATGCGGCTAGGCCTGAGGTTCGTTCTGTGGATAGCCGTCGCGGTATTTGGAGCCTGGTTGATTGGCCAAAAGCTGGCCATTGCCGGTTTCATTCTGGCCTATTTGTGCATTTGGGGAAAACGGTCCCTGCGGTTCGCCCTGATCTACGCGGCCGTGGGCTATCTGTTCATCGAACTCTTTTACGACCGCACCATGCACATCCCGTTTCAGCATCCCTACATCCTGAAATTGATAGGGGGTGGGGCGTGACGTATTCCGAATTCCCGCTGGACGACAGCGAGAAAATGGTCGCCGGTCCCGTTGAGGCCGGTGACCGCTCTGTCCTGATCATGCGTAAATCGGGGAGAGAAATTCATAGACCTGACAAGGAGGTAAAATGATGAAACTAGTGAAGAGTTTGGCGTTGGCGGCGGTTGCCGTTTCGCTGCTTCCAACAGCCACGGCTGGCGCGGCCGAGTTTTACGCAGGTAAGAAGATTACCTGTGTCGTACCCTACGCACCCGGAGGCGGAACGGATTCTTTCTTCCGTGTCGTCGTGCCGCACCTGGCGCGTCTCATCCCCGGCAAGCCCGACGTGATCATCAACAACATGTCCGGTGCGGGCGGTCTGAAGGCCAACAACTACGCGTCGAACGAGATGCCGAATAACGGCTCGGAAATGCTCTGCGCGCCGTGGCTTTCCATCGCCCAGCTGACCAAGCGCAAGGGTGTTCGCTTCGACTATTCGAAAATGCGGGTGGTCGGCGGTGAAAGCGCGATCAACACCGCGGTCATCAACAAGAAGGTGCTCGTCGGCGGCGACCGTACGACGATCGGCAAGGGCAGCCAGCCGCTGGTCGTTGCGGGTCTGAGCCCGTCATCGACCCTCGACCTGCGCCAACGTCTCGGCCTGGATGTGCTCGGCGTGAAGTACAAATACGTCCCGGGCTATCGCGGTTCGGCGAAGCAGATCCCGGCCTTCATGTCGGGTGAGGTCAGCCTGTTGGGATTGAACTACGGAACATACGTTTCCGTGATGAAAAGCTCCCTGGTCGACCAGGGCCCGGGCATGCTGTGGGTCGATTATCCGAAGATCGGCGCCGATGGCAGCGCCTCGGCCAACGCGGTTCTGAGCAAACAGGGTGTCCCGACGCTGGACGAGGTACATAAGAAAATGCACGGCAAGCCGCCCTCGGGCCCGCATTGGGAAGCCTACAAAGTGCTTACCCACCTGTCCTCCATGGGACTTTCGGTCTGGCTGCCGGCTGGCACGCCGGATACGGCGTTCAATGCGATTAAGGCCGGATGGGAGGCTCTTCCGAACGATCCGGCCTTTAAGGCGGCGCATGAAAAAGCCTTCGGAAAATCCGTGAACTTCGTCAACTATAAAGGGGCGCTGGCCGCGCAGAATGCGGTGGCTACCGTAGGACCGGAGATGGTGAAGTTCTTCCAGGAGTACATCGCCCAGGGCGAGAAATAACCCAACCGGTGTGAAGCAGGTGCAGTTGATTTGACCAACCCGCCGGGCGAACGCCGCCCGGCGGGATTTTGTTGTCCAGGGCTCGCCGGTTTCCGAACGCCTTCGGCGATAGACCCCGGGGAACGCAATATTCCTGCTGATCCAGGTCAGTGCGCTTCCGAGCCTCGTGATGCGCCCGGGCGGTCCGGGGTCTTCGGCCGCGGCCCGGCCTACTTTCCTTCCGAGACCAGAAGGTAGCCGCGGTTCTCGACGGTATCGAAGGTGCGCATCGCCGCGATCAGGTCGCCGGAGGCGACCCATACCCAGGGCGCCCGGTTGGGGTTCACGTCCATGATCAGGAAGGAATCGCTGCCTTCGTCGTACGTCCCGAGCGGGGAGATGTGACCGCCGCCCCGCTGGCCCAGCGCCTTGCGCGCGTAGTTGACCAGCACGTAGTCGTCCCCGGCGGCGAGGTTCCGGGCGATCTCGCGCCGGATCGCTTCCGCGTCGGCGCCATCGTCCACGACCCGGGTCACGACCTCGAGGCCGTGGCTTCTCAGGACCTGTGCGAGCTGGCGCAGCTGCAGGCCGTAGTCGCGCTTCCGCTCGCCCTTGATGAGGATGGGCTTGCCCAGGACCTCGAGCCGGGTTTTGGTCCGCTCGCTGAGCACGTTGTTGGGCGTGTACTTGCCGTAGAACGGGTCGGCCCCCTTCCAGAGCCAGGCCATCTCGTTCTCGGCGATCGAGCTCCGGTCCCGCGGCAGTCCCTCGCGCTTGCCCAGCCGCAGCGCGTTCAGCACGATGGCCGACGAGACCGGACCGCAGAATATGGCGTTGTCCTGACTGATGAAGTGATTGCTGAGCGGGAAGAAGTCCGTCCTGTGGGCCGACCGGGAGAACCGCTCGGCGCCCTCCCGGGACTGCCATTCGACGAGAGCCGCCGGGCGCTGCTCGGCGCCGTTCGCCGAACGGCCATCGGCCGAAACGATCATGAAAGCGCACAGCGGCGCGAGGATCGAAATCAGCGCCTTGGTCTTCATCATCGGTCTCCTCGGTTAAGGTGGCGCGCCGGTCAGCGGCGCTTTCCGGACGTTTCCCCGGACCTAGCACGCCGCCCGGCGTCCCGCAAGCGGTCCGGCCGGTCGGTGCGCCGGAGCGAATGCCGTTTCGATCATTCCGGCTTGGCCGTAGAGATGCGGGCGCCGGAGAGCATGAAAAACGCCCTACGCCATTCCGACCGGTTCCCGCCGTCCCAGCGCGTCGTCGGGCCGGCTGTCGATCATGTCGGTGAGCGTTTCTCTGAGGCCTTTATGCGCCGGGTCGTCGTATAGGTTCTCCATTTCATCCGGATCGTTCCCGAGGTCGTACATTTCACCGGTGCCGGAATGCAGGTCTACTGTGAGTTTCTCACCCTCGGTCCTGACGGTTCGGAGGTCCAGATTTACGCCTGTCCGGTTGGAATGGAGATCCCATTCATTGTAGGCGAAATCGCGGCTGCCGTCCGTCCCCTCCAGCAGTCCGCGCAGGGAAGTTCCGTGTTGGCTCAGCCGCAGTCCCGCGCCCGCATAGTCGGCAAATGTCGAAGCGATATCCAGGGTCGACGCTGGGGCTTCCACGGTGGCGTTTTCCCGGATACCGGGCCCTCGGGCGATCATGCCGACCCGCAGCAGCCCTTCATAGTGCATCGGACCCTTCAGGATGAGGCCGTGGTCGCCCAGCCAGTCTCCGTGGTCGGACGTGTAGATGACGATGGTGTTTTCCGCCATCCCCAGCTCGTCGAG
This sequence comes from Rhodospirillales bacterium, assembly GCA_022822205.1. Lineage (GTDB taxonomy): Bacteria > Pseudomonadota > Alphaproteobacteria > Rhodospirillales > UBA2165 > JAJDXO01. The sequence continues at coordinate 55,328 of JAJECC010000109.1, read as the reverse complement.
CCTGTTCAGGATGCGGCCCACATTGTGATCGATGAGCGACAGCATGCCGTAGGTGTTGGCGATAATTTCCCGCAACTGGCCGTCGGTCTGAGGCTGAATGCGGCTGTACCCGGTCCGGATGGCCGCCTGGGTTTCGCTGCCGGTCGGTTTGCCCTCCAGGACCGCCCGATGCCACCACGGCCGGCGTTCGAAGTCCCGGGTGCGGTGTTCCGGCAGGTCCACGTCTTCCAGCCGGTGCAGGTAGGACCAGGGTTCCGGACAGTCGAAGGGGTGGTGCGGATCCGGGAAACTGATCCAGGCGGCAAACGGCTTGTCCCGCCTTTGTTCCAGCCAGCCGATGGACCGGTCCGCGACCCAGTTGGAATTGTGCCAGGCCGTCGGCAGCCGGGAATGAAACGTTTGCGCCGCGCCCTTGGTGTCGCGTGCATTTTCCCCATATAGGCGGATTTTCTCCGCCCCGTTGCCGTCCGCGTGGAACCAGCGCTCATAATGTTGTCCCTTCGGGGGCGTCTCCGGCGGAAAATAATTGTGGCCGACGAGCACCAGTTCCACATGCTCAAAGCCCATATACGGCCCATGCCAGTCTTCCCCGTATTCGGCGGAAGACTCCAGGCATTCAGGCGTGCCGGTCGGCTCGAAGGTCAAAAAGCTGGCGAAGTGCGCCTTGCCGATAAATGCCGTGTCGTATCCGGCGCGGCTGAGGCTTCCGGCGAAGCCTTTTTCGCCGGTGGCCGGGTCGAGGTCGATGCCGTTGTCGTGAACCCCATGCGTCCTGGGAAGCTGACCGGTCAGGATGGAAGCCCTGGCGGGCTGACAGACCACATTGGGGGTGATGGCGTTTTTCAGCCATGTGCCTTGGCGGCGGAATGCGTCCAAATGCGGGGTCGACACCCGGCGGCCGGCAAACCCGTAACAGTCCCCCCGTTGCTGGTCCGAGGTGATGAGCAACAGGTTCGGGCGGTCCGAAGCGTTCATTTGCCTTCGTGCTCCACTTGGGGTGCGGGCGGTTCCGGCCTCAACCATCGTACAGGAACGGCTTGGTGAGCCGGATGTCGGCCTTTTTCTCGTCGTAGAACCCCTGCGGTTTGTATTCGTCCGTGTGCATGTAACATTCGATCGAGGCCCGATCCGACCCGTCCTCGAAGGTGAATAGCCTTGAGTGAGGCATGGCATGATCCTTGACGAACCACCGGGTCAGAGCCGCCACGTTGACGAATGTGGCGCCGCCGTACCGGGTTTCGATATGGCTTTTGCCGCCACGGGTGTCGTCCGGGTTGGTATGGGTATGCCCCCCAAGCCAGAAATCCAGTTTGCCGGGGTTGTCGTCGAGCCATTTTTCGAACAGGCCGGAGCGGTACTCGCCGCCGACCCAGCATAGGTAGCTCGCTTCCCGGGGCGTGCCCTCGGCGTAATAGCCGTGATAGTCGGTGGTCCACTCTTCGTCGGCGTTCTTTTTCATGCCTTCCCAGTCGCCCGTCGCGACGGTGGTTTCGTGGAGAAGGTAATGATGCGCGGCAATGATGATCTTGTCCCGGTGGTTGGATTCGATTTGGTCCACCCACCAGTCGAAGGTTTCCCGGGTGACGACGCCGCCGGGATTGCCGCCGAGTTCGCCGCGCCCCTTCTCCTGGGCCATTTCGTTCACGTCGCTCATCATCAGGACCCGGATGTTGCCGACGTCGAAGTAGTATCGCTCGAACGTGCCGGTGACGGGGTAGGGCATACGGGCGGCATCGACTCCGGACGTCCCGGTGTTTTCGCCCACGGGATCTATATATTTGCGAAACCAAACGGCTTCCGCTTCGTCCGGCGCGTTTCGGTCGTGGTTGCCGCAAAGCGTATAGATGGCTTCCCGCGGATGATTGGCGAGGGCGCCGAACTGCCGGACGATTTCCTCTCCCTCCTCGTCCGTCGGCAAGCCGAAAGCGGCCGAAAAGTCGCCGATATTGATTCCGAAGTCCCAGTCGATATCCCGCTCCGCCTGGCGGATGGCGTCGCCCAGACTCTCGCGGCCGTTTGCCTTGTCGAATGAAACATGGGAACAGCCGGACGCCCACATGCGGAGTTTCCGGGACGTCACGCCGACGCCTCCAGACGCCGCTTTCTGGCGGTATAAACGAGGACCCCGATGGCCAGGAGCATCAGGATCGTGGCGATCGGGGTGCTGAACAGAAAGAAGGGGTCGTTTCCGCTGGCGCTGAATGCCCGGCGGGCGCTCAACTCCAGCTTGTCGCCGAGAATAAAGGCGATGACAAAGGGGAGGGGCGAAATTTCGAGCTTCCGCATGGCGTAGCCCAGGACTCCGAACCCGAGCGCGAACCAAATTGCCTCCAACCGGGTTTCCTGGATGTAGATGGCGGTCAGGGTCAGCAGCAGGACCGAGGGAAGCAACATATGTTTCGGGATGCGGATCATGACCCCCATGGAGCGCATGAAGAGCCCGCCGATGGTCCAGTTCAATACATTCGCGAACGCCATGGCCGTGAACAGGCCAAAGGCGATCACCAGCTCCGGATTGACCGTGTCCGTGGTGAATTTGAACACGGCGGGACCGGGCACGAAACCGCCGATGCTTTCGGCGGCCAAAATCAGGAAAACGGCCGCCGCGTTTCCGGGAATGCCGAGGGACAGCACGGGGATCAGGTTCGCGCCCGACACCGAGGAGTTGGCGGCTTCGGTGGCGGCGATGCCCTGCGGGGCGCCGGTGCCGAAATCCAGGTCGTCCGGGCTTTTGCGTTTCTGATGCCGCGATTTGCCGACGGTGTAGCCGAGCGTCGCCGCCAGGGTCGATCCGATGCCGGGCAGGGCGCCGATGGCCGTTCCGATCAGCGCGGAGCGCGAAATATAAGGCATCAGGCGGCGGATATCGGCCCAGTGCAGGACTTGATCGCTGCTTTCCGGGACCGCGGAGAATGATCCGGTTTCGCGTTTCTCCCGTATGAGATTTTCGATCCCTTCGAAGATCGCGCCCAGGATCAGCACGCCCAGCACGGCGGTGGTGATCGGAAACCCGCGGGCGAGTTGATCCGTCCCCAGGGATAGACGGGGATAAAAATCCTCTCCGGTCCCGATGAAGACGGCAAGAAGGCCGAGCCCGGTGGAAATCAAGCCTTTGGCCGGCGATCCCCCGATCACGGCGGCGATGAAGCTGAGGGAGAGGATCAGAAGGGCCGTTTTCTCCGGGAGGTCCAAATGGGCCTCGATGATGATGGCCAAAAAGGGCGCACAGACGAACAGGACCAGATCCGAGAACGTATCGCCGGACGCCGAGGAGAAATGGGCAATGCGCAGCGCCTTCTTGGCCTGCCCGTTCTGCGCCATGGGAAATCCGTCCAGGGTGGTCATGTAGGCGTCCGGCGTGCCCGGCGTATTGAACAAAATGGCCGGCACGGCGCCCCCGACGGTCGCCCCTTTCATGATCCCGATCAGGAATCCCAGAACCGGCAGCAATGCCGATGCGTGATACCCGAAGCTCGAGAGCAGAAGCGGCAAAGAGATCGCCATGGCGACCGGGCCCGCCAATCCCGGCGTTGCCCCCACCATGATGCCGATCAGAAATCCGGCGAGCACCATGGCGATGTTGATGGAGACGGGTATGCCGAATACGGAAAACAGCTCGGACCCCAGAAAGAATGCCAGGATCCCCTGGAGAATGTAGTCGCCGACACCCATCAGACGTCACCGTTCGGCGGCAGCAGCAGATCGTCGAATGGAACGTCGAAGATCAGGATCAGGGCGATGACGACGGCGGTGGCTATGCCGAGGTTTTTCCGGGTTATTCCGCCCTCCGCCTGAGCCATTAGACCGGCAACGACGAATATGCCGCCGATGAAATACCCGATGAACTTCCACGGCGACGAATCCCGGAGAAGCCGGTATTGCAGTTCGCCGCCGGTCAGCAGATTGACGACATCGACGGTGAGCGGGCCGGTGAACCGCATGATCAGAAAGCCGGCGACGACGATGGCCGCCGAAAGCGCGATAAAACGAAGATTTCGCAGGGTGAATGCGGGCTGGTCCGGAACGCGGCGCTCAACCAGCAGCAGCACCAAACCGCCGATCGCAATGAACACCGCCGCCGTGACGGGCGCCAGGCTGTCGCCGATCTGGACACGCCGGCGGACTTGTTCCACGACGCCGGAGTCGACGTCGAGAGGCACCCAGACGAAGGCGACCAGCGCAGCCGCCAGAACGCAGAGCCCGCCCAGGATGGCGTTGCTGTTGGAGCGGTTATCCACCGGGGATGCTCCGATGTTCGAGGTTTCGAGGGTCCGGATGCCGTCCGGACCCCCGATCACGGCGTTCTACTGGCTGACGGCCTTCGCAAGTTTGCCGGCGTCGTCATACCCCTGCTGGAGATGAGCATCCAGCTTCTTGCCGGTAATGGTGACCGAACCGCCGAAGACCCGCTTGATGATCTTCGCGACCTTTTGATTGGGGTCCGTCACGATCCCGGCGATTGCCTTGCCCAGGGCGTCCTGCGCCGCGGCCGGCATGCCGCCCGGGCCGACGAAGACGAACTGCCCGTCGGCATTGAAGTCGACCCCGAGGTCGCTGAGCTTCGGCGCGGTGGGCGTCGCGTTGAGCGGCTTGGAGAGGGCCGATGCCAGTTCGACCAGATCGCCGGCCTTCACGCCTTTGGCCTGCGGACCGGCGACATACCCGACATCCACGTCACCGGCGTTGATGGCGTTCAATACGGCGATCCCGCCCCGGTAGGAGACGATGTTGAATTTCACGCCATTGGCCTTTTCCATGAGATAGGTCAGATCGGCGAGCCGGGGGCTCATGGTCCCGAGCCGGATTTTCTTACCCGCCTTCGCCGCCGCGATCACGTCGCGCATGGTTTTCCAGCCGTCCTTGGTCCGGCCGATGATGCCAAGCTGAAATCCCGCCGTGGTCGAGAGGCCGGTAAAATCGGATGCCTTCAGGCGGGATTTGGAGGTCGCCAGGTTGTAGCCGAGGGATTCCGTGACGGCCATGCCGATGGCGGTGCCGTCATTGGGCTGCTTGGAAAGGGCGTTCAGCATGTTGACGCCGCCTTTGCCGGTGACCTGTTCCGGGATGAACTTCCAGCCCATCTTGTTCTCGAGGGCCTCCGCGATCAGCCGCGCCTGCGTGTCGGCGCCGCCGCCCGCCCGGAAGGCGATCAGCATTTTGATGGGGCCGGGGGGCGACCAGTTCGCCGCCAAGACTTCTCCCGTCATCAAGGTAAGGGCGAACGCGCCCACCAGCATTTTGAAGGTGTGTTTCATTGGAACTTGTCTCCCTGTGGCCGTGAAGTTTTTCTATGCGTATTTGAGAAATTAGGCTTCGACATTAGCCATAGGGTGTTGACCCGTCAACTAACGGTTGGCACCGTAGTGTGGATGCCGAGTGATCGCATTAAAGTTGAAGGACAAGGCTTTGAATAGCGTGGACAAACCGCAGGCTGATCAGCCGCCCCTGGATCAGATGATTTCCTACCGGGTGTCAAAGCTCCAGGCGAATTTGAACGCCCAGGCCATCCGGATATTGAAGGAACATGCGGGCTTGACGCCGACTCAATGGCGGGTCCTTGTGATGATCACCAGTCTCGGGCAATGCACCTCGGCTGATGTCGCGCGCGCGACCCAGCTTGACAAAGGCCTTCTCAGCAGGACCATCAAGGGCATGATTGCCGGCAAGCTGATCGAGACAGGCGCCGGCCGGAACAACCGCCGGAGCATGATCCTTCGGATAACCAAGGCTGGAATGGCCGCCTATGAACGGGCTCGCCCCTTCATGCAGGAACGCCACGACTCACTTATGCGCAGTCTGTCCAAAGAGGAACGGAGCGTCATGTTCGCCGCTTTTGAAAAGCTTGAAGCAAATATCAGAGAAGCAGAAGCGGATTTGTAAGCCGCTTGCGTGTGGCAACCGTACGGGGTCCACTCAGTCCGGTTTGGGGTCTTTCAGTTCAAGGAACCGGCTTAAAATTTCGATGAGATAGGTCCGGAACGCCTCATCCCCGATGGTGTACTGCAGATCTGCGTTCATGAGATTGTGGTTGAGGGCGCTGTAGAGCATCTGCATGGCAAATCTAATGTCAGTTTCGGCAAGGTCCTCGTTGCGGATTTCGTTTCTCCCGAGGAAATGGGCGACGACCGTATCTGTTATCTGATCGCCCCTGGCCCGCATGGGGGCCCACATGCCCGTTCCTTCCGAGATGCCGGCATAACTCTCTTTGAGGACTCCGCGCCAGGGGCTGGAGAAAATTTTGATCATCATATCGACGACGATTGTAATGACGTCGCGATCGCTGGCCTCGGCCAAGCGGTGGGGGTCGAGGGTCTCGTCGATGAGGTTGCCATGCTCTTCCATCATGGCGCTTCTCATAAACTCGAAGAGACCTTCCTTGTTTTCGAAGCGGGAGTAGAATCCGCCAACCGAGGACCCGGCGCCGGCCGCCAGGTCAGGGATGCGAATATCGGCGAGGCGGGAGTTCTCCAGCATCTTGCGGCCCGCGCGAACGAAACCGCTTTGGAGTTCGATGCTGCGGGCCTGTTCGGCCGGCTTCACACCGTTTAACGGCGCCGCATCGGATTGCCTCATGTCGTTCGGCATATCTTCCCCATTTTCAGCAGTCTGGTATCAAGAATTGCCCAAATTCTCTTGACCGGTCAACAAGAACAAGTATTTTTATTCTAATAATAAGTTAAGTCGTATGGAAATTTCCGGGGATGGCGTTTTGGCTTTCCAAAGAAACCGGTCTGATTCACTCGGACCATGACCGATCCCTTGACGGATTCACCAATGTCTCCACGTTTCGGGGCAAATCCGCGTGCTTGATCGATCACAACGGGGCCGAAGTGCGCCGGTGGAATCTGCCTGAAATGCCGGGATCGCTTGCTTATCTCCTTCCCAACGGCAATTGCATATTCCGCGCCTTCAGATATGCGCCGGACAGCCCCGAATTGGCCGGAGGGCTGAACTGGCAATGAGAGATTTCAAATACGCCTATGCAGTCGACGATCAAACTCGATATGAACGCGTAAACGGAGAGGTAACATGACAGGTAACAGCAAATTTAAACTTAATATCGTGATGGCGCTGGCCGCGTCGGCCGCCGTCCTTGCCGCCGGTGCGCCTGAAGCGACCGCGCAGTCGAAGACGCTGCGGGTCGCCAACTGGCTGCCGTCCGTTCACCACATAACGGGCACGCTCGATATGTGGGGCAAATCCATTAGTGCCGCCAGCGGCGGCAGCCTCAAGATCGAGGTGATGAAAACGCCGCTCGCCAAACCCCCGGGGCAGTATGATCTGGTGAAAAAGAACGTGGTGGATTTCGCTTATTCTGTCGCGGCCTACTCGCCTAAGCGCTTCAACCTGTTCCGGGCGGTTGAAACGCCCTTCATGGTGCCGAACGCAGAAATAGGCTCCGCCGCGGCGTGGGCTTGGTATGAGAAAAACAAGTTCGCCGAGAAGGAATTCAATGACACCAAACTGGTCGGTCTGTTTGTCCACGCGCCGTTCCTGTATCATGCCAGCAAGAAGCTCACGACGCTCAGCGACTTTAAAGGCCTCAAGATCAGGGCCGGCGGACACGGTATCCCGATCCTGAAGAAACTCGGCGCCGCGCCGCTGTTCCTCAACCCCGCCGCTACGGCGGAAGCCATGCAGCGGGGCACCATTGACGGCACGCAGTTCCCCTGGGAATCCCTGTTGGGTCTCCGGCTGATCAAGTTCTCCAAATACCACCTGTCGGTACCGAACGGCCTCTACACCAGCGCCTTCTGGCTTTCCATGAGTAAGAAAAGCTGGGACGGCCTGACCGCTGACCAGAAAGCGGCCCTGAACAAGGCCGCCGGTGAAGCGGGTTCGCGCCTGATCGGCAAGCGGTGGGACAGTGTTGAAGCCGCCGGCCGCGCTGCCGCGGTGAAAGCCGGGAACACCATCACCGTGCTGGGCGATGCCGAAGTCGCGCAACTAAAAAAGACCGTCGCCTTTGTTGAGGAAGGCTGGGTCGCAAACGCGAACAAGGCCGGCCTGAACGGCAAGGCCCTTCTCGCGGATCTGAGAGCGACCATCGCCAACTACAAGTAAAGGCGGGGCCCACCCGTTGGGATGACCGGTCCGGACCACACTGCCTTTAAACGGCTCAACCAAATTTCTATTTGGATGGCCTATGGGGGCGGTGTTGTCCTGGCCGTCATGATGTTCCTCACGTTTTTCGACGTGCTGGGACGGTCGATCATCAACGCCCCTATCATCGGGTCTGTTGAAATGCTGACCCTGTTGATGGGGCTGTTGATTTACCTCGGGGTCGCGCGGACCACCTTCACCAATGGGCACATCCGGGTGGATGTCGTCACCCAGCTCCTGCCCCCGAAAATCCGGTCCGCCCTGGACCTCGCCGTTCATGTCCTGAGTTTCGCGACCGTGGTCCTGATCTGCTGGCGCCTGTGGGTACAGGCCCTGGAACAAACGGCGGAACTCAATGTCACCCAGAATTTGGGACTGCCCGTGTGGCTCATCGGCCTGATGATGGCCGCCTGCAGCCTGATGCTGGTCGTTGGGATGCTCGTGCGCCTGATCCTTTCCTGGCAGTCGTTCCGGCGGGGCGGGACGTAAGCATGGAATCCGGCTTAATCGCCCTTATTTCCATCGGCGGCATGTTTGTGCTGCTGGCCGCCGGGATGCATATCGGGTTTGCCATGGCGTTCGCCGGCCTGGGCGGTACCATGCTGCTGTTGTCACCTGATGCGGCGCTGTCTCTCTTCGGCCTCACGGTTTTCGAGACGGCGCTATCCTTTGACCTGCTGGTCATCCCGTTGTTCGTCCTGATGGGGCAGTTCGCCGCGACCGGCGGACTCAGCGAAGATCTCTATAAGTCGTTCAATGTCTGGCTCGGCTACCGGCCCGGCGGATTGGGCCTGGCGACAGTGGGGGCGTGTGGCGCCTTTGCGGCCATCTGCGGGTCTTCCCTGGCGACGGCTGCGGCCATGTGCAAGGTCGCGCTCCCCGAAATGGACCGTTACAAGTATGACCCCCGGTTGGCCACCGGCACGATCGCGGCGGGGGGCACCATCGGGATCCTGATCCCGCCCAGCGTGATTATGGTCCTCTATGGCATCCTGACGGAAACCAGCATCGCCGATCTGTTCCTGGCGGGCATCCTTCCGGGCGTGGTCCTGGTCTTCCTGTTCATGCTGACCGTATGGCTGCTGACACGTATCTATCCCGCCATGGGTCCGAGGGGGCCGAAATCCACCACGCGGGAAAAGCTTGGGGCCTTTCGGCAAGTCTGGGGTACCGTTGTGCTGTTCACCGTCGTCCTGGGCGGCATTTATCTCGGCATCTTTACGCCCACGGAAGCAGCCGGCATCGGCGCGGTCGGCGCACTGGCCCTGGGAGTCGGTGCCGGGCGCATGACCTGGCGGTCCTTCTTCAAGGCGCTGTTGGACTCGGTCGATACCACGGCCATGATTTTCACCATCCTGATCGGCGCGATTATCGTTAAGAACCTGATCGCCCTGCTGCAGTTCCCGGCCATGATCGAGAATTGGACCCTGGCGCTGTCCCTGCCGCCCATGGGCGTGATGATCGTGATCCTGATCATCTATATTTTGCTGGGCGCGATTTTGGACACCATGGCCATGATCCTGCTGACCTTGCCGGTCTTTTTTCCCATCATCAGCAATCTTGGGTTCGATCCGGTCTGGTTCGGTATTCTCATGGTTGTCGTGATTGAACTCGCCCTCATCAGCCCGCCCATGGGGATCAATGTGTTTGTCATAAAAGGCATGACGCCGGAGGTGTCCCTGGGCCAGATTTATATCGGCGTGCTGCCCTTTGTGGCCGCCCAGGCACTTTTGCTGGTCCTGGTGCTGTTTATCCCCGAGATGGCCTTATGGCTGCCCGGCGTGGCGCCATAGCCGGACGCTGCCGGAGGTAATCGGATGCAATTCGTAGAGTCATTTTTACCGGTTTCGGAGATCAATCTGGCCTCCCTGGATACGTTCGAACGGGATGATTTCCTGGGCTGTTTCGCCACATTGCGGAAAGAAGCGCCGATCTCCTGGCACCAGCATCCCGATTCCGGCAGCAAGGGGTTTTGGGCCGTCGTCCGCTACCAGGATATTCTCGATGTCATCCTGGACACGGAGAGCTTCAGCAGCCGCGACGGCATTCAGGCCATGTTCGAGGACGGCGTCCCGAGGGCGTCGCAGAATTCCATGCTGGAGATGGACCCGCCGGAGCATTCCAAATACCGCAAGGTCGTCAGCCCGGAGTTTACGCCACGTGCCCTTTCCAAGATCGAGTCCTCCATCCAGGCGCGGATCGACGCGCTCCTGGACAAGATGGCCGGCAAATCCGACATCGACTTCGTGCAGGATTTTGCCACCGGGTTGCCCATGAGTGTGTTCTTCGACCTGATGGGGGTGTCCGAAACAGACCACGAACGCATGCTGCACCTGGCGGACCGGACCTTCTTTTCGGCTGACCCCCGCTTCGGCGGCGACCAGGCGGGCGCGGCGGAGGCGGGCCGTGAATTTCAGGCTTATGGCCGCTGGCTGGGCGAGCAGCGGCGGGAGGAGCCCACCGACGACGTCATGAGCGTGCTCGCCCATTCGGAGATTGACGGCGCGCCGCTTACTATTGATGAACTCGGCGCCTTTTTCGGACTCCTCGGCTCCGCGGGCGCGGACACCACTCGATCCTCACTGGTGAACGGGTTGGATGCCTTGCGCCTGTTCCCGGATCAAAAGACGCTCTGGCTCCAAGACATCGACGGTCATGCGGCCGGCGCAGCGGACGAAATCATCCGCTGGGCGTCTTCGGTTTTCCATATGCGCCGGACCGCGACCCGCGACGTCACCTTATTGGGCCAGGAGGTTAAACAGGGGGACAAGGTCGTCGTCTGGTTTGTCTCCGGCAACAGGGATGAAGAAGTCTTCGACGCGCCCCACCGGTTCGACATCACCCGCAGCCCCAATCCCCATATGTCCTTCGGCCTCCGCGGCCCACACTTTTGCCTCGGCGCACCGCTTGCCCGCCTGCAGGTCAGGCTGGCGTTCTCGGCTCTGTTAAAACGTTTTCCTGATATTGAGGCGATCACACCACTGCAAAGACTGCGCGGCAGTTTCATCAACGGGCCGGCCAGCCTGCCGGCGCGCCTGGGGAATCGATCCTGACCAATTTGTCGGTTCCGCCGGGCGTCGGCGTCGAGTTCGCCGAGGAAGGACTGGCCGAGTACACGGATATTCAGGTTATCTTTTCCTAGCCGGCGGCCTTGGAAAACCCGGCCGCCAGACTAGACTAACGGCGGGTGTTTCAGACCGGGGAAGGGATAGCAGATGAACAAGGTCCGCATTGGCGATGCCGTTCGGCGCGGCGAGGATTCGCGGCTTCTCCAGGGCCGGGGCCGGTATGTCGACGATGTGGCCGAGGCGCGTCAGGCCCGGGCCTGGGTCTTGCGTTCGCCCCACGCCCATGCCGACATCGCCGGTATCGACATTACGGCCGCGCGGGCGGCGCCGGGTGTCCTGGCGGTTCTCACCGGCGAAGAGCTGGCGGCCCGGGGGCTCGGCAGTCTGAAGATCGCAGGTCCGACCAGGCGAAGCGACGGCTCGCCCGGTCTCTACACGCCGCAGCCTCTCCTGGCGCAGGGCCGCGTGCGGTTCGCCGGACAGGCGGTGGCGTTCGTCGTCGCCGAAACGGTGGACCAGGCCAAGGACGCCGCCGAACTGATCCGCGTCGAGTACGTCCCGCTGCCGGTTGTCGTCGGCGTCGACCAGGCGCTCGCCCCGGACGCGCCGGCCATTTGGGCGGACAGTCCCGGCAACGAGGCGTTCTTCCACGAAGTCGGCGATGCGGCGGCGGTCGATGCGGCGTTCGCCGAAGCGGCCCATATCGTCCGCCATCGGGTCTGCGTCAACCGGGTCGCCGGCAGTCCCATGGAAAACCGCGGCTGTATCGCCGAGTACGACCCGTTCGAGGACCGCTACACCCTGCGGGCGACGGTGCAGTCGGTTCATCGCATCCGGGGGATGCTGGCCGAGCAGATTTTCGGCGAGCCGCAGGCGAAGTTCCGGGTCGTCTGCGACAATATGGGCGGCGGCTTCGGCACCCGGGGCGGCTGCCCGCCCGAATACGCGCTGGGGCTCTGGGCCTCGGAGATCGTCGGGCGGCCGGTCAAGTGGATCGCCGAGCGCTCGGAGAGCCTGCTGTCCGACGACCAGGGGCGCGGCGGCCTTGTCGACGCGGAGCTGGCCCTCGACGGCGAGTACCGGTTTCTCGGGCTGCGCACCCACACCAAGGTTCCCGTCGGCGCCTATTTCACCTCGGACAGAAACATGGTTTCGGCGACCGCCGGCCTCGCCGGACTGGCCGGGGTTTACCGGACGCCGGCCGTTCACGCCCGGGTAACCGGAATATTCACCAACATCATGCTGAACGCCCATTACCGCGGCGGCGGCAAGCCCGAACCGGCGCATGTGGTCGAAGTCATGGTCGACGAGGCGGCGCGCCGGCTGGGCATCGACCCCGCCGATCTGCGCCGCCGCAACATGATCGGCGCCCATATGATGCCGTATACGACGGCCTTCGGGGTTACCTACGATTGCGGCGATTTCCCGAAGAATTTGGACGAGTGCCTTGCCGAGGGCGCCTACGACGCCTTCGAGGAACGCCGGCGGCGGGCCCGGCAGTACGGCAAATATCGCGGCATCGGCATGTCCAACACGGTCTGCGGGGTGGGCAACACCAATTTCGAGCACGCCGAGGTTCGATTCGACAGCGGCGGCGGCGTTACCCTTCTGTGCGGGGCCATGGATCACGGTCAGGGCCACCAGACGGCGTTCCGCCAGATTCTCGCCGACCGGCTCGGCATCGACCCCGGCCGCATCCGCTACCGCTTCGGCGACACCGACCAGGTCACCGCCGGGATGGGGACGTTCGGGGCGCGCTCGGCGATTCTGGCGGGCTCCGCGATAGCGGTGGCGGCCGACAAGATTATCGAAAAAGGGAAGTCCATCGCCGCCCATCTGCTCGAAGCGGGCGCCCACGACATCGAGTACCGGGACGGCGCGTTCGCCGTCGCCGGCACCGACCGGACGGTGGACCTGGACGAGGTGGCCGGGGCGGCGTTTCAGAAGAACAAGCTGCCGCCCGGCGTCTCGCCCGGCCTCTACGAGCGGGGCGACTTCGCCTTGGACGGGGGCGCCACGTTTCCCAACGGCGCCCATCTGGCGGAAGTGGAGATCGACGCGGATACGGGGAAGGTCTCGCTGGTCGGCTACCGGTGCGTCGACGATGCGGGCACGATCCTCAATCCCCTGCTGTTCGACGGCCAGATCCACGGCGGCATCGCGCAGGGCGCGGGACAAATTCTGATGGAGGACGTCGCCTACGACGCCGACTCGGGCCAGCTGCTGTCCGGCTCGTTCATGGATTACGTCATGCCCCGCGCCGACGATTTCTGCCATTACGGTCTGAGCGCCAACGAAGTGCCGACCGAACGCAACCCCCTCGGCGTCAAGGGCGTGGGCGAGGCCGGGACGGTGGGCGCCATGCCGGCGGTGATGAACGCCGTCAACGACGCGCTCCACCGCATCGGCGCGCCGCAGGTCGAGATGCCGGCGAGCCCGGAAAAGGTCTGGCGGGCGATTCAGCAGGCGGGCGGGGATACGGCGGTTTGAGTCGCGGCGGGGACGGTCTTGCCTGGGGCGGGCATGCGCGCAGGCGCCCCTTCAGTCGTCGAGCGGCAGTTCAGCGACCCGGCGCGGCAGGTCGGAGCGGCCGTGCAGGAAATCGACGATAATCATCGTCTCGTCCCGTTCGACGAATATGACGAGATGCATACCGCAGCGGACGAAGTTCAGGGTGTCGTCGAGGGCCGGGTCGATCAGGCGCCGGCAGGAGCGGACCGGCGCCGTGCCGGCGGCAATCCCGTTACAGCAGGCGATAAGCTCGGCCTCGTAGGCGTCCGCCTGCCGCGCCCCGAAGGTCTCGATGGTCCATTCGGCGATGCCGGTCAGCGAGGCTTCCGCCTGTCGCGTCAAACGCCACGCTTTGGGTGTCACCGGGTTGAGCGGGCCCGGGCGAAGGCGCGGCGGACGGCATCCTCCCCGGAACCTTCGGCGAAGTCACCGCCGCGCGCCTGTTCCAGCCCGCGTTCCAGGCGGCCGCGCAGGATGCCGAACTCCGCTTCCTCCCGTTCCAGCAGCCGCAGCCCGGCGCGCATCGCTTCCGAGGCATTCTGATAGCGGCCGGACGTCACGAGATGATCGACCAATTCGGATTGCTCGGCTGTGAGAACGACATTGCGTGTGGCCATGGGCGCCTCCCGGTCATTGGCATATTATGCCAATGACGCCCGGCCGTCCAGTATCGAGTTCCCTCTCCCCCTAGCCTACTCCGCCGAAGTAGCCTTCGGCTACGAAGGCTGGAAAGAAGGGGGAGAGGGAGTAGTTGCGCCCCCTTGTCCCCGCGCGCGTTTGAGCTAAATGTATAGACATCTGCCGCCCCCTTACCCGGGCGGCCGTTTTGCGTCTGAGGGCGAGCCATGCAATTTTGTACGTGCCAAATGGGGGGTACCCCCCAAATGGGTGTCAATAAATGTCCATGAATGTCCATGAATGTCCATTCCCGCGAAACGGCGCGAATTGGAAAAAATTGGAAATCACGTTATTTCAACGGCTTACCGCTATGCGTCCGGTGCATGGCTCGCGGCCGAAGGCGCCTGGGCGACGCCGCCCGGCCGATGTCGATTATCTTCCAATTAATGGCGAATTGTGTCATGTCTCCCAAGAGGCGGGCTCGGATACTTTGAACTCGCCGGCAGGCATGAATTGCAAAATTCGCGCCCGTCAAGTCGGGGAATCTCGGAATTGCGACGGAGGCCGTTCCCCGATTTGTAAACCTCAATCCTTCACCCGGGAGGCTCAAATGAAGAAAATTCTCTCCATATCCGCCGCCGCCGTGGTTGCGCTCGGCGCGGCCGCCGCGGACGCCCAGACCAAATGGAATATGGCGACCGCCTACAAGGACAACAACTTCCACACCCAGAATATCGTTCGTTTCGCCAAGGAGGTCGCCCGCGATTCGGGCGGCAAGCTGAACATCACGCTCCATACCGGCGCCTCGCTTCTCAAGATGCCGGAGATCAAGCGCGGCGTGCAGACGGGTCAGGTCCAGCTGGGGGAGATTCTGCTCTCCGCCTACGGCAAGGAAGATCCGTTCTTCGAGGTCGACGGCATCCCGTTTCTGTCCAAGGGACAGCCGACGGCCTGGGAAGTGTATGAACTGACCCTGCCGCATATCGAAGCCAAGCTGAAATCCCAGGGCCTCACGGCGCTGTTCGCGGTGCCGTGGCCGGGCCAGGGCCTGTACGCCAAGAAACCGATCAATTCGACCAGCGACTACAAGGGCGTGAAGTTCCGGGCCTACAACGCCTTGACCGCCCGCTTCGCCGAACTGATGGGCGCCGTGCCGACCACGGTTCAGTCCGCCGAGGTGCCTCAGGCATTCGCCACCGGCGTCGTCAGCGCGATGATCACCTCGGCGGCGACCGGCAACTATACGAAGGCGTGGGATTTCACGTCCCACTACTACGACGTGAACGCCATGAACAACAAGAACATGGTCATCATGAACGCCCGCGCCTTCGACGGGCTCGATGCAAACACGAAACGCGCCGTGATGCGCGCGGCCGCCAAGGCGGAAGCCCGCGGCTGGATCATGAGCGCCAATGTTCAGGCGGGCCTGACCGCCAATCTGGCGAAGAACGGCATGACCGTCGAGCCGCCGAATCCGGCGTTCCTGGCCCAGCTCGAGAAAATCGGCGCCAGGATGGTCGACGAGTGGCTGGCCAAGGCGGGTGACCGTGGCAAGAAGTTCATCGCCGCCTATAATGCGCTAGGGAAGTAGTAAAGTTGACCCGGCCGCGGCGGCGCACCCTCCGCCGCGGCGGGGCGCCATAACCAGAGGGCGGCATGGTCAGAAGAACCCTGGATTTCTTGTATTTCGCCGGGGGAGTCCTAGCCGCCTCGTTTATCGTCATTATCGGATTGCTCATCTGCGCCCAGGTGATCGGCCGGGAGCTGGGCATTCAGGTAAAGGGGGCCGACGACCTGACCGCCTGGAGCGTCGTCGCGACCGGCTTCCTGCCTCTCGCCTATACCTACCGGCACGGCAGCCACATCCGCGTAACGGTCGTCATCCACCTTTTCGACGGCATGGCGCGCCGGCTCATGGAGCTGGGCGTCATGGCGGTGGCGCTCTATTTCATCGGCTTCCTGACCTACTCGGCCTTCGATATGGCCTGGGACTCCCTGCGGTTCGAGGAGCTGTCCCAGGGCCTCATCGTGATCCCCATCTGGATTCCCCAAATCTCCATCGGTCTCGGTTCACTCCTGTTGACCATCGCCGTGCTGGACGACGTGATCGCCTCCCTTCGGGGACGAACGCCGCCCTACATGGTCGCGAGCGAGTCCCTGGGCGGTTCGGTGGAAAACCTGGAATAGCAGGGCAGGCTCATGACCCCCGAACTCACTCAAATCGCGGTGACCCTGGTCATTTTCCTCGCCCTGTTTCTGGGATCCGGGCTGTGGATCGCCCTTTCCCTCTTGGGGGTCGGCTGGATCGGCCTGACGTTCTTCGGGACGGTGCCGGTCGAGAAATCGCTGGCGACGTCGGTGTGGGGGACCATGGCGTCGTGGACGCTGGCCGCGCTGCCCCTCTTCATATGGATGGGAGAGATCCTGTTCCGGGCCCGGCTGTCGGAAATCCTGTTTCGGGGCGTGGCCCCCTGGGTGCGATGGCTGCCGGGACGGCTGATGCACGTGAACGTGGTCGGGTGCGGAATCTTCGCCGCCGTCTGCGGCTCTTCGGCGGCGACCGTCGCCACCATCGGCCGCATGTCCCTGCCCGAACTCAAGCAGCAGGGCTACGACCAGAATTTGAGCATCGGCAGTCTGGCCGGGTCGGGAACGCTGGGTCTGCTGATCCCGCCGTCGATCATCATGATCGTTTACGGCGTGGCCGCCGACGTCTCGATCGTCAGGCTGTTTCTGGCCGGGGTGTTTCCCGGTCTCATGCTGATCGCATTGTTCATGGGCTATATCGGCTTGTCGGCGATTCTCAAGACCGGCAGCGTTCCCCTGGACGATCTGAAAACCGGTTTTCGGGAGAAACTGCGGCGTTCGAAGGGACTGATCCCCGTGGTCCTGCTGATCGCCGCCGTGATCGGTTCGATCTATCTCGGCATCGCCACGGCGACGGAGGCCGCCGCCGGCGGCGTCATCGGCGCCCTCCTGCTGTCCGCCTGGACCGGTACACTCAACTGGAAGACGTTTTCGGAAAGCCTGCTCGGCGCGACCAGGCTGACCTGCATGATTTTCTTCATCCTCACGGGCGCCGCGTTCCTCACGACGTCCCTGGCGTTTTCGGGCCTGCCGGCGGCGCTCGCGGGCTGGATCGGATCCTTCAACCTGCACCCCTTTGCCCTCATGGCGGCCTTGTGCCTGCTCTATATCGTGCTGGGCTGCTTTATCGAGGGAATATCCATGATCGTGCTGACCACCACCGTCGTGCTTCCGCTGGTGACGTCGGCCGGCTTCGACCTCATCTGGTTCGGCATCTTCGTCATCATCGTCGTCGAAATGGCGCAAATCACGCCGCCGCTCGGGTTCAATCTGTTCGTTATCCAGGGGCTGACGGGCATAAGCATCTTCAAGGTCGCGCGGGCGACCATCCCGTTCTTTTGCCTGATGATCGTCGGCGTCGTACTTCTGACGATTTTTCCGGAAATCGCCACCTGGCTTCCGTCGACGATGGATACCCGCTAGCGGAGTCGCCCGGGGATGAGACCGACCCGCAAACCAGCCACCCTTCGCGGACGGATGCGTTCATGCTGAAAGTAACCGACACCGCCGGTCCCATCAAAATCGGGATCTATCTGGCCCGGAAGTTCTCGATCGTCCCGTTCATAAACGCCATCGACCCCCTTCGGATGGCCAATCGGATCTGCGACGAAAAGCTCTTCGAGTGGACGTTCATTTCCCGGGACGGCCGGCCGGTGGAGGCCATCAACGGCATGTCCATCGTCGCCGACTGTGCTCTAAAGGATGCGGGCTATTTCCCCAATGCGATCTGCTGCGTCGGGTTCGAACCGGTCTTGTCGGTGGGGGCGCCCGTCAAATCCTGGCTGCGGATGCTGGACAGCAAGGGCGCCCATCTCGGCGCACTGGGGGCGGGCTCCATCTTCCTCGCCGAAGCCGGCCTGCTGGACGGATACCGGGCGACCATCCACTGGCAGTTTCTCGACAGTTTCATCGAGACCTATCCGCGGGTCGAGGCGACCCGGAATCTGTTCGAAATCGACCGTGACCGGTTTACCTGCGCGGGCGGAACGGCCGCAATGGATTTGGTGCTCCATCTGATCAGCGTCCATTTCGGCCACAATGTGGCCGCCGAGGTTTCCGATCAGTTCATCATGGGCGAAATCCGGAATGCGGAGAACAACCAAAGAACGTCGAACCGGTTCCGTCTCGGCATAACCAACCCCCGGGTTCTTCAGGTTGTGGACCTGATGGAAGGCAACATAGAGGACCCAATTCCCATATCCAGGCTGGCCGCCCAGGTGGGTATCTCTCAGCGTCAACTCGAAAGGATGTTCAAGGAGCACGTAAAGACATCCGCGGTCCGCTACTACCGCCGCATCAGGCTGCTCCACGCCAGGCGCCTCCTGCTGCAATCCGAACTGCCGCTGATCGAGGTGGCGGTGGCGAGCGGTTTCGGAAGCCTGGAGCATTTTTCCCGTACCTACAAAGCCGAGTTCGGCAAATCTCCCCAGGAGGACCGGCGGCCCGGAATGGCGATTTCCACAAGGCGGGTTCTCGCCTAGGCGGGACACCGGCCCTTGTCGATATTTCCCGAAATCGTGTCGAAATTTATCGACGGTCTGCAGCGTGCTTCCTTTACAGTCAAATACGGTCAAGGACGTTCCAATGGAACATGCGGTGGGCTCGAGGAATACCGGGGACATGCCCAATCAAGATGACAAGTATCGCGTAGGGTTGGACATCGGGGGAACCTTCACCGACGTGGTCCTCGAAGGCGCCGGCAGACGGTTGACGGCGAAAGTGCTGACCACCCTGGACGATCCCTCCCTCGGCTGCATGAAAGCCCTGGATGAGGTGTTGGCGGAGGGGGGCATTTCCCCGGACGATATCGGCGTGATTATTCACGGCACGACGCTGGCGACGAACGCGATAATCGAACGAAAAGGGGCGACGACGTCGCTCGTCACCACGGATGGTTTTCGCGACACCATAGAAATGGGCACCGAAGGCCGGCCGGAACAATACGACATCAACATCGTCAAGCCCGAACCGCTGGTGCCGCGCAGGCGGCGGTTTACGGTGCCCGAGCGCCTGAATGCCCGGGGCGAGGCGCTGGTGCCCCTCACCGAGGACAGCCTGGAGACGCTGCTCCCGGCGTTGGATGCCGCAAATACGGAGTCCGTCGCGGTCGCGTTCGTCCATGCCTACGTCAATCCCGTTCACGAGATCATGGTCCGGGACTATATCGGGTCCCGGCGCCCGGATTGGTCGATCTCGATCTCATCCGAGGTGTCTCCGGAATTCAGGGAGTTTGAACGGTTCTCGACGACCTGCGCGAATGCCTATGTCCAGCCGGGTATGGCCCGCTACCTCGAGAAATTCGAGAGCAGGCTCAAGGAGGCGGGTTACGACAGCCCCTTGTTGCTGATGTTGTCGAGCGGCGGCCTGACCACCGTGGAAACGGCCAGAAAATTTCCGGTCCGGCTGGTCGAATCGGGGCCTGCCGGAGGCGCGATTTTTGCCGGCGAGATCGCCAAGTCCAACAACATGGACAAGGTGGTGTCGTTCGACATGGGTGGAACCACGGCGAAAATCTGTCTCGTCGACGGGGGCCGCGCGCAGTCGAGCCGCAGGTTCGAGGTGGCGCGGGTCTACAGGTTTCGCAAGGACAGCGGAATTCCGCTTCGAATTCCCGTCATCGAGATGGTGGAGATCGGCGCCGGCGGCGGGTCGATTGCCTGGATGGACGAGCTCGGCCGCATCAGCGTCGGGCCCCGGAGCGCGGGGTCGAGTCCCGGACCGGCTTGCTACGGTCAGGGTGCGACAGAACCGACGATAACGGATGCGAATTTGCTGCTGGGGGCGATCGATCCCGACAATTTCGCCGGCGGCAAATTGAAACTGGACAGGCAGGCCGCGGCGTCAGCCATCGAGAAAACCATCGGGACGCCGATGAACGTGCCGCCGGCCGATGCCGCGTTCGGGGTTACGGAGACGGTTTGCGAGAACATGGCCAGCGCCGCCCGGGTACATGCGATCGAGAGCGGCAAGAATGTGGATGACCGGACCTTGATCGCGTTCGGCGGCGGCGCGCCGCTCCACGCCTGCCGGCTCGCGGAGAAGCTGGGCATCTCCAAAATCCTGATTCCCAGAAATGCCGGTGTCGGATCCGCCGTCGGATTCTTGAGGGCGCCGGTGTCCTATGAGGTGGTCAGAACCTTCTACCAGCAAATGGAGTCCTTCGAAGCCGGACGGGTCAACGATGCGCTGAAGGAGATGCAGGACGAGGCGGAAGGTTATGTAAGGCTGGGCGGCGGCCCGGCAAGCGGCCTCGACGTGCGCCGGCAGGCCTACATGCGCTATTGCGGTCAGGGCCATGAAATCGTTGTCGATGTACCGGACGGCGTCTTCGACGAGGGCGCCGGCAATACGCTCAAGGATCTGTTCGACGAACGCTATGCGGAAGTGTTTGGGCGAAACATGAAGAATATCGTCGATGCCGAGGTTGTGGCCTGGTCGGTCACGGTGAGCACGGCATCCCGGCCCGACAATGTCGCCGCCGGCGCCTTTTCTTCCGCCTCCGGTCCCAAACCGGAATGCCGCAAGGCTTTCGATCCCGCGACCCTCGGATTGATCGACCATGCGGTCTACGTTCGGGACGAGTTGCCGCCGGACGCCGAGGTGACGGGTCCCGCCATAATCGTGGAAGACGAGACCTCGACGTTGGTGGGATCGAGCTTCAGCGCTAAAATCGTTTCCAATGGAGCAATCGAGCTGTCACGCCGGGCTCGGTAGGGGAGACCAAAGATGGGCCAGTTCGACGAAATTCGCTATCAGCTAATCTGGAATCGCCTGATCGCCGCGATCGAGGAGCAGGCGCAAGTGGTCATTCATACGGCGTTCAGCCAGTCGGTCCGGGAATGCGGCGATCTGTCCGCCGGCGTATTCAACAGGCGGGGACAGATGGTGGCGCAGGCGGTTACCGGAACGCCGGGCCATGTCAACTCCATGGCGATCTGTGTCGAGCATTTCCTGGCGAAGTTCCCGATCGACGGCATGAAGCCGGGCGATGTGTTCGTGACCAACGATCCCTGGCTGTCCGTCGGTCACTATCACGACGTCACCGTCGTGACGCCCGCATTCCACAAGGGCCGCGCGGTCGGTCTTCTGGCCAATACATGTCACATCGTGGACATGGGCGGCTTGGGATTCGGGCCCGATGCCCGGCAATGTTTCGAGGAAGGCATCAACATCCCGATCATGCACCTGGCCCGTGAAGGCGTGGTGAACGAGGACCTGATGGGCTTGCTCAGGACCAATGTCAGGAATCCCACCGACATGGAAGGCGACTTTTACGCCATGATGGCCTGCAACGACGACGGCGCCAGGCGGCTCGTCGGCATGCTGGAGGAGTTCGAGATCGACGATATCGAGGAGGTCGGCGATTACATAATCGACCAGTCCCGCAAGAGCATCGTCAACGCGATCGGGAAACTGCCGAACGGCGATTATCCGCATTCGGTCGAACTGGACGGCTTCGACGAACCTATCAGGATTCAAGCCAGGCTGACCATTGCCGACGATCACATCCATATCGACTATGAGGGCTCATCGCCGGCCAGCACCTACGGCATCAACCTGGTTCACAATTTTACGCTCGCCTACACGACCTTTGGCGTGAACTGCATCATCGGCCCGAACATCCCGTGCAATGCGGGATCGATCGAGCCCATCACCGTATCGGCGCCGGAAGGCGGCATACTGAACGCCGTCCGGCCCATGCCCGTATCCGCGCGGCATGTCATAGGCCAGATGCTGCCGGATGTCGTTTTCGGCTGCCTGGCTCCCGTCATTCCCGACCGGGTTCCGGCGGAGGGCGCCGGGGCCATGTGGAATCCGATGTTGAGGGGCGGGCCGACGGGCGTCGCGCCGGAGGTCATCGCGTCGGCCGATGAACTGTCCGAGGATTATGACGTCATCATGTTCAACACGGGCGGAACGGGCGGCCGGCCGACGATGGACGGGCTTTCCACGACGGCCTTTCCGAGCGGCGTCCGCACCCCGCCGGTGGAAGCCGTCGAGACCTGTTTCCCGCTGGTCATCTGGCGCAAGGAACTGCGGGAGCGGTCAGGGGGCGCCGGCAAGTTTCGCGGCGGACTTGGTCAAACAATCGAAATCGGGGGAGAGGCCGGGACGCCGTTCAGCGTCGCCGCCATGTTCGACAGAACATGGAATCCTCCGCGCGGGAGATTTGGCGGTATGGACGGCGCCAAAGGCGAGGTTCGGCTCAAGTCCGGCCCGGAGCTGGAGAGCAAGGGGCGCCAGTCCGTACCCTACGGAGACCGGCTGATTCTGGAGCTTCCGGGCGGCGGCGGCTACGGCGACCCCCGGGACCGGGACCGGCAGGCCGTCGTCGACGACGTTCTGGATGGGCTCATCACGGCCGAAGATGCCGAAAGCGACTACGGGGTCGACGTCGATGTCTCCAAGACGATCGGCTAGAGGCCGGTTTCTGTACCTTGACAATTGGGCCACGGCCCAGACCCGCGGGTATGTGGACGAGGCGCTTGAAGCCTCCGGCCTGGCGATCGAGCGGCATCGGACGAACGAGGGCCGGTTTCCGTCGGATCACGAATTTTGCGGCGTATACGTCAGCCCGAGTTTCAACGGCGCCCGCGACGATGAGGAATGGATCCCCCCGCTCAAGGACCATCTCGTCATCCTCGCCGACGCGAAGGTGCCCATATTGGGACTGTGCTTCGGCAGTCAGGTTCTCGCCGCGGCCCTTTTCGGCAACAGTGTGGTGACCACGCGGGAGGTGAGGGAGATGGGGTACGGCCCGCTTGAGCTGTCACGGGATTCCTCGGGCGGCGATCCGCTGCTCGCGGGACTTCCGGAGGCGTTTGAAATACTCCACTGGCATGGAGACGAGGTCGGCGCCGATCATCCGGACATCGAGGTCCTGGCCGCCAACGGGAACTGCGCCAACCAGATTTGGCGCTGGCGAAACGGCCCGGTGTGGGGTGTGCAGCCTCATCCCGAGTACGGCAGGGACCAGGCCATGAGCTGGTTTGACCGGAACGCCGTGTCGTTCGTTGCCTGTGGCGCTTCGGCCGATGATTTCGTCCCGCGAACGGGCTCATTTGATGCGGGGCGTCTATTGATCGACAATTT
Source organism: Rhodospirillales bacterium (assembly GCA_022822205.1). Lineage (GTDB taxonomy): Bacteria > Pseudomonadota > Alphaproteobacteria > Rhodospirillales > UBA2165 > JAJDXO01. The sequence goes on along the minus strand of JAJECC010000109.1, from coordinate 31,848 downwards.
TATCGGGCTCGTGACGGCCTGAGGCGACACTTCGGCGGGTTCCTGGTGATCCATGGGCCAGCGGTATCGATCGATCCTGACCTTCCGATCAGTAGTCAGGGTGACCTCGATCACGTCGTTAACGGGCTCGTCACCAGCCAACTGATCCAAGGCGAGTTCGAACAATACCCCCTGGACCCGCAGGCTCATGAGGCGAGGTGCGACATTCAGGCAGACAAGTCCGGCATGGACGACTTCGCGGCCAACGAGAGATGTGAAGTCCGTCGTATTGTTGGTGACGAGCACATAGCCGTCTTCGACGGCGCGTCGAACGATGGTCCAATCCTTTTTGGATCGGAGACCGAGCCAAGTGACGTGCATCGACAAGGAGAAACCCCGGTCCCGCGCGATTGCGACAAGATCAGGGCTCAGGCATTCGTCGATCAGAAACTTCAAGAGGCCTGCAGCAGCTTGTCGAGCTCAACCTTTTTTGAGATGCGCTGCCTGGCTTCCCGCCACTCCGGCTGCCGGCGTGGACGACCGCGACGGGGGTACGCCTCGGCGTAGATTGCGGCTGCAGTCACCTGCCTTTCGGTCAGCGTCGGGTAGGCCGCAAGAATCGCAGCAGCTTGGTCCCCATTGGCCAGCATTTCGGCAATATCGTGAACGGCAATCCGCGTGCCCTTGAAGCACGGCACGCCGCCCAGAATGTCCTTGTCGCTCACGATCATTTTTCTGGCCCTCTCCAGCGATGTAATGCCTCGCTTCACATCGTTCTTCATGGGGCGCACATCGATGGAAACCGCGTCCTCTCGGATCGTCCTCGCCTCGGGATCGTCGAGGACATGGCGTACAAGCCGCCGCCGACCTTCCAAGGTCAAGATCTCGGTCGTTTCATGAGCAAGCTTCAGGCCGACCAGCGCGTGTTTCAAAATCACACGCGCGCCTTTACGGCTCTTCACGGAGTCGCCCAACAGTCCTGCATCGATGATCCGATGCACCTGCTTCAACGGCACTCCCGTCACACAAGCTGCTTCATTGGCCGACAGCGCTGGTTTTTCGGGCCTCATCGCCATAATCCTTCCTCTAATCTGGAAAGAATATAAGAGGTTTCGATGAGAAATGCCAGTGCGGAAGGTTCGAAGCCGGCTCTTCATTCGATGGTTAAGATTCGTTCGTCACTCCGTCCGGCGGAATCGGACCTTGACGGCCCGCCCCGCTTTTTGAGGATGGAGGGATGCCAGGACATCCCGCAGCGGCGGCCGGCCCGGTCCTGATCGCCGAGGACATTCACAAGCGCTTCGGCGACTTGACGGTCCTGAGGGGGGTGACGCTGTCCGCGGCGGCCGGCGAGGTCATCGCCGTCATCGGCAGTTCCGGATCGGGCAAGAGCACCCTCCTGCGCTGCCTCAACTTCCTGGAAATTCCGGACCGCGGCCGGATCGTCGTCGATGGAGAGGAATTCCCGGTCCCCACCGGCCGCGCCGGCGGGCTCACCGGCGCCGAGAGGAGACGGATCGTCCGGCTCCGCTCCAAGCTCGGCATGGTGTTCCAGGGCTTCAATCTCTGGGCCCATTTGACGGTGGCGCAGAACGTTGCCGAAGGGCCGGTCCGGGTGTTGAAGCGCGGCAAGGCCGCCGCGCGCGAGGAAGCCATGGCGCTGCTGGAAAAGGTCGGCCTGGAGGACAAGTACGACAGCTATCCCGCGCAACTTTCCGGCGGCCAGCAGCAGCGCGTCGCGATCGCCCGGGCGCTGGCCATGCGGCCCAAGGTGCTGCTGTTCGACGAGCCGACCTCGTCCCTCGATCCGGAACTGGTCGGCGAGGTGCTGCGGGTGATGCGGGACCTTGCCCGGGAAGGCCGGACCATGATCGTCGTGACCCACGAGATGGGCTTCGCCCGGGAAGCATCCGACCGCACGATTTTCCTGCATCGGGGCAGGATCGAGGAGGAGGGCCCGCCGGCCGAGCTGTTCGGCGCGCCCAAATCGGCGCGGTTGCGGCAGTTTCTGTTTAGTTCGATGTAGCGGCCGATGTTAAGCTGGAATACCGCGGTTGCCCCCGGCCGAATTGCGGAAGCCCGATCGGGAATCGCGTCGTTTGCCGAGGGGGCGGCCGGCGAAAATTGAACTGGTCAGGGAGATCCATCGCAATGATCCGCAAAATCGCTCTGCTTGCCGCGGCCGCAATGGTCGGCTGGGCCATGCTCTCGGCGCCGGCTGCCGCCCGCGACCTCCGGATCGCCACCGAAGGCGCCTACCCGCCCTTCAACAGCAAGAACGCCAAAGGCGAACTGGTCGGCTTCGACGTCGACCTCGCCAGGGCCATCTGCGCCCATATGAAAGTGAAATGCACCCTGGTCGCGCAGGACTGGGACGGCATCATTCCCGGCCTGCTGGCGAAGAAATACGACCTGATCGTCGCCAGCATGTCGATCACCGAGGAGCGCAGGAAGAAGATCGCCTTCTCGACGCCCTACTATTCGAACTATCTCCAGTTCGTCGCGAAAAAGGGCAGCGGCTTCAAGCCGACGGCCGACGGCATCAAGGGCAAGACCCTGGGCGCCCAGCGCGCGACGGTCAGTTCGCAATATCTCGAAGACAACTACCGCAAGATCGCCAAAATCAAGGTCTACGACAAGCAAACCGCCGCCTGGCTCGACCTGAAGGCCGGCCGGCTCGACGCCATTCTGTCGGACCTCCTGCCGTCCTACGACTGGGTCGGGAAGAACGAGGGTTTCGAGATGGCCGGCGGCCAGATCAGCAACGACGACAAGATCGGCATCGCGGCCCGCAAGGACGACACCGCGCTGCTCGAGAAGGTGAATGCCGCCATTCTGGCGCTGCGCGAGAACGGCACCTACGCCAAGATCAACGCCAAATATTTCCCGTTCGACATCTACTAGATGATTCCCGAAATCCTCCGGTTCGGGGACACGGGCTTCGGCGACGAACTGGTCGCCGGCGCCCTCGTCACGCTGGAGATCGCGCTCTATTCCCTGGCCATCGGGCTCGGTCTCGGCCTGACGGCCGCCGGCGCCAAGCTCTCGCGCTCGCGCGTGCTGCGCGGCATCGCCGAGACCTACAGCCTGCTCATCCGCGGCATCCCGGAACTGCTGATCATCCTGCTGGTCTATTACAGCGGCGGCGCGGCGGTCGAGGCGCTGCTCGGGCTCTTCGGCCATGACGGCGGGTTTGATTTCAACAAGCGGCTCGCCGGGTCGCTCGCCCTCGGCCTGATCTTCGGCGCCTTCGCTTCCGAGGTTTTCCGCGGCGCCCTCATCGCCGTGCCCAAAGGCCAGATCGAGGCCGCGCTCGCCATCGGCATGACGCGCCGCCAGGTCTTTCTGCGGGTCCGCTTTCCCCAGATGCTGCGCTTCGCCCTTCCCGGGCTCGGCAACCTCTGGATGGTCCTGCTCAAGGATACGTCGCTGGTCAGCGTCATCGCTCTCGACGAACTGATGCGCGAGACCAGCGTGGCGGCGGAGGCGACCCAGCGCCCGTTCGAGTTCTATCTGGCGGCGACCGTGCTCTACCTGCTGCTCACCATCGTCTCCGACGTCTTCCGCGCCCGGCTGGAACGGCGCGCCAATCGCGGGATTGCCGGCGAAGCCGCGCCGCGCCGGCTCCTGCGGCGGGGGGTCTGATTCCGATGCTCGACCTGTGGATCACATACGGCGACCGGCTGATCGACGGCGCGGTCATCACCGTCAGGCTGGTCGCGCTGGCCTGCATGATCGGGCTGGTTCTCGCGGTCCCGCTGGCGCTGGCAAGGCGGTCGGACCGGCGCTGGGTTTCCGTTCCGGCGTATCTCTACATCTACTTCTTCCGCGGCACGCCGCTGATCGTCCAGCTGGCCCTGCTCTATTACGGCCTCGCCCAGTTCGAGGCGGTGCGGGAGGGCCCGCTCTGGATCGTGCTCGGCGACGCCGAATATTGCGGGCTGCTCGGCCTGAGCCTGAACACGGCGGCCTATGTCGCGGAAATCCTGCGCGGCGGGATTGCCGCCGTGCCGAAAGGCGAGGTCGAGGCGGCCGACGCCTGCGGCATGCCGAGGGCGGCGGTCTATCGCCGGATCGTCCTGCCGCGCGCGATCCGCATCGCCTGGCCGGCCTATGGCAACGAGGTCATCCTCCTGCTCAAGGGCAGCGCGCTGGTCAGCACGATCACGGTCTACGACCTGATGGGCGAAACCCGCTCGGTCTTCTCGCGCGGCTACGACGACGCGGTCTATCTCTACGCCGCCGCGCTGTACCTGATCCTGGCGCTGGCCGTCACCGGCGCCTTCCGCCTCGGCGAACGGCGGATGAACCGCTATCTCCGCGCCGCGGGTTAGCCGGGGTCGTTTAGACAAGCGCCTTGCACCGCCGATGATTGCGAAGCGGCCCCGGCCGGGTCCGATAACGCCGGGCCGATAAAGGTTGTCCTGCGCCGCGGGGCTTCCTATGATTCGGCCATGACCGAAGCCGATAGCGGCGCGCCGCCGCCGGAAGAAGGCCACCTTTTCGCCGGCTACGAGACCGATCCGGTGTTCTACGACGAGATGTTCGACACCGGCGGTTCGCCGTGGGACCATTGCCGCGAATTATGGGCCGCCCTCGGCGAGACGCCGCCGGACGCGCTGGCGACCATGCAGGAGCGCGCGGAGCGGTCCTTCCTGCACGAAGGCATCACCTTTTCGGTCTACGGCGAGGAAGGCGCGCAGGAGCGCATCATCCCGATCGATATCGTTCCCCGGATCGTCGCCGCCGAACATTGGGATTTCCTTGAGCGCGGCTTGCGCCAGCGTCTCGAGGCGCTCAACCTGTTCCTGGCCGATATCTACGGCCCCGGCCGGGCCATCGCCGACGGCGTCAGCCCGGCCGACCTGGTGCGCGGCTGCCCGCAGTTACGCGACGCCATGCAGGGCGTCGACGTCCCCCACGGCGCCTATGTCTCGGTGTGCGGCACCGACCTGGTGCGGACCCATGACGGCTTCCTGGTTCTGGAGGACAATCTGCGGGTGCCGTCGGGGGTGTCCTACATGCTGGCCAACCGCGCGGCGGTCAAGACGAGCCTGCGCGACGCGTTCCGCCGGCACCGGGTGCGCGGGATCGAGCATTACGGCCGGCTGCTCCGCCGGACGCTGGCCGAACTGTCGCCGCACGGCGGCCCCGACCCGACCATCGTCCTGATGACGCCGGGCGTCTACAACTCGGCTTTCTACGAGCACATGTTCCTGGCCCGCGAGATGGGCGTGGAGCTGGTGCAGGGCGCCGACCTGGTCGCCCGCGACGGCTTCGTCTACATGCGCACGACCGGCGGGCTGCGCCGCGTTGACGTGATCTACCGGCGGATCGACGACGATTTCCTCGATCCCCTGACCTTCCGGCCCGATTCGGTGCTCGGCACGCCCGGCCTGTTCGACGCCTACCGGCTCGGCAACGTCACCATCGCCAACGCGCCCGGCACCGGGGTCGCCGACGACAAGAGCGTCTATGCCTACGTTCCGGACATCATCCGCTATTTCCTCAACGAGGAGCCGCTGCTCGCCAATGTGGAGACCCGTCTGTGCCGCGATCCGGACGGGCTGGAATACACCCTCGACAATCTGGACAAGCTGGTGGTCAAGGAGGTCGGCGGCTCGGGCGGCTACGGCATGCTGGTCGGGCCGCACGCGACGGCGGCGGAGCGCGCCGACTTCGCCGAAAAGATCCGCGCCGCCCCGGAAAACTACATTTCCCAGCCGACCCTCGATTTGTCCCGCGCGCCGTGCCTGACCGAGGACGGCGCCGCGCCGCGCCATGTCGATCTGCGTCCCTTCGTCCTGCGCGGAAAGGAGACCCGCATGGTCCCCGGCGCCTTCTGCCGGGTCGCGCTGACCCCCGGCTCCCTCGTCGTCAATTCGAGCCAGGGCGGCGGCGGCAAGGACCTCTGGGTGCTTTCCGGCTAGCGCCATGCTGTCGCGCAGCGCCCTTGGCTTGTACTGGATCGGCCGCTATCTGGAGCGGGCGCAGCATTCCTGCCGGCTGATCGCCGACCAGTTGGAGACCATGAAGGACCGGCCGGTCGACGAAATCGACAAGAGCTGGCGGCGGCTCTACGGCGGGCTGCGGCGCGTGCCGGCCGGCGGCGAACTCAGCTCGAACCTGGGCGACGAGGGGTTCATGCTGGTCGACGCCTTCACCCTGACCGACGACCTGACCTTCGATGCCGGCAACCCCGATTCGATCCGCGGCTGCCTCGCCAACGCGCGCGAAAACGCCCGCCAGGTGCGCAATGTGGTCGACGAGGATTTGTGGGCCTGCCTGAACCTCGCCTTTTTCGACCTGCGCGACCTCGGCATTACGGATATCTGGCGGGACCGGCCGGGCGATTTCTACCGCCGCACCGAGGATGCGGTGCGCACCTTCTTCGGTATCGCCGGGAGCAACATGTACCGCGACGACGGCTGGCATTTCCTGCAGCTCGGCCGGTTCGTCGAGCGGGCGCAGCTGATCTCCGCGCTGCTCGAGGCGCAGCTCGCCGTCTATCCGGCCGGCGGCCCGACGGCCAATCAGGCAGTCGATCAGGCGGCCGATCCGGACTGGCTCTCGCTGCTGCGTATCTGCGCGGCGCGGGAGGCCTACGGCCGGCTCCATTCGCTGCACTACGACCCCGCCGCCGTGGTCGATTTCCTGGTTGCCGACCCGCTGCTGTCGCGCTCGATCCGCTACGCCCTGGGGCAGGTCGGCCAGGCGCTCGACGCCGTTTCCGCCGGCCGCCCGCTGATCGCCGAGGCCGGGCGCCGGGCCGGCCGGCTGGCGGCGGCGATCGACTACGACTGGCCGAACCGCGATCCGGCGGACGAAGAGGCAATCCGCGCCACCCTGCGCGGCATCGGCGAGTCCTGCCGCCGGCTCCACGACGATATCGACGCGGCCTATTTCAGCTACGGCCCCGAAGACGGCGAAGTCGGCGAAGACGGGCCGTGACGCCGGGCGGACGTGTCGCGATATGGATTGCCGGGCCATTAATTGAGGCCATTAATCGAGGCCATTGAGTGATGCGGGAAGTTACGACTTTTGTGACGCATTTGGAGTGCAGCGGGACGGGACGGAAGTATGAGGCCGACACGGTGCAGGGCCTGTCCGAAACCGGAAAGCCGCTGCTTGTGCGATACGACCTCGATGGCCTGACCCGGGCGGTGGAGAAGCCGGACCTGATGGATCGGGAACCCGGGCTTTGGCGCTACCGCGAATTCCTGCCTGTCAGGAAGTCCGAAAATATCGTCAGTCTGGGCGAAGTCATGACGCCCATACTTGCGGCGCCGAGGCTGCGGGCGAAGTTCGGCGGCGGCGAGATTCTCATAAAGGACGAGGGCAGGCTGCCCACCGGATCGTTCAAGGCCCGCGGCCTGGCATTGGCCGTTTCGATGGCGAAGGAGCTCGGCATCACCCGAATGGCGATGCCGACCAACGGAAACGCCGGCGCGGCTCTCGCCGCCTATTGCTCCCGGGCCGGCATGGAATCATTCGTGTTTTGCCCGGAGGACACGCCGGAGGTGAACATTCGCGAGATCGCTCTTCAGGGCGCCGAAACGTTTCTCGCGAACGGCTTGATCAACGACTGCGGGCGCATTGTCGGCGAAGGCGAAACGGCAATGAATTGGTTCGATACCTCGACCCTCAAGGAGCCGTATCGAATCGAAGGCAAAAAGACCATGGGACTGGAACTTGCCGAACAGCTCGATTGGCAACTGCCCGACATTATCCTCTATCCGACCGGCGGCGGAACCGGCCTGATCGGCATGTGGAAGGCATTTGAAGAGCTTGAAGCCATTGGGTGGATCGGCCGCAAGCGTCCCCGCATGGTAGCCGTCCAGGCTTCGGGCTGCGCCCCTATCGTCAAGGCATACGAGCAGGGAGCGGATCATGCGGAACCGTGGCGGGATGCGCATACGATTGCGGCCGGCATTCGCGTTCCGGCCGCCCTAGGCGATTTTTTGATTCTGAATGCCGTCAGGGAAAGCGGCGGCTTCGCCGTGGCCGTGGATGACGATCTGATCCAAGCGGCCCAGGAAGAGTGCGCCAGGGAGGAAGGTATCCTGCTGTGCCCGGAAGGCGCGGCCACGCTGGCGGCGTACAAGCGGGAACTCGCTTCGGGCCGCATCGGTAAATCCGAGAGAGCGGTCCTTTTCAATTGTGCGACCGGCCTCAAATACCCCATGCCGGCGGCGGGGCGGTTCATCGATCTGAACGAGAAAACAGATTACGAGGCGCTCGCCTCCTAGATCGGTTTCCGGCCGGTCACAAGATATTTTACTGCTTGCCGGACGTGGAATCAGCCTGCACGGTTGATCGGGTTGGAACCTATATGGGGGCGGGAAATTCATGACCGGGGCTTCGATGAGACCTGAAGAAGACGTAATCGGCGAAGAGCATTGGACCGACAAGGGCGATGCCAGGATATTCCTGTACGAGAAGTACCTCGACCAACCCTTGGGCGGCGTCGGCACCATCGTCTTCGTGCACGGCTCCAGCATGGCCTCGCAACCCACCTTCGATCTTCATGTGGAAGGCCGCCCCTACTCCTCGGCCATGAATTGGTTCGCCCTCAAGGGCTTCGACACCTGGTGCGTCGACATGGAAGGCTACGGCCGCTCGTCGAAGGACCGGGACTCCCACTTCATGATTTCAGACGGAGCCGATGACCTGAAGGCCGCCTGCGACTATATCCGCGAGACGCGCGGCGCCGGCAAGGTTCACCTCTACGGAATTTCCTCGGGCGCGCTGCGCGCCGCGTTGTTCGCCCAGCGGAACCCCGGGATGGTCGACCGCTTGGCGCTCGATGCCATGGTCTGGACAGGCGAAGGCAGCCCGACGCTCGAGAACCGCCGCAAAAAACTGCCCGAGTTCAAGGCCAACCGGCGGCGGCCCATCGATCTGGATTTCGTCCGCTCCATCTTTTCCCGCGACCACCCCGGCTGTGCGGAAGACAAGGTGGTCGAAGCCTTCGCCGAGGCCATCTGTGCGCTGGATGATTCGATCCCCAACGGGACCTACGTCGACATGTGCGAAAACCTGCCCATCGTCGATCCGCGGAAGCTGTCCATGCCGACGCTGTTGATGCGCGGTCAATGGGACGGTATCGCGTCGATGGAGGACCTGCTCAAGTTCTTCGATCTGCTGCCCAATCCGGACAAGCAGTTCAAGGTGATGGCCGGCATCTCCCATGCCAGTTTCCAGCAGATCAACTACCTGATGGTTTACGAGGTCCTGTACTCGTTTCTCACCCAGCCGGCGCCCATTTACCGGGGGTAGGCGGACTGAACCGTGTGACCGCCCGTTCATGTGGCTGTGCAGGCATGCACGCCGCCGATTGTGGTTGTGCAGCCCGAGAGCGGGCAGGTATCATTCATATATAAGAGTTAACCAATAGAGCTACATTCCGCAGGGAGGATTTCATGAAGGACTTCGACAATAATCTCGATCGCCGGACGGTACTTAAAGGCGGGGCCGCTTTGGCGGGCGCCGCCGCAGCCTCGTCGCTGCCGTTCGGCAGCGCATTCGCCGCCGGGTATCCGGACCGCAATATCAAGGTATATGTGCCGACCCGTGAAGGCGGCGGCGCGGATCGCCTGCTGCGCTCCGTCACCGGTGTCTGGAAAAACCACATCGGCACGAACTTCGAGCCGAGCTTTTTCCCGGGCGCCGCCGGACGAGTCGGTTATGAAAAATACATGGGTCTGGCCAAGGACGACATGTACGAGTTCCTGTTCGGCAACATGGGCCCCGAAGTGCTCAATTGGGTGGTGAAGAAGCCGACCTTCGATCTGAACGATTTCCAGTATTTCGCTCAGGTCGACAGCGATCCCGGCATTCTGTTCGTCAGCCGCCGCAGCAAGTTCAAGACGGTCGACGACATCATCGCCGAGGGCAAGAAGCGTACGCTGAATGTCGGCGTGAGCCGCCTGGCCCACCCGGCCACCCTGGGCGCACTGGCGCTTGCCAAACATTCCGGCGCGAAGTTCAATCCGATCCCGCTTTCCGGCGGCAAGAACACCCGCGCCGGCGTGGCCACCGGTGAGATGGACCTCGGCGCCCTGCCGTCGGGCGGCATCGTCAACCGGGCGAAGACCTTCAAGGTCGTGCTGATGTTCTCGCACACCAATCCGCTGCCGGGACGGAGCGACAATGCGCCCACCATGAACGCGCATTTCGGGACCAATATGCCGTCCCTGATCGCCGGTTCCCGTGCGTTCGGCATCAAGAAATCCGCGATCGCCAAACATCCCGACCGCTTCGCGAAAGTCGAAGAGACGCTGAAGAAGGTGTTTGCCGATCCGGCGTTCAAGGAAGCCTATGCGAAGACCAAGTCACCTTGGGAATACGTCGGACTCCGCAATGCCGCCCAGGCCAAGGAGTATGCGGACAACATCGCGAAAATCGGCGCGGAGTTCAAAGACCTGCTGGCCGGCAAGCAAACCTGATAAGGGCCCGCTTGGAGATATCGGGCGGCGGCCGCAGCCGGTCGCCGCCCGTCTCCATGGCCAGGAAACATCGGGGGAAGTCGACCGATGGCGGATGACGCCGAAGCGCAGGAGAAAAAACGCGTTTCAATCGGCAGCGAGTTGATCATACCGGTCGCCGCGCTGGCGTTCACCGTCTACTACTTCTACACCATCTGGGATGCGCCATGGACGGCCCAGGTGGCGGCGTTCATCGTCGGCTCGGTGCTGATCCTATTGGTCGTTTTGATCCTGATAAAATCGTTCCGGCAACTGTCCAGGGGCGACGGCGAGATCAATTTCGACAATCTCATCGAACCGCGGTCGTACATCCCGAAACGGCTGACCCTTCTCGGCCTGACCATTGCATACATTTTTGTCGTGCCATGGATGGGTTTCACCATCACGACATTTCTATTCCTGAGTCTCGCCATGCTGGTGTTGAGCGATTTCACGAAGAAGAGATTGATCCTGTCTCTCTCGGCGACCCTGTCATTGGGCGGATATCTGCTGTTCATCGTCGCCTTCAAGACGAGATTTCCCGCCGGCCCATTTGAAAATCTCATGAATGGGCTCTTCTAGATGGAATACGATCTCACGTTCTTTACAGAGATGCTCGGCCGCACCCTTGCGCTTTGGTGGGTGCTCATTCCATCGATCTTTCTGGGACTGATAGTCGGCGCGATCCCCGGATTCAGCGCGGCCAATACGATCATCATCTTGTTGCCGCTGACCCTGGCGTTGGAGCCTGAAATCGGCCTGACCTTCATGGTGGGACTCTATGCGTCCTCCCGGATGGGAGCCGGAATTCCGGCAATTCTGGTCAATATTCCGGGGACCGCCGGTGCGGCGGCGACCCCCCTTGACGGGTATCCCATGACCAAGCAGGGGCGGGGCCAGCAGGCGCTATCCATGTCCTTCGTCGCCTCGATCGCCGGCGGTCTGTTCACGACGATCATCGCCTTGATCACTTTGCCATGGCTGTCGCAAGTGGCGTTTTATCTCCACAGCGTGGAGATGATCGTGATCATGTTTTTCGGCATTTCGCTGATTGCGACCATTGCCGCAAGGGACACCTTGAAGGGTCTTATCGCCGGTTTCTTTGGATTGATGATCGGCTTTATCGGCACCGACGTGGTCTACGAGACGCCGCGCGGCACGTTCGGGTTTCTGGAACTCTACGACAAGGTGCCGTTGATCCCGGCCCTGGTCGGCCTGTTTGCCATCTCGGAAGCCTTCGCCGTCATCGAGAAGCAATCGATCGTCACCGAGCGCGGAAAAGCCGCCATGCAAGAGCCCGGATGGGCCCAGACTTTCGAGGGCGTGCGCATCGCGGTCTCGAAATGGTGGCACATTATCTGGAACAGCCTGATCGGATTGGTCATCGGCGTGGTGCCGGGGGCGGGAGCGGCAATTGCCTCCTTTGTCGCCTACCAGCAATCGAAGACCTACTCGAAAACGCCGGAGCTGTACGGCACGGGTCATGTCGAAGGTCTTATTGCGCCGGAATCCGCCAATAACGGCGTGACGTCCGGGACGCTGGTGCCGCTTCTGGTGATCGGTATTCCGGGCGGCGCGACGGCGGCCATCATGCTGGTCGTCTTGCAGTTTCACGGCGTGACGGTCGGACCCGATCTCTTCATCACGAGTCCCGAGCTTGCCTTCGGCCCGTTTACGGCCATGGCCGTGACGTATGCACTGATGATTTTGACCGTTCTGCCGCTGGCCCGGTACATGTCGCACATCACCGTCGTGTCGACCGTCTACATGGCGCCGATCATCATCTCATTTACCCTTGTCGGCTCGTTCGTCCCAAGGGCCTACCTGTTCGATATGAACCTGGCGCTCGTGTTCGGGGTCATCGGCTACGTCGCCCGCAAGACCGGCTACCATGTTGCCGCGATACTGATCGGCGTGATCCTGGGACCGTTGATGGAGACCTTTTTCCTCAGGGCGATGAAAATGTCCCAAGGCGACATCATGGTTCTTTTCTCCAGCTCGATCGGCAATACGCTTTGGGTGTTCCTGGTTATTTCCCTGGCGCTGCCCTACGTCATGAATCTGCGGGGCGGCAAGCGCGAGAAGGCGGCGGCGCACGATCCTTACGGCTGACGATAACGGCTTCGATATCCTGGAATGGCCGGAAACCGGGCTAAATCAGGCCGGTGGATTTGCAGATCGCCCGGCCTTCATCGGACGCCATGAAATCCAACAGGTCCCTGGCCTCCCGGTTATCCGCCGCCCCGGCCAATAGAGCCGAGCCATAGGTGGATATTTTTTCGACCTCGGCGGGCAGGGTGCCGAGCAGCTTCACGTCGAGACCCTTGTCGATCTGGACCTGAATTGCGGTAGCCTGGCCGAAACCGATCTCATTGGCGAGACCGCTCCGGTCGAGATGCTCCATGACCGCCGATCCGGTCTTGGTCCGAACGACGCGATCCGCCACCTCTTCGGCGATCCCCATTTTTTCGATCATCGAATGGATGTACTGGCCGCTCGATGCCACGTTGTAGACGATCGAGTCCGCGGCCAGGAGGGCCTGTTTCAAATTCTCCGCCGATGAAATGTCGGGTTCGTTGGCGCCGTTTCTTATGGTGACGGCGGCCTTGACCGATCCCAGGACCGGTCCGCTGCCGCCGACGACGTGTCCCGCTTCCGCGAACTCGGCCACGACGGCAACGGGCGCCACGACGACATGGGCGCCGCAGGCGCCCGAGCCGACGGTTTCCCTGATCACCGGCGCGGTCGCGAATTCGCAGGCAACCCTGACGCCGGCGCTGTCGGCGAATGCATCCGCGCATTTCGCCACCGCCGTTTTCGGCGCGCCGGCGCTCAGCACCTTGATTTGAGGCCCGCTCACTTTCGGCGCTTCCCCTGCTTGCAGCTTGGACGCATCGGCGTAGTCTATCACCCGTAAAACACGTTCGGGGAAGGCTGATGCTTGATTCCATACAGGACTATAAGGGCGGCGATCTCACCCGCAATGTCGAGAAGGTCGGTTCGCTGGACCTGATCGGCGGCGGCCAGGTCGTGGTCCAGGGCAATTATGCGTTCGTCGGCCACATGAAACCGCCCGACGGCACCACCATCGTCGATGTGGCCGATCCGAAAAACCCGAAAATCGTTTGGCGGTGCAGGACGGACGACGGCAAATCCCACACCCACAAGGTGCGCGTCGCCGGCGATATCATGATCACGAATGTCGAGCAGAATAATCGTCATGTCCTGCGTGCGGGGTCCCGGATTCCGGAAACAAGAGCCATGCTCGAAGCGGAGGGCAGGGAGCCGAGCGATGAGAACGTCGCGGCGGCACTCGGCGTAAAGGCCGGGATGCTGCCCCGGATGATCGAGGCGCAGGAACCGGGGTTCTATGAAGACGGCGGTTTCAAGGTTTGGGATATTTCCGACAAATCCAATCCGAAGCAGCTCTGTCATGTGAGAACCCATGGGTTCGGCACCCATCGGTTCGATATGGATGAAAGCTACGCTTACATCTCGACCGAGATGGAGGGCTATATCGGCAACATCCTGGTCATCTACGATCTTGCCGACCCGAGCAACCCAAGGGAGGTTTCCCGCTGGCACATGCCGGGCCAACATCTGGCCGGCGGCGAGACGCCCACCTGGACCCGTTACTCGCATCGTCTGCACCATGGGCTTCGCGTCGGCGACGAAATTTGGGCCTCGGTGTGGCAGGCGGGATTCCGCGTGATCGACGTTTCGGATATCACGGCGCCGGTCACGGTCGCGGAACATACCTATCACCCGATGGTTCGCGAGCCGACGCATACAATTCTCCCGGTCCCTCAATTGATCGGCGGCCGCCGGATCGCCGTCGTAATCGACGAAGAGCATGCGCGGACGCCCGGGAACGGGCAGGCGCCGGCCAACCTCTGGACCTTCGACGTGACGGATTTCGGCAACATCTTCGGGTTGGGTTCGTACCACGTCTCGGAACTGGATAGTCCCTGGTCCCGCACCCCCGGCGCGCGGTTTGGCGCCCATCAATTCACCGATCACCTGGAAGACAGCATTGTCTGCTGCACCTGGTTTGCCGGAGGCTTGCGGATCGTCGACGTGGCCAATCCCGCGCGGCCGGAAGAAATCGGTTATTTCATCCCGGAACCCCGGGCAGGCCATGCGGCGCCTCAAAGCAACGATGTCGAAGTCGACGGGCGGGGATTGATTTATCTTTTCGACCGCGACATGGGCTTGGACATTCTGGAGCGCACTTAGAGCAGTTTCCGGATTTGGCCGGAAACTGCTCTTGCCGGCCTTGGTCAGCCTTCTATCGCGCGCCGGCCGCGCACCGGATAGCGCGGTCAGGTATATCCATGGGTGGCCTGGTGACCCGGGGCGACGAGGGTGTCGACAAACGCTTCATCCTCGGCGGTGAATTCCCTGCCGGCCGCCCGGACATAGGCGTTCCATTGCCGAAGGGTCCGCGGCCCGCCGATGACGCTCGTGACGATTCCGTTGTTGAGCAGCCACCTGATCGCGAAATCGGACACGGGAATTTTCCTGTTTTCGAGATAGGCCTCGATTTTGGCGACGGCCTGAAGGGATTCCTCCTTTAGATCACGGTTCAGAATACTTGCGTCGCCGCGGCCGCCCCGGCTGTTCTTGGGCATCTTCTTCCGGGTCCCGTATTTTCCCGTAAGCACCCCGCGGGCGAGGGGCGAATACGGCACGACACCGATGCCGTAATATTCGCAGGCGGGAAGCAGGTCGGTTTCCGGGGTCCGGTTGACGATATTGTACATCGGCTGCGCGATGATGGGCCGGGGGGTGCCCAGATTGTCGCAAAGGCGGACAAGCTCGCCGACCTGCCAGGCCCGGTGATTGGAGAAACCCCAATACTGGGCCTTGCCGCCGGCAATGATTTCTCCCATCGCCTCGATGCTTTCCTCGAGGGGCGTATCCCAGTCGACATGGTGCATGTAATAGATTTCGACGTAATCCATCCGAAGGCGGGTCAACGAGGCGTCTATGGCCTCCATCATCCATTTTTTCGACAGGCCGCGTTTCCGCTCGGGCGGCCCGTCCTGCTGCCCGACCTTGGTTGCAACCACCCAGTCCTTGCGGTCCTTCCTGATCAGCTTTCCCAAAATGGTCTCCGACGCGCCGCCGGCGTAGGCGTCGGCGGTATCGACGAAATTGATCCCCTGGCCCCGGGCGGCATCGACGATTTTGCGGGCGGCGGCTTCGCTTGTCGTCGCCCCGAAATTCATGGTGCCGAGGCTGATCGTGGAAACTCTCAGCCCGCTGTTTCCGATGTAACGGTATTCCATCCGTCTCCCCGTTTTTTCATCTGGCGAAGTGATCCCGTTCCAATACTAGTTGGCATCGGAGATGTCACGACAACCAAATCCGGCGGCGCCCGATTTGTGAAAGTTTCAAAGAAGCCCCGGCGCCCAAAGCGCAACCGCGGGGAACCCGACGATGGTGGCGAGCCGGAAGAAATCGCTGATGACGAAGGGAGTAACCCCCTTGAAGGTCTCGACCAGGCTCACATCATCGGCCAGCGAATTGATCACATAACAATTGAGGCCGACGGGCGGGGTGATCAGCCCCGTCTCGACGACGCTCAGAACAAGAATGCCGAACCATATGGCCTTCGCTTCCTCCGACATCCCGAGATCCAATCCCAGAACGATGGGCAAAAAGACCGGGACGGTAATCAGGATCATCGCGAGCCCGTCCATCACCGCGCCCAATAGAATATAGATCACCAAAATCAGGGCGATGACGGCCAAGGGGGTCAGTTCCAACCCCGATACCATACCGGCGATCCTGAGCGGCAGTTCCGACAGGGCCATGAAGGACCCATAAATCTCCGCACCGATGAGAATGAGGTAGATCATCCCGGTGGTCTTCGCCGTCCCTATCAGGGCGGCGGTGAACTGGTCCCAACTCATCCTGCGGAAGAGCGCGATCAGTCCGGTAGCGGCGGCGCCGACCGCGGCGCCTTCGGTCGGCGTGAAAATGCCGCGATATATCCCGCCGATGACAAGAAGGAAGATAACGGCCACCGGCCACACGTACTTGAGACTCTCCAGGCGCTCGCGCCATCCGTATCTTTCGCCGGCGGGACCCGCCTCCGGGCGAAATCGAACGAATACCCAGACGGATATGACGTAGTAGAAAGTTGCGATGATCCCGGGGAACACGGCCGCCAGGAAAAGATCCCCGATGGATTGTTCGGTGATGATTGCGTAGATGACGAGAATGATCGACGGCGGGATCAGAATTCCCAGCGTCCCTCCCGCCGCGAGGCTGCCGGTGGACAATGCGCCCGAATAGCCGAGCTTTTTCATCTCCGGCAATGAGACGCTGGCCATCGTCGCGCCCGTGGCCAGGGATGAGCCGCAGATGGCGCCGAAAGCCGCGCATCCTCCGATGGTTGCGACGGCCATGCCGCCGGGCCGGTGGCCGACCCAGGCCCGGGCCGAGCGGAACAGCACGGCGCTCAACCCGGAGTGCATGGCCAGTTGACCCATCAGAACGAAAATCGGGATCACGGACAGGGAATAGCTGGCCGTCCGGCCGACCGGCGCGGCCTCGAGCCAGATCAGCAATTGGTCGAAACTCGTCAATTGGACCATGCCGATCGCGCCTACGGCAAACAGCGCGATGGCGATGGGCATGCGCAGCGCGATCATCGCCAGCAGCACCACGAACATCACGATGGCGAGTTCGGTGCCGCTCACGAGCCGGGCTTCTCAAGAATTTTTCGGAAGGCGACCCAGGCGAAGAGGGCGAGGCCGAACGCGCCGACCACATGCAGCCACCAGGTTTTCATGGCCAGGAACATGGATTCGTCGCCGGTTTCGAACTTGTCGACGCCGCCGACGACAACCCGCCATACCAGGACGATCAGGATCGCGAACAGGATCGAATTTTGCACGGCATCGATCAGGCGCGTGGTGCGTCCCGACATTCGGCCGGAAAAAAACTCGGCGATGATGTGGCTGTTGGTCGCATGGGCAAACGCAAAGAAGCAGAAGGCGGCAAAGGAGATTCCATACTCCACGATCTCATAGTCGCCCGTGATCGGCGTACCGAACGTGTAGCGGCCGATAACGCTGACCACCGTCAGCGCCGCGACCCCCACGACGGCGAACCCGCCCACGAGCGCCACGAGGCGCGTAAACCTGGTGAGGCCGGTTTCCTCCGGTTTCCGGGTATCCCCGCCGTCCACGTCTTTCATGGCGTCACAACGCTGCAAGCCCGGCAGCGGAGACAACCTCCGCCGCCGGAACCCGTACGCCTATTGGAACTTCTTGACGGCGGCCTTCATGTCGGCAAGCAGCGCCGCGCCGTCTATGCCTTTCTTCTTCATGTCGGCAATCCAGCCTTCCACGACTTTTTCGGACGCCGCGGCCCATCGCTTCTTGTCGCCGTCCGAGAACACGTACATCGGCTTGCCGGATTTCTTGGCGATATTGAGGGCCGGCATATCGTCGTTGTGCCAGCGCTCGCCGTACTCCTTGGCCAGGGCCGCGCCGGAATTGTTGTCGACAACCTTCTTCAGATCGGCGGGCAGTTTATCGTAGCTGTCCTTGTTCATGACGACCATCAGCACGCCCGAGCTCAGACCGGGCATGGCGTAGTGCTTGGCCACGCGAACGATCTTTGTCGGAAGTGAAATCGTCCAGGCCGTATAAACGGCATCGATCACATTGCGCTGGAAGGCTTCCGCCATCTTGATCCCCGGAATACCGACGGGCGTCGCGCCGATCGCCTTGAACGCCTGCCCCATGGTCCGGCCCGAGACGCGAATCTTGAGGCCCTTCAGGTCATCCAGGCTTTTGATGGGTTTATGGGAGAACAGTCCGAAGGGTCCCGGTGCGTGGAGGACGATGGGATGGGTATCCGGAAAATCCTTGGAAAACCATTTGTCGTACATGGACCAGATTGCCGGGGCCATGATCCTCGGCGAGTGGCCGGAAACAAAGGGCAGTTCCACGACCTCGAGGCGCGGGAACCGGCCCGGGGTATATCCGGGCAGGGAGTAAATGACGTCCACGAACCCTTTGCGGGCCTGATCGTAAAGTTCCGACGGCTTGCCGCCAAGCTGGCGGGACGGGAACAGCTTGATCTGGATGCGGTTGTTCGATTCCTTTTCGACCTTCTTCGCCCACCAATCCAGGTTCTTGAATGACCGCGCAACGGCCGGCACGAACGTGTGCAGCCGCAAGGATACCTCCTGGGCGCCTGCTTGCGGCGCGGACACCATCGCCGCGGTCGCCACGGCCGCCGATAAGCCCAATAGCTTCACGGATTTTGCAATTTCCATTGTACGTCTCCCTGCCTGTTGCGTGAATTCGCCCTGTGCTTTTTACTTGGGCTTGTTGTTAAATCTAGTTGGTATTTGGACGTTGGAAAAGTTCTATAAATCGATCCTGTCTGGAGGACGCCATGGACCAGGTGATTGATCAATCCAATGAGGCCGGCGCCTCAACCGCCCGGGTCAAGCAACTGGGACCCCACGCCGGTGCGGAAATCCACGGGCTGGATACCGGCAAGCCCATCGGCGAAGGGGACCGAAAGCTGGTCCATGACGCCCTCATGGAGCACGGCGTCATCGTGTTCCGCAATCAGGACATCACCCGGGAGCAGCAGGCGGACTTCGCGGCGAATTTCGGCGAACTGACGGTTCACCCGTTTTCACCGCATCTGGACGACCTGCCCGAGATGATCGTCCTCGACAATGACGGCGACAACCCGCCGCTTTCCACCGATGTCTGGCACAGTGACGAGATGTTCCGGCTGGAACCTCCCCTGGGCACCCTGCTGCGGGCGAAAATCGTTCCGAGGGTCGGCGGCGACACCTTGTTCTGCAATATGACCGCCGCCTTCGAGGGATTGAGCGGCAGCCTGCAATCCTTCCTCTCCGGCCTGGAGGCCGTCAACGATTTCAAGAACTTCAAACGGCTCTACGGAAACAGCCAGGAGCACCGTCAGCGCCTCTGGGAAATGATGGACAAATTTCCGAATCCGGTTCATCCGGTGATACGCACCCACCCGGTGACGGGAAAGCAGGCGATCTATGTCAGCCCGCAGTTCACGGTCGCCATCAAGGGCATGAAACAGGACGAGAGCGACGCCTTGCTCGACCTGCTGTACCGGCAGACCCAAATCCCCGAATATCAGTTCCGGGTCCATTGGCAGGAGAATTTGATGGCCTTTTGGGACAACCGGACGGTTCAGCATTATGCCGCGCGGGACTATCTGCCCGACCGGCGGCGGATGGAGCGGGTAACCTTGAGAGGCGATCTTCCCTACGGACCGGTCGGAAAATCCTACTCGATTCTTGATCCGGACAAGGCCCGGACGGATCCAATTCTCGAAAATTATCAGGCGGCCGGGGAAAGCCGGACCATCCCCTGACGCGGATGTCCCGAGGAGCGCGGCATGGCGAAATCGCGGCCCAGGGTCGCAATTGTCGGAGGAGGCATCGGCGGCCTGTTCGCCGCCAACGCCTTGATCGCCCGTGGGCTGGAGGTATCGGTTTACGAGCAGGCGCCGGAACTGGGCGAGATCGGCGCGGGGGTCCAGATTACGCCGAATTGCGTCCGTCATTTGCAGCGGGTCGGCCTGGGCCCCGCGGTGGAGAAATGGGGCGCGCTCATCGGTGAGGGGTCGCAATATCTGCGCCATGACGGCACGCACATCGCACCGGTGCAGGTCAGCGATGCGACGGGCTGGAAGGCGGTTTACGGCATGCACCGGGCGGATTTCGTGGATTTCCTGGCGGCGGCGCTCCCGGACGGCGTGGTCCATTGCGGCCATCGCGCCGCCGGGTTCGAGCAGGCCGGCGGCACGGCCCGGGTGAGCTTCGACAATGGAAGCCAAATCGAGGCCGACGCGGTGATCGCCGCCGACGGCATCCACTCGGAACTCCGGCCCTATGTGTTTCCGCCCTCGACGCCCGTATTCCACGGCACCATCAGCTACCGGGGCCTCGTCCACCGCGACCGCCTGGGCGACTGGCCCATGGACCGGTGGCAAACCTGGGCCGGACCGTCGAAACACTTCCTGGTCTTCCCGGTGCGTCACGGGGAGATGGTCAACTATGTCGGCTTCGTCCCCACGGACGAGGAGATGAAGGAATCCTGGTCGGCCCCGGGCGATCCCGACGTGCTGCGCGCCGAGTTCGAGGGATGGGACCCGAAGGTCGGGTTCGTGCTGGAAAACGTCGATAGGACGTTTCGCTGGGCGCTTTATGACCGGGAGCCCCTGCCCACCTGGACCAAGGACCGGCTGGCCCTCCTCGGCGACGCGGCGCATCCCATGCTGCCGCATCTCGGCCAGGGCGCCAACCAGGCCATCGAGGACGGCATGGCCTTGGCGGTCATTCTGTCCGCCGCGGACAACGCCGGCGTTCCCGAAGCGCTCCTCGCCTATGAGAAACTCCGGCGGGAGCGGGTCGCGGAGATCCAGCATGGCGCGCGGATAAACGGCCTGCGGGTGGATTCGATGCTGGACTATGCCGATCTGGAAAAACGCGATGCCGAGCTTGCCGCCCACGCGGATTTTCGCAAACACCTCTATGCGTATGAC
This sequence comes from Rhodospirillales bacterium, assembly GCA_022822205.1. Taxonomy (GTDB): domain Bacteria; phylum Pseudomonadota; class Alphaproteobacteria; order Rhodospirillales; family UBA2165; genus JAJDXO01. The sequence goes on along the minus strand of JAJECC010000109.1, from coordinate 10,837 downwards.
GTGGTTCCCGAGGCCGAAGCGGTCCTGGCCGCCCTTTAGCGGCCTTTGCCCCCGTCAGTGGCCGGTGATGGCCGCCCACAGGGCGCCGGGATCGTCCGGCGGCCGGTTGCCCCGCCAGGCCACATGCTGGTCGGGTCTGATGATCGCGAGGTCCCGTTCATAGAGATCGCGCGCGGCATCCTCGGCGACGTCGAGGACCTGTACCGGAACCCCGGCGCTTTCCGCCGCGGCGGCCAGCCCGTCCGCGCCGGGAGCCGTCGGCCCTAATCTCAATACGGTGAACCACGGCCCCAACCGGTCGAACAGGGAAACCCGCTCCCCGATCCAGTAGTGGGGCGCCCGGCCGCCGGGGCAGGCCGTCGGCCGGTAGACGGCGGCCTCGTCCGGCGGCGGCGCGGTGCCGTCGCCGACGACGATGGGGGAGCCGTCGTAGCGGGCGCCGAGCTGGATTCCCAGGCTGGCGAATTCCTCCTTGAAGATGGCGAGCTTGTCCTTGAACCCGGCCCGCGACCGGCTGCCCGCCTCGTCGTCATCCTCCAGGTTGGCCGGAAATTCGAGGCCGCCGACCTGCGAGGTGAGGCGGCCCGATTCGTTGGTGTTGCGGATACCGACCGGCCGGCGTTCCGTCTCGTATGTGCCGACCAGCTTCGGCCCGCCCCAGCCCTGCAATACGGCGGCAAGCTTCCAGCCCAGATTCACGGCATCGTCAATTCCGGTGTTGAAGCCGAATCCCCCGGCGGGGGTGAAGAGGTGCACGGAGTCGCCGGCGAGCATCACCCGTCCCCGCTGGTAGCCGTCGGCCGTCATGGCCAGTCCGGCCAGCCATGCGACGCTGGATTTGAGCTCGATCCCGATATCGGCCCCGACGGCGTCGCGAAATATTTGAACGGCATCTATGGTTTCGATGCTCTCCCCTTCGGGCATCTCCGCCAGCATCATGAATTCGCCCTTGCCGTCGAGGGTGATGCAGTCGGTCCGTATGTCGTTGTTGATGGTGTAGTACTTCCAGCCGATGGGCATGGCGAGGGCGTCGTACACGCCGGGCGCATGGAAATAGGCCGAGATCATGTCGCCGTCATAGAAATCGCTGCCCGAACTGGTGCGGCCCGAGAAATGAATATCCAGTTGGCGGCGGACCATGCTTCGGCTGCCGTCGCAGCCCGCCAGATAGTCACAGGTGACGGGCACGACCGCGCCGCTCGCCAGTTCCTCGATCTCCGCCTCGACCCGGTCGCCCAAATCCTCGAACCGGTTCAGCCTCCAGCCGAAGCGGATATCCGATTCCGCGTAGGTTTCGGCATGCGCCTTCAGCACCGGCTCGAAATAGAACTGGTTCGACCGGTGCATGGGTTCGGGCGTCAGGAGCGTGGCGCCCCATGGTCCCGGGTTTTCGATCTTGCTCTTGCCCGCCGGCATATTGATGCGGGCGAGTTCGTGGCCGGTAAACCGCGTCACATAGACAACGTCGGTCGGATGCTCGGGATACAATCCCGTCCGCCGGACTTCATCGGCGAAGCCGTAGCGCCGCAGGTGTTCCATGGTCCGGCAGTTGAGGGAATTCCCTTTCGGGTGCTTCGACGGGGTTTCGGCATCGTTGACCAGCAGGTTCCGCACGCCCCGGGAGGCAAGCTCCATCGACAAAGCCAGCCCCACGGGTCCGCCGCCGGCAATCAGGACCGGGACGCGCATTCTAGCTCTCCGCCGCCCAGGCCCGGTATGGCGCCCAGCCAAATCCCGATGAACACGCCCAGGAACAGGAAGCCGATCGCCGGCCATTCGAAGACCAGCAACAGCCCGGTAACAAATGCGTCCAGCATGACGAATCCAGTTTGAGAATGTCTTGATTGGAGATCCCAGACGACACGCGGGAGCGTACAGGAAAATCGGCGAGCGTGTCACGCGGCCGGACCGATGTCCGCTTATGGCCGGGGGTGCGCCCGAGGCCGCCGAACAACCGCCTCGCGCTCGGCCGGGACCTTCAATCCCGCTCCCGATGGCCGGTCAACGGTATGGAGAGCGATATCCTGGCGCCGATGGCCGACGGCTCGATTTGCGCGCCGCCGCCATGCAATTCGGCGATCTCCTTGACGATCGCCAACCCGAGACCGCTGCCCTCGCCGGGCTCGACCTGCCCGAAGCGGGAGAAAGCGACCTCGCTGTCCTGGGCGCTGATCCCGGCGCCGTTGTCGGAGACGGAAACCACGCCGCTGCCGTTCAGCGCGCCGACCCGCACCGATATCTCGGTGTTCTCCGGACCGCCGTGTTTGACCGCGTTGTCGATCAAATTCTGAATTGCTTCCTCGAGCAACAGTTCGTCGACCTCCACGTCAAGCACGCCGTCATGGGCCTCGAATACGAGGTCGATGTCGTGCTCGAGAACCTGGCCCGCACTCCGCTCGCAAACGGTTCTCGCAATCCGGTTGAGGTCGGCCGGGCGCAGCCGGCCGTCAATCGACCGCCCCTTCGCGCGTTCGAGTGAAAGCAATTGGTTGGTGAGGCGGGACGCCCGCCGCGCCGCGCTGACCAGCTCGCCGACACGGATTTCCCGGTCCGTCGGCGACTTTGCGCCATGGGCGGCCTCCGCCAACGAGAGTATGCCGGCGATCGGGTTGCGCAGCTGGTGAGCGGCATCGGAAATGAACCTGTCCCGGCTGGCAATCGCGGCTTCAACCTGGCCCAGGAGAGAGTTCAGCGTCGAGACCAGCCCGGTGACCTCGGGCGGTACGGGCCGCCGTATGATGCCGAGATCGTCCGAGGAGCGCTCGGCGATTGCTTCCTGAAGGTCGGTGAGCGGCTTGAGTCCCAGCTTGATCCCGAACCAGATAACGATGGCGACGGTGAGGAATAGTGAGACAACCACGATGATTGCCTGCGTCGCCTGTTGCCGGACGAAAGCCTCCCGCTCGGCCAGGGTTTGCCAAACGGTCACCGAGGCGAATCCGCTGACCGCCACGAAGTCCGCCTGCTCCCGCAGCCGGGCGACCCGAACCGGTTCGTCGCGATAAACGGATTCGAACAGCACGGGCTGATTGTCCTTGAGCTCGATCGCACCCGGGGTTACCGGCGGCGAGGCATAGCCGGTGACGAACGCGCCGTCGGGCCCGTAGACATGGTAGTAGAGCGTCCCGCCGAACCGGCTGGTGAGAAGCTCTCGCGTCGAATCGGATATGACATCGCCGCCGGAAACCACGATATCCCGTGAAATGGCCAATGTGAGCGCTTCCAGGTTCCGGTCGAAAATTTCCTGGGCCGTCTCCGCGGCCGAAGTGATCCGCCAATAGGCGGCGCCGAGGGAGACGATGCCCAGAGGTATGAGAATGATAATGAGCAGACGCGCCCGCAGAGAGAGGTTTGCCGGCATTATTCCGTGTCTTCCATCAAATAGCCGAGCCCGCGCGCCGCTTTGATCGTTACGTCGTAGCCGGCCAGCTTCTTCCGGAGTCTTGATATGGGCGCTTCGACGACCTTGTCGTCCACGTCGGCGCCCACGCCATACATCTGGTCGATCAGCACCGACTTCGGCACCAGTCGGCCTTTACGCTCCAACAGGCATTCGAAGGCCGCGAGTTCCCGCCGCCTCAACCCGATCACCTCACCCTTGGCCCGCAGCACGCGCGCGCCCACGTCAAAATCCAGCGCGCCGATGGATTGGATGGGCGACTGCGTAACGCCTCTCCGGCGCAAAAGGGCGCGAATGCGCGCCTCCAACTCTTCCATCTCGAAGGGTTTGACCAGATAGTCGTCGGCGCCCATGTCCAGACCTTCGACTTTGTCGGAGGTATCCGTCCGCGCGGTGAGCATGAGGACGGGCGTCGGGTCATGCCGCGCCCGCATCCCCCGCAAAATCTCGAGGCCGCTCATGCCCGGCAGATTGATATCGAGGATCACCAGGTCGCCGCCCTCGCTTGCCAGGTAGGCGTCGCCGTCCTCGCCGTCGTTCAACACGTCGACGGCGTGTCCGAGATCCCTCAGCCGGTGGGCAATACCGGAAGCCAGTGAATCATTGTCCTCGACAATAACGATGCGCAAGGCTCTCCCCCGGAAAGCTTCGTGCAAGCTTGCTACAGCATGATCCGTCTATCAAGCCGACGGCCTGAACGCGATCGGCGGGGAATTTCGTTGGATGCGTCGTGGAGGCGCATTCATCACACAGAGACAGTTGGGAGTTTTACATGTCTGGAGTATCGAAGCATCTGCGCCATGCTGCAGTTGGCGCGGCCGCCTTGGCGGCATTTGGTATTGGCGCTTCCGCCAATGCGGAAACGAATCTGGCCGGAAAAACCATTCAATGGACGATCCCGTTCTCCGAAACGGGCGGCTCCGCGAAATGGGCCAACTTCTTCGCGCCGCTGCTGGGCCAGGCGCTGCCCGGTTCGCCCAAGGTGGTCGTGCGCTTCATGCCGGGCGCCGGTTCCACCAAGGGCGCCAACTGGTTCCAGAAGCAAAAGAACGGCGACGGAACCGTCATGTTCGGCTCGTCCGGCTCGACGCAGTTCCCGTACCTGTTGGGCGATCCCCGGGTTCGCTACGAGTACAAGGATTGGAAGCCGGTTATGGCCACCGGCACCGGCGGCGTCGCCTATCTGCCCGCCAAGCTTGGCGGCAAATTCGACGGCTCGGCCAACAAACTCAAGGGCGAGAAGTTCATCTATGGATCGCAGGGCGCGACCCGTCTCGACCTGGTGCCGATCCTGGCCTGGAAAATGCTGGGCCTCAATGTCGAGCCCGTCTTCGGCATCAAGAGCCGCGGCGCCGGCCGCCTGATGTTCGAGCGCGGCGAAGCCAACATCGATTATCAGACGTCGTCCGCCTACCTGAAGAGCGTCGTCCCCCTGGTCAAGGACGGCAAGGCCGTCCCCATGATGACTTGGGGCTCTCTGGACTCCGCCGGCAACATCGTCCGCGATCCGACGTTCCCGGACATTCCGACCTTCAAGGAGGTTTGCGGGAAAACCGACGGCTGCAAGGCGTCCGGTGAGCAATGGGACGCGTGGAAGGCATTCTTCATCGCCGGGTTCCCGGTGCAGAAGATCGCCTTCCTTCCCAAGGGCACCTCCCAGGAGGTCGTCGACACCCTGACCGCCGGCTTCGCCAAGGTGAAGGGCCGTGCGGACTTCGAGAAGATTTCCGCGAAACGTCTCGGCAAATACCCGATGTTCGTCGGCAAGGACGCCCAAGCCGCGCTCGCCCGGGCCACCTCGGTTCCGGATTCGGCAAAGGCCTTCGTCAAGAAATGGCTCAAGGCCGACTACGGCGTCGAGCTGAAATAACCCCGGCCACGTAAGACGGCGCCCTGCCGAGCGGCGGGGCGCCGCACTCCTTGGGGAGGGGCTTGATCGTGGATATTCTAGGTACCGTACTGCCGGCATTGGGAGATGCCTTCGGGCTCATTCTGCAGCCGGGCGTATTGATGTTTCTCGCGCTTGGCGTGGTCATGGGACTGGCCGTCGGCGTATTCCCGGGGCTTGGCGGTATCGCCGGACTGTCCCTGGTTCTACCGTTCATATTCGGCATGGATACGGTCAGCGGGCTGGCCCTGATGGTCGGCATGGTCGCCGTGGTGCCGACGTCGGACACGTTCGCATCGGTCCTGATGGGAATTCCCGGCTCGTCCGCGTCACAGGCGACGGTTTTGGATGGTTTCCCCCTGGCGCAGAAAGGCGAGGCCGCGCGCGCCCTTGCGGCGGCATTCGCATCGTCGTTGTTCGGCGGTCTGGTCGGCGCCCTGTTTCTGACTTTCTTCATTCTGGTCGCCCGGCCCATCGTGCTGGCCTTTGGCCTGCCCGAGATGCTGATGATTACGATTTTCGGCCTCTCGATGGTCGCCGTTCTCGCCGGCCGCGTGCCCTTGAAGGGCTTGGCCGCGGCCGGGCTCGGCCTGTTGGTCGGCACCATCGGCGAGGCAGATGCCGGCGGCTCGCTCCGAATGGCGACCTACGACATTGCCTACCTGACCGATGGCCTGAAGCTCGTCATCGTCGGGCTCGGGATTTTTGCGGTTCCGGAAATCATCACTCTTCTGCGCCAGGACCAGTCGATCGCCAAGGGTGCCGCGCTCGGCGCCGGATGGTTCGACGGCGTAAAGGATTGGTGGCGAAACAAGATGCTGTCCGTCCGCTGCGCCGTCATCGGCGTTATCGTCGGCGTCATTCCGGGCCTGGGCGGCTCGGTGGTGGATTGGATCGCCTATGGTCATACGGTCCAGACCACCAAGGACAAGAGCGGCTTCGGCAGCGGTGAAATCCGCGGAATTATCGGCCCGGAAAGCTCCAACAACGCCAAAGAGGGCGGAGGGCTCGTTCCCACATTGATCTTCGGCATTCCGGGCTCCGGTTCCATGGCGGTGTTCATCGGCGCCGTCGCGCTCCTGGGATCGGGAGACCTCGAGGTCGGGCCGCAGATGCTGTCCGCCAATTACCTCGACATCACCTATTCAATCGTCTGGCTGTTGGCCCTCGCCAACGTCGTCGGCACGGCGCTTTGCATCGGCCTGTCTCCGACAATCGCCAGGCTGACCACCATACGGTTTACGCTGTTGGCGCCGTTCCTGTTCATGCTGATTTCGTTCGCGGCATTTCAGTCCGGTCAAAACCTGGCCGATCTGGTCGCGCTGTTTTCAATCGGGCTGCTGGGAATTTTTCTGCGCCGCTTCGATTGGTCGCGTCCGGCGTTTCTCATCGGCTTCGTGCTCTCCAACCCGGCGGAGACTTTCGCCAACCAGGCTTACCAGGTCGCCGCGTCCAAGTTCCGCGAGGGCATGGCGTCGGGGTTGGAGTACCTGTTCGGTCCGATCGTCATCGTGCTGATCGTGATTACCGCCATTTCGATCTATTTCGGAATTCGGCAAGCGAAGGTGATCATGGCGGAAGGCGAGGTTGAATCCGGCGGCAAGCGGGCGCCGGTCATCTTCATGGCGTTGGTCGGCATCTACTTCGCCGCAAGCTTCTACAACGCCTCGCTGATCTCCGACCGCCTGATCACCGACAAGATCTTCCCCATGTTCGTGGCAAGCGTGGGCATGATCTGCGTGGCGATCATGCTGGTGATGATGGCGCGGCGGCCGGCGACGGATACGATCTTCGCCGACCGGGAATCCCACGGCGGGGATACGTCGCCGGTTCATGGCCTCTGGCCGACGCTGGCGTGGTTCGGATTCCTGCTCATCCTCACATCCTTGGTCGGCTTCATACTGGCGCTGCTGGTCTTCCTGCTGGCCTTCATGCGCATCCGCGCCGGTTTGAGTTGGACCAAGGCGGGCATCTACACCGTCTGCAGCATCGCCTTCATGATGTTCATGGCCTGGGTGCTCAATCGAGAATTCCCGCCCGGGCTGCTGCAGCATTTCCTTGAACTGCCTTGGCCGCTGACCTGAGGCGCGGACCGATGAGTCAGACGGCAATCCCATTCCTGTTCATGCGCGGCGGCACGTCCCGCGGCCCCTACTTCAAACGATCGGATTTGCCGGAGGATTTGGATGATCTGGCAAGAGTTCTCATCTCGGCCGTCGGCGCGGGGCATTCCATCAACATCGACGGAATCGGCGGCGGCGTCTCGGTAACCACCAAGGTGGTGATGCTCTCCAAGGCGGCGGACGGCGACTGGGCGGACATCGATTACTTCTTCGGGCAGGTGGCCGTCGAAGAAAAGCTGGTCGACTTCAAACCCACCTGCGGAAACATGCTTTCGGGCGTTGGGCCGGCTGCTCTTGAAATGGGTCTCATCCCCGCCGCCGAAGGTGAGACGCGGATCAAGATTCATGCGGTCAATACCGGCGCCCGCATCGTCGCCAACGTCCGCACGCCGGGTGGCGCGGTCACCTATGAGGGCGATGCCCGGATTGACGGCGTTCCGGGAAGCGCAGCGCCCATCGAGTTGAACTTCATGGACGTGGCCGGCTCATCCACCGGCGCCTTCCTGCCGACCGGAAGCACCATCGACGAAATTGACGGGATAGAGGTCACCTGCATGGATGTCGCCATGCCGCTGGTTATCGGCCGCGCCCGGGATTTCGGGCTTTCCGGTCATGAAACCCGCGAAGAACTGGATGCCGACAGAGACTTCTTCCGCCGCATGGAGGCGCTTCGTCTCAAGGCGGGCGAGAAAATGGGAATGGGAGACGTCGGCAAGTCGGTGACGCCGAAATTCGGCCTCCTCGCGCCGCCCGAACAGGGGGGCACAATCGCGGCCCGTTATTTCGATCCCTGGAAGACTCACCCGACAATGGCGGTGACCGGCTCGCAGTGCCTCGCATCCTGCGCGCTCATGCCGGGGACGGTCGCCAATGGCCTCTTCGACAAGCCTTCGGGCAGCCCGGTAACCGTCGTCCTCGAACATCCGCTCGGACTGATGGACGTCATCGTGGACTACTCGGACGACGATGGCTTCTCGCTCAACTCGGCCGGAATTCTTCGCACGTCGCGGAAGCTCGCCGCCGGGGAGGTTTTCGTGCCGTCGTCGGTGTGGAACGGCCGGTAGCTCCGTAATCGCCATGAGTACGGAACGGGAATTTGATGTTCTGATCGCCGGCGGCGGCAACGCCGGCCTCTGCGCAGCCGTCGCCGCGCGCCGCGAAGGCGCGAGTGTCCTCGTGCTCGAAGCGGCCGCGAAGTTCTATCGCGGCGGCAATACGCGCCACACCCGCAACATGCGCTGCGCCCATGATACGGCAACCGATACGCTCACGGGACCCTACACCGAAGACGAGTTCTACGACGATCTGATCCGGGTCACCGAGGGCAACACGGACGAAGAACTGGCCCGGCTGATGATCTCCGAGTCCAAGGAAATCCTGACCTGGATCGTCGAGCAGGGGGTCAGGTTTCAGCCCTCGCTCGCGGGCACGCTGAGTCTCGGGCGGACGAACTCGTTCTTCCTCGGCGGCGGCCGGGGCATGCTGAACGCCCTCTATGCCACCGCCGAGGATCTCGGCGTCGAAATTCGCTACGAGGCCGAGGTTGTCGCGGTCGACGTCCGGGACGGCGAGTTTTCCTCGGCAACCTACCGAAAGGACGGGCGGGACCACACGGTGCCGGCCCGCGGCTTCGTTGCCGCCTGCGGCGGGTTCGAATCCAATTTCGAGTGGCTCAAGGAGGGCTGGGGCGAGATCGCCGACAATTTCCTGATCCGCGGCACCGCCAACAACAAGGGCGCCGTCCTCAGGATGCTGATGAACGCCGGCGTCAAGACCATCGGAGACCCCACCCAATGCCACGCCGTCGCCATCGATGCGCGGGCGCCCAAGTACGACGGCGGCATCGTCACCCGGCTCGATTGCGTGGTGTTCGGGATCGTCGTCAACCGTGAAGCCGAGCGCTTCTACGACGAGGGCGAGGATATCTGGCCCAAGCGGTACGCGGTGTGGGGCCGGCTCGTCGCGCGGCAGCCGGGACAGATCGCCTACATCATTTTCGATGCGCCCTCGCTGGAGCGCTTCATGCCGTCCCTCTACCCGCCGATCCCGGCGCCGACCATTCGCGGGCTCGCCGAAGAGCTGGAACTGGACCCGGATGTCCTGGACCGGACGGTCTCGGACTTCAACGCGGCGGTGCGGCCGGGCACGTTCGATCCGGCCATCCTGGACGATTGCCGCACCGAGGGCCTCACGCCCGACAAGACCCACTGGGCGCAGAAAATCGAGACGGCCCCGTTTTATGCCTATCCCGTCCGGCCCGGCATCACCTTCACCTACCTCTGCGCAAAGGTAAACCGGGACGCCGGCATCCTGATGGAGAGCGGTGCGCCGTCCGCCAACATGTTCGCCGCGGGCGAGATGATGGCCGGCAACGTCCTCGGCAAGGGTTATGCCGGCGGCGTGGGGATGACCATCGGCAGCGTCTTTGGGCGGATCGCCGGGCGGGAAGCAGCTCGGCTCGCGCTCGGCAATGCCGGGGTAAGGAGTGCCGCCGAATGAATGTGACCGCACCCAACCCCGGCTCACCCGTTCTGTCCGAACCGCTGGACGAAGCCGCACGCCTGATGACCGTCTGCAATTCGTGCCGGTACTGCGAAGGCCTGTGCGCCGTCTTTCCGGCCATGGAGTTGCGGCGCGCCTTTCCCAGGGGCGATCTCAATTATCTGGCTAATCTCTGCCATGCCTGCGGCGGGTGTTACGTGGATTGCCAATTCTCCCCGCCCCACGAGTTCGAGGTCAACGTACCCAAGGTCATGGCGACGGTCCGGGCGAATTCCTACGCCGCTTACGCCTGGCCCCGCGCCCTCGCGCCTCTGTTCAAGCGCAACGGCCTGACGGTGAGCCTCATCGCGGCGGTCTCCGTCACAATCTTCATTCTGAGCTTTGTCGGGTGGCACGATCCCGGCGTTCTCTGGGCCGTCCATACGGGCCCCGGCGCGTTCTACAAGCTGATGCCCCACAACGCCATGGCGCTCATCTTCGGCGCCGTCTTTTTGTACGCGATCCTGGCCGCCATCCTGTCCTTGAGGAACTTCTGGCGGGACATCGGCAATCCCATCGGATCCGTCGCCGAGCCTGTCCCGTGGTGGCAGGCCATAAAGGATGCCTGCTCGCTCCGTTATCTCGACGGCGGCGGGGTCGGCTGCTACGGCGAGGACGAACGGCCGACCGGCAAGCGGCGGCTCTACCATCACTTCACCTTCTACGGATTCCTGCTCTGCTTTGCCGCCACCTCCGTTGCGACGCTCTACCACTATCTCCTCGGCTTGGAAGCGCCGTACCCCTGGTACGACCTCCCCGTGGTTCTGGGGACTCTCGGCGGGATCGGGCTGATCATCGGACCCGTCGGCCTGCTGGCCGAGAAATCGAAGCGCGATCCGGCGATGGACGATCAACGGACGCTGGGAATGGACGCCGCCTTCCTGG
>JAJECC010000145.1 GCA_022822205.1 Rhodospirillales bacterium | reverse complement strand
TCTTCCAACCCCCCGATAGCGGCCGTTTCCGGCCGAGATCGCGTCAAGAATGATGGTGTTGTCCGCGCCGTGCGCCGGCGTTTGAACCAGCACGGCCCGCTCGATGCCGAGAATGCCGTGGGCGCGTTTCAGCGCCTCGATGGTGGCGGCCGGATTCTCGTTGGGTGATTCACGGGCGGGCGGATATTTCGATCTCGGCCCGAACAGATGGCAATGACAGTCGCAGCTGTTGGCGGGCAGCTTGAATTTCGGTCTTGTCGGAACCGGGGCGTCCATCAACCGGTCCGCCCATGGAAACCGTGAACCAGTCTCGTTGAAATCCATCGCATCGAATTATTGTCCCCGCGGCCAATTCGAAACCGCGTCATCCGCCGCCTCCCGCCGCTCAGGACAGCGGCAATCGAATGTCCAGCCAGCCCTTTATGATGTCGTAAATCCGCTTGTTCCCGACGGCCAGCGGGAAATGATCGACGTCGGAGAGAAACATCAGGTCGGTCGGCCGGCCCGCGCATTGAAACATGTCTATGGACGACCCGGTCGGCGTCACGGCGTCCTTGGAGGCATGGAGCAAAAGCAGGGGCCTGGGCGCCAGCTGGGCGATCACCCGGTTGGGGCGGAAATCGTAAATGCTTTGCGCGGTCTCGACGGGAAACTCCATGACCGCATCTTCCGGCAGATGGCCCCGCATATGTTCGGGGATGGGAACGATGTCGAACCTCGACACCCAGAGAGACTCGCCGGTCTCCTGGCGGTGCCTACGCCCGTCTTCGAGCATCTTCAGGAATTTCTCCCAGGCGCCGGGACCCGGGTGCTGGCCCTTCAGTTTTTCGGCGCCATGCCCCCAGCCGCCGACCGAGATGACGGCGGCGACGCGATCGTCGGTGCTCCCCGTATAGGCGGCCACCGCGCCGCCCATGCTGTCTCCCAGCAGGCAGATTTTTTCGGCGTCGACACCGTCTTGCTCGGCCAGCCAGGTTACGGCGTTGCGGGTGTCGGCGACCTGGTCGAATGAAATTATCCGTCCGGGCGCGCCGCCGCTTTGACCGCATCCGCGCATATCCAGCCTGAGGGCGACATAGCCCCAGTCGCGGAATGCCCGGCAGGCATCGACCATCCCCTGGTCGATCTTGGAGCCGCCGAAGCCATGTATGGTGATGATGGCCGGCGCCTTGCCGGTCGCCGGCAGGTTGTCCGGCCGGTGCAGGACGCCGGAAATGTCGATTCCCTCGGACCGGATCGTGATTTCGGTTTCCATGAGTTTCCCGACCGGACGGTTAGTAGGGCAGAACCAGTTTCGCGATCTCGCCGCGCGTCGTGAGCCAGATCCACGGCACGTCCCGCAGCATCTTGAGAATACGGTTGAACTGAATGAGCCCGACGACCCGGCCCGCGACCTGGGCATGAAAGGTGATGTCGAGTATGGCGGGCGGGCTGCCGATCTCCGGATAGCCGGCGATCACGTCCTCGACCAGTTTGGTGAACTCGGGCAGGGGATTGCCGTAGCGCATGGCGAACGGGAGATCGTTGACCTCCATGTCATAGGGAACCACGGCGATCGGCCCGGCGGGGGTCTCCTCCACATAGGGCATCTCGGCCGACATGTCGTCGTTGTAATACTTGAAGCCGTTGGCCGCGAGCAGCTCGGCGGAGTTCTCGCTGACGGTGCCCCGGGGAATGCCGTAGCCCTTGGGCACATACCCCAGGCACTTGTCGAAGGCCTCCATGCAGCGCTTGATATTGGCGTCCTCTTCCTCGCGGCTCATGTAGACCGCGAGCTCGCCCTGCGCCCAGGCATGCGCCTGAATTTCATGCCCGCCGGCATCCAGCCGTTTCAGGGCTTCGGGATGAGATTCCGTGATGATGGCGCTGGTCGAGCTGGTGACCTTTACGTCGTGCTTTTCCGCGATGTCGAGCATGCGGTAGAGACCGTGCTTGAGCGCGTATTCGGCCCATTGCAGGGCGGCCGTGTCCTTGAAGCCGGGCTTCAACGGGTTGCCCATGGGCGACACGCCGGGCGAATCGCCTTCGACCCACCACTCGAAAGGGATGTTGATGCTGACGGCCATCGGCTTGTCTTTCGGCCAGCCGTCCGGAAGATTGGTTTCCAAGTCTAACGCCTCCCCAGTTGATTGCCCGCCGTTCCGGGCGGTCCGAATGCAGCCCCGATTTACTGTACGGCATGCTCAACCTAAGGACACGGAATTCCCGCCGTCAAATAATGAATATTTCCCGTTCCATAATCTGACATTATGACAACGATTTAATCGGTCCATTTCGATGATATTCGGACCGGCACCGGAAAATAGCTTTGGGGTAGTAAATCCATGGATATCGATCCACGCCGCATTCGTGATTTCCTGAGGATAGTCGAGACCGGGACGTTCACCGAAGCCGCCAAGCATTTGCACATCTCTCAACCCGCGCTCTCGAACAGCATCAGGATTCTGGAGGAGAATCTCGGCGTCAAGTTGCTGAAGCGCGACCGGAACGGCGCCCAACCGACCGAGTATGGCGAGATGCTCGCGGATTCGGCGGTGGTTCTCGAGAGCATCCTGCACGGAATCGTCAAGAAGATCGAAAATCGAAAAGCCGGCGCCACCGGTTCCTTGTCCATCGGGGTATCCCCGATTGCGGCTTCCTCGATCGTCCCCGAGGCGATTGCCACGTTGATTTCGCAATCGCCGTCGATATCCATGCGTATCGAGGAAGGAACGGAGACCATTCTGGTCGAGAAGCTGTTCAATATGGAAATCGATTTGATCGTCGGGTCGATCGGCGCCGGCCGGGCGCAACCGGATATAGCCGACATCAGGCTGTTCAAGGATGATTTTTGCGTCATCTCCCGGCCGGGCAACCCGCTCACCAAGGGCAAATCCGTTACGCTGAAGAAACTGCAAAACGCCCACTGGGTGATGCCCGACCGCGGCGATGCGTCGAGATCGCTGATGATGCTGCATTTCAGGAATGCCGATCTGGCAATGCCGGAGAACATCGTCGATACCAATTCGATCATCGCGGTGAAAAAGCTGGTCGCGGCAAGCGATTGCGTTTCGCTCATGCCGTCCAGAATTGCCGCGCCCGAAAAAGCCGCGGGCATATTGAAGACGGTCAGGCTTCGCGATTCCAGCATTTATCAGGACACCGGCGTTCGCACCGTCAAGGGCAGGCAGGTGTCGCAGGTTGCGCAGAATTTCATTTCGGAATTGCAGGCGCTCGCAAACGGCCGGCGCGAAATGCCCCGCCGGAAACCGCGCTAGCTGCCGGGGATCGCCAGGCCGCCCAGTTCCCTGATCAGGGCATTGAGCGTTTTTTCGACCTCGTCGATATCGATGTTGTCGAGTTCCCTGAGCGTATCCCGGTGCCTTTGTTCCAGCGCCGGGCCGACGACCGAACACAGATCCCGCCCTTTCCGGGTGATCGAAAAGCGGATGCTGCGCCGGTCGGACCGGTCGCTCGAGCGGGCTATCAGTTCATCGGCGCCGAGTTGTTTTGTGATCCGGGATATGCTGGTCATGCTCAGGAAGACTTCCTCGGCCAGTTCGCTGGCGCTCAGCGTATCCGTATCGTAGATCGCCCGGAGGACCCGCCAGCGCTGCTCCGTCAATCCATACTTTCGGAAGACGGGCCTTACGTTCTGGACCGCGGCTTCCCGGGCCCGGAGGAACAGCACGGGCAATGCCTGAAACCGGTGCCGGTCGGGCTTCCACATATTCCTGGGCTTCCTGGAGGACATCTATGGCCGGATGCGCAACAGTTTCCATTTCGGAGACCAACCCATACATATTTTTATTTTACATGTAAAGTAACTCGGCTATGCTCCGTCGCCTCCGGTTGCGGCGGAGGGCGTCCGGTTCGGAGGCCAGTTCAGAGGATCCAATCGCACGCCGATACGGCTATTGGAGAGTTCGGGCGGCCGGGAAACCATAAAGGAAGCCATAAGGGGAGGGGCTCTTGAAATTCGGACTATTCGGCGGCGCCGTGGCGAAACGCGGCAGCGAATCCATGGACAGCGTCGGGTACCGCGCGTTCATCGACTATGTGATAGAGGCGGATCGGCTCGGCTTTTACAGTCTGTTCGTCGTCGAGCATCACTTCTCGGGCATCGGCCAGGTCTCCGCCACGACCAACCTGCTGGGGTATCTCGCCGGCCTCACGTCCCGAATACGCCTCGGCACCGGCGTTCTGGTGCTTCCCTGGCACAACCCCGTCATGCTGGCCGAACAGCTGTCCACCGTCGATCTGGTGTCGGACGGCCGTCTGGACGTGGGCATCGGCAAGGGCTACCGGGATATCGAGTTCAACGGCTTCGCCATCTCCAAGGACGAGGCGCACGCCCGGTACGAGGAATCCCTCGAGATCATCAAGAAGGCCTGGCTTTCGACGGAGCGTTTCGACGTCGACACCGAGCACTGGAAGTTCAACGACATCATCGTGGAGCCCGCGCCCGTCCAGAAACCTCATCCGCCGCTCTGGGTCGGGGCCGGCCGGCCCGAGTCCATCCGGACCGCGGCCGAGAACGGCTTTCATGTCTTGATCGATCAGTTTTCGAACCGGGCCAAGACGGCCGAGCGTCTCGGTAATTTCAAGTCCGGCTGCGACAAGGCGGGACGCGAATTCGATCCCATGCGGCTTGCCTTGAACCGGACCGTCATCGTCACCGAATCCGCGGCCGAGACGGAAGCGGCCATGGCGCAGCGGGTCGAAGCGCAGAAGAAAATCGACCAGTTCGGCAAGCTGCCGGGAAACGAGCCCACCAGCTACGACAATTCCGATTACGCCGAGGATGATGCATACATAATCGGCCGGCCGGACGAAGTGATCGGGCGTCTTCGGGTGCTGGAGGACATGGGCTTCGCGTACATCCTGATTACGACGGTCGGGGGCAAGGAAAAGCTGCGGCTGTTCTCCGCCGAAGTCATGCCCGCTTTCCGGTCTTGACCGCGGGGCAGCGGCTGTCACAGCAGGGGGGGGGTATTTCAATGCGCCGTCAACTTCCGTCCGTTCATAGCTTTTCGGGCTACGACGTTGTCAGCCTGCTGGAACATCATGCCTGGACCAGGCCGCACCACCCGTTCATCATCTGGGAGCCGTTCGACGATGACAGCCCGCTGCCGGCCCGGGCCTGGAGTTACCGGCGGTTCCATGACGCCGCGCTCCGCATCGCGGCCGGTCTGAGCGCCCGGGGCATCGGACGGGGCGACAAGGTCGTCGTCCACATGGAAAACTGCGTGGAGATGCTGTTGGCGATCTTCGCCTGCGGCCGGCTGGGCGCCGTCTCGGTGGTGACGAACAGCCGCTCGACGGCGGACGAACTCGGCTATTTCGTCGAGCATTCCGGGGCGGCGGGCGCGATCACCCAACCGGTATTCGCCGGCGCGATGGGAGAGGCGGGCGCGGGCCTGGACTGGATCGTGACCGCCGATGCCCCGTCACATGCGGAAATTGACGGTCCGCCGCCCGCCGCCGACTCGTTCGGCGCCCTCTTCGGAAATCCGGAAAGCCTGCCGGACCGGTTTGTCGACGCGAACGCGCCCTGCGTGATTTTCTACACGTCCGGCACCACCGCCAGGCCGAAGGGCGTCGTCCTGACCCACGCCAATCTGCTTTGGGGCGCGCGGGTCAATGCGGCGCAGCAGGCGATGACGCCCGGCGACGTCACCCAGACCTTCCTGCCGCTGTTTCATATCAACGCGCAGGCCTATTCGGTCCTGCCCAGCCTGTGGGCCGGCTGCACCGTGGTGCTCCAGCCGCGGTTCAGTCTGTCCCGGTTCTGGGACGTCGCCCTTGAGCACGAGGCGACGTGGTGTTCGATCATGACGTTCTGCGTGAATTTGCTGAAGGAACGGGACGTCCCGGCCCATTCCTTCCGCCTGTGGGGAGAGGCGTTCTGCGAACCGCCCAGCGATTCATATTTCGGAATCAAGACGCTCGGATGGTTCGGCATGACGGAAACCGTCGCGCGCCCGATCGTCGGGCACATCGACAAGCCGAACCGGTCCATGTCCATGGGCCGCCCGGCGCCCGAATATGACATCGCCATCACCCGCGAGGACGGAACGGACGCGGAGGCGGGCGAGGCCGGCCAGCTTTGCATCGGCGGGATTCCCGGGCTTTCGCTGTTTGCCGAATACCTGAACGATGCGCGGGCGACGGCGGAGAGTTTCGATAAGCGGGGCCGGTTTCTGACCGGCGATCTGGTCGAGGCCTCCGAAGACGGATTCATCCGGTATCGGGACCGTTTAAAGGATATGCTGAAAGTGCGCGGCGAGAACGTCGCGGCGTCGGAAATCGAGCGGGTGATCGCGTCGATGCCCGAAATATCCGAGGTGGCCGTGGTCGGGCGGCGCGACGAACTGCACGGGCAGCTGCCGGTCGCATTCGTGGTTCCCGGAGATGACTCCGGCAGCCTAGGCGGGACGGTCGAAGACCGCGTCTTCGAGACCTGCCGGTCGAAATTGGCTGATTTCAAGGTGCCCGCCGAGGTTCGAATTCTGGACGAATTGCCGCGCAGCGGTCCCCTCGCCAAGATCGACAAATTGAGCTTGCGGGCCGAGGTCAATGACGGGAACGGCGGATAGCCGGGCCATGGACTTTCATGTTCAGCTGATCGACGACCAGCGGCACCCGGAACGGCGCCGGCAGTCCCGGGACGATCATTGGCAATATTTCGATGATCACGCGGACCGCTTTATCGCCCGCGGCGCGACCCGGTCCGACGACAATGAACAATTCCTGTCCAGCGTCCTGTTCGTCGCTTTCCCGGACTGGGAGGCCGTTCGCCGCTTCATCGGCAACGAACCCAACAACCTGAACGGGGTCTACAAGGAGGTGAACATCACCCGCTGGGGGAACCCCCTGGGCAAATTGCAGCGGGACTTCGTTCGTGAGGACGGCGACGTGTTCTGGTATATCCGCGGGACCGGCAAGCCCGGCATGAACGACCGCCGCAACGAACTCCTCCCGGCCCACAACGAATACTTCGCCCCCTACGACGAAAACCACTTCATCGTTCGCGGCGCCATGCTGGACGAGGCCGGCGAGATCTGGCGGGGCAGCGCCAACCTGATCAAGCTCCCGGACCGGGCCGCCGTGACGGCGTTCCTGGAGGATGAACCCTTTTATCGAAACGGTCTGTACGAAAGCGTTCTGGTCGAACG
This sequence comes from Rhodospirillales bacterium, assembly GCA_022822205.1. Classification (GTDB taxonomy): domain Bacteria; phylum Pseudomonadota; class Alphaproteobacteria; order Rhodospirillales; family UBA2165; genus JAJDXO01. The sequence continues at coordinate 51,598 of JAJECC010000145.1, read as the reverse complement.
GTACAACTTCGGCGGCCGGCCGGGGCAGAGGACGTGAAAAAAAGACCGCCCCCGCTCCTCACTCACCCGCTGTCATCATCACCATGTCAAATAAGGTCAATTCGTCCGAATTGACCGACCCGTCATGCCCCGCCTCCGTGCGGGGCATCCAGGATATTCACCACAGAGACACGGAGACAGTGAGGTCGAGAGGAGAGGTTTCGATCCCGGTGCTCCTCACTGTCTCACCGTCTCTGTGGTTCAGGAATTGGAAATGTGGAGGGCCGGACCTTGAAATCAGGCGGGCAGCGCGAATGTCCAGGGGGTCGCTCCGGTCACCGGCGGCGCACACGGAACTCCTTGTGGCAGGCCAGGCATTCGTGCCGCACCAGGAACAACCGCCGTTCCATTTCAGCGGGGTCGCCGGCGGCAATCGCGGATTTGAGATTGCCGATGCTCCGCTCGAATCCCTCGTAATGCAGTTTGAACTTCGACGGCTCCGTCCACACCGCCGGCTTGGCGCCCCATTTGTCCGGCGCCATCTCGGTTCCCTTGACGAACATTTTGGGAATTCGCCGCGCGAGGTCGAGCAGTGCGTCGGCGTGACCATTCAGTTCGCTGTTAAAGGGCACCTTGTAGCGGATGACCGCCTCGAGCGAGCGGTAGTTGCCCGATATCGCGCGCATCTGCTGGCGGCGGTAGCGCGTGATCCGGTCACGGTCGGTTTTATAGTTGCGTCCGGGGGAATCGGCGAAGGCGCCGTGCGGTCCCTCGACCATCGGCCTCGGTTTCTTGCCCTGCGCGAGAACCGGCGTCGCCAGTATCAGGCTCAAGGCAAGTGTGAGGATCGTGACTCGAAACGTCATGGATTCGTCCTTCCGACTGTGGCATCGAATTCCTGCGGCCATGCCCGCCTTTCACGGGGCCGGCACTGGTAGATATGTAATGTTATAACATTACATTAATGGAACACAATAAGGGAACGAGCCGATGACGCACCCGTCGGTCCAGCCTCGGCCCGGCGCCGGCTTCGACTGCCGCGGAGGCATGCGCCAATCGGCCCCCAATTTCCCCCTTGCCCCGGCACCCGTTCGGGCTAAATGTATAGGCGAGTGCCGCTCCCTCACCGGGGCGGCCTATTGCGTTTTGGAGGGCGCGCTATGCAATTTTGTACGAACTGTTTGGGGGGTACCTCCCAAAAAGGTGTCATCAAATGTCCATGAATGTCCATGAATGTCCATGTCCCCGAAAACAGTCATTTTTGGGAATTGAATGATTTCAACGACTTACCGATATGCGTCCCGTGCATGACTCGCGCCCGGGGCCGCCGGCAACGCCATCGAGGGCGGCGCGTCGTCGCCTACAGCCCGAACACCCGCTCCGCGTTGGCGCCGCGGATGGCGCGGGCTTCGTCCGCCGGCCGCCCGTCGATGAGATCGAACAGCCTGGGCATATCTGCGGGCATCGGAAGATCGCTGCCGAACAGCACCTTCTCCGGACCCGCGACGTCGATGACCAATTGCAGCGCGGCCGGATCGTAGACGATGGCGTCGTAATAGATCCGGCTGAAGTAGTCGCTGGGCAGCTTCGGAATATCGAACTTGGCCAGCGTCTCGACGCCGAAGAACATATCGACCCGGCCGTTGACGAACGGAATATAGCCGCCGCCGTGGCTGGCGATGATTTTCACGTCGGGGAAGCGTTCGAAGAACCCGTCGATAGCCATGCGCGCGATGGCGATGGTGGTGTCGTACATGAAGCCCGCGGACGGCATCAGAATCCGTTCGTGACCGAAGTCGACGTCCTTGGCGCCGAGGGGCGCCGTGGGATGAACCAGGACCGGGAAGGCCTTGTCGTCCAATGCCTTCCACACCGGCTCGAAGAGCGGGTCGATGAGGTGCCGGTCTCCGATATGGGCGACGCACATGACCCCGACCGCGCCTTTGCCGATGCACCGCTCCAGTTCGGCGATGGCCGCATCGGGGTATTCCCAGGGCAATGAGGCAAGCCACCGGATGCGGTCCGGGTACGCCGTCTGGCCGGCGGCCATCTCGTCGTTGGCGAGGCGCGCGGTTTCGGCGCTGACCGCTTCATCGCCGAAATGGACGTTGGGCGACGTGAGGGAGACCACCGAGATATCAATGCCGTGCTTGTCCATCATCTCCATGCGCTTGGCATAATCGAACGCTTCGGCCTCGAGCGCGCAGGCGGGCGTGCCGTACTCGACGAGATATTCCCGGTCGTCTTCGCAGTCCCTGATCTCGTACGCCGGCGCGCCGTGCTTCCTGATCATGTCCAGCCAGCCGTGGCCGAAATTATGGGTATGGATGTCGATGGTGGTCATGAGGCGTCCCGTCCCTGTCCTGTCTTGTACCGCCCGCCCGGAAACGGCTCAGCCCATGTAGACCGGCCGGGGCATGAGGTCGCTGTACCGGTACTGCTCTTGAAGCATCGCTTCGGTCAGCCGCGCCCGGTCCGCCGCATGGGCGGGGTCGTTCCAAAGATTGCGGAGTTCATCGGGATCGGCGTCCCGGTCGTACATTTCCCAGAATTGCTCTTCGACCCAAAGGGTCAGCCGCCATCGCCCGTCGACGAAGGTGCGGACCTTGAAGAAGTCCTCCACGTCGACGTTCTCCGGCAGTTCGTCGGCCTCGACGATGAGACCGGCGCGCTCCGGCGTCTCCCTGGACTGGGCGGCGCCGACGATATCGACCCCCTGCACGCCGCTGAACGGCTGCAATCCGGCGCGCGCCAGAACACTCGGCATGTAGTCGACGGCGCCGGCGAGGATATCGCTTCGTTCGCCCGTGGCGCCCGCGGGATCGGCCCAGATGAACGGCATGCGGATCACGCCCTCGGTGTGCAGTCCGTGCTTCAACATGACCCCGTGATCGCCCATCACGTCGCCATGGTCGGAGGTGTAGACCACGATGGTGTTGCCGGCGAGGCCCAGTTCTTCGAGCTTGGCGAGGATTCGGCCGATGCCGTCATCGACCATGGTGATCATGCCGTAGGTGAGGGCGATGGATTGCCGCGCCTCCTCCTCGTCAACCGCGTAGGGGTGGACGTAGCTCCGGTTGGCCGAGCCGTCGGCCAACGCCTCTTGCAGCATGCCGATGAACGGCGGCGGATCCGTGTGTTCGGCGCCCAGCGACGCCGGCGCGGGAATGTCGGCCGGGTCGTACATGTCCCAATATTTGCCGGGCGGCGTGAACGGGTGATGGGGATCCGTGTAGCCGCACTGAATATAGAACGGCGTCTCCGGATCGGCGGCGCAGCGCTCCAAGCAATCGATGGTGAGGTCGGTGATCCAGGTCGTCGGATAGAGCTCTTCCGGCATTCGCGTGCGCCAGGCCTGGGGCGCGCGAATTTCGCCGGCGTTGTCCAGCGCGTTTTCCGGACCGCGGAGGGATGCGTGGTCCGGGTGATTGTCCATCAGCCAGGCGGTGTAGTCGCCGCCCACCCGGTCGGCATGGAACAGCGCGATCTTGACTTCCTGAAATCCGTAGTAGGGGAGGTTCACCCCCCGGTTCGGGTCGGCGTCCCAGGTGCTGCGAAGCTCGTTCCGGTATTCGGGCCCGTCGATGCGGCGGCGAAGCGCCTGTGAGAGGTCTTCCGGCGGCGGCGTCCCATCGGCCCGGACCGCGAAGGTCCGCTCGCGGACCGTCCGGTCGGTAAAGTTCTGAAGATGGGATTTGCCCATCAGGGCCGTGCGGTAGCCGGCGGCGGCCAGCAGGTCCATCAGGGTGACGGAGTCGAGGGGCAGGGGACAGCCGTTGGTCGTGACGCCGGTCGCGGACGGCATGCGCCCGGTCGCGAGGGCCGCCCGGTTGGGCATGCAGGTGGGCGAGGCGACATAGAACCTGTCGAAGGTCAGGCCGCGCGCCGCCAAGGCGTCCATGTGGGGCGTCCTGACGATGTCGTTTCCGTAAGCACCCATATGATCGGCGCGGTGCTGGTCGGTGATGATGAAAAGATAATTCGGACGGCGCTCGGGCATATCGGGGGACGGCTATTCCATGGAAGACCCACCGAGCATAATGCGCGCCCCGGATTGGGCAAGCCGTCTTCAGGGGGTGTATCCCAATGCCAACGGCCATGGGGTTGCGCCCGGATGGCGGCCCAAAGGGTATTGCCGGTCCGCACCGGAAACCTATGATCGACGAAAGACCGGGCTTGATCATATTTTGGGGGCGGCATGCCGGACGGCGAACACCACGAAACGGTCCCGGGCCGGGGAATCCGAAAGATCGGCGAGTCGGTCCTGCGCAAGGAGGATGACCGCTATATCCGGGGCCGGGGACGATACGCTGATGACGTCAATGTCCAGGGCCAGCTTTATGCTGCCTTTGTGCGTTCGGATCACGCGCACGGCATTCTCAAATCCGTCGATATTTCGGCCGCCGCTTCGATGCCGGGCGTCGTCGCGGTTCTCACCGGAGAGGACTATGTCGCCGACGGCCACGGGCCGGTCGCCAACCGGGCCGTCGAAGCCGACCCGGCCGACTGGAAAACCCGGATGTTCTCCGAGGGCGGGTACGGCCTCGATCTGAAGCAGTGGCCGCTGGCGACCGACCGGGTGCGCCACGTCGGCGAGCCCTATGCCGTCGTCATCGGCGAAACCGCCGGCGCGGCGGCGGACGCGGCCGGCCTGGTCAGCGCCGAACTGGACCTGTTGAGCCCGGTGGTCGACGTGTTTCAGGCGGGGGCGGCGGATGCGCCGGTCATCAACGACGGCGCGCCCGGCAATATCGTCGTCGAATGCAAAAGGGGTCCCCGGGAAGAGACCCTGGCGGCGATGCGGGCGGCGGACGTGGTTGTCGAGGGCGAGTTCTTCGTGCCACGGACCGTCTGCTGCCAAATGGAGCCCCGGGCCGCCGTCGCCGAGTACGATGCGGCAACCGGGCGGTACACGCTGACCCACGGCACTCAGGGCGTTCACCGGCACCGGGATATGGTGGCGAGCGCGCTGGGCGTCGACAGCGAAATGGTGCGCGTGATCTGTCCCGATGTCGGCGGCGGGTTCGGTTCCCGTTCCCACGCCGGGCCCGAATATTCGGTGCTCGCCTGGGCCGCGAAGCGGCTTGGCCGGCCGGTCAAGTGGACGGGCGGGCGCACCGAGGCCTTCATCAGCGACTGGCAGGGCCGGGATATGGTCCTCAACGGCCGCCTCGGCGTGTCCCGTGAGGGCAAAATCGAGGCCTATGAGCTCACCGTCCGGTGCAACAACGGCGCCCATACGGTGTGCTATGCGCCGCCGGCGAACCTGTCCCGGCTGGTGACCACCGTTTACGACATTCCCAACGCCTGTCTTGATCTCACGGTCTATCTCACCAACACCGTGCCGGTGCTGCCCTACCGGGCCGCCGGGCGGCCGGAAACGACGTTCGCGATCGAGCGCCTGATCGATGCGGCGGCGGCGGAGACCGGCATCGACCGCATTGAAATAAGACGCAGGAACATGATCCCATCCGCCGATATGCCGAAGACCACGGCAATGGGAATGACCTACGACGTCGGCGATTTCCCGAAGGCGCTGGACATGGCCGCCGGCATGATCGACTGGCCCGGTTTCGAAGCGCGGCGCATGGCGGCCGCGGAAGCCGGCAGGCTGCGCGGCATCTCCGCCACGCCGTTCGTCGAGACCCCGGTCGGCGCGCCGTTCGACATGGCGCGGCTGGAGTTCGATGCCGACGGCGATATCGTCCTGTTCGCCGGCACCCAGGTCCATGGGCAGGGCCACGAGACCACCTACGCCCAGGTGATCAGCGATCTTCTCGGCGTGCCGTTCGAGCGTATCCGCCTCGCCGGGGGCGACACCGACCAACTGCCCATCGGCGGGGGCACGCACTCGGACAGGTCCATGCGCATGATCGGGACGATCCTCTATCGTATCTGCGAAGAGGTGGTGGCCGAACTCAGGCCGGTCGCCGGAGAACTTCTGCAATCGGAGGCCGGCGAGCTGGCGTTCAAGGACGGCGTGTTCCGCATCGAAGCCACGGGCCAGGAGGCGGGGTTCGCCGACGCCATGGCTCGCTACATCGAGAAGAAGGGCGGCGGCCGGGCGGCGTTCGACGACAGGCAGGAAGGACGCATCCCCGCATTTCCGTTCGGCGCGGCCGCGGCGGAAGTCGAGATCGATCCCGATACCGGCGCAATGGAGATTATCGATTACGCCATTGTCGACGATTGCGGCCGGGCGGTGAATCCGATGATCGTTCACGGCCAGACGGCCGGCGGGATCGTCCAGGGGGTGGGCCAGGCGATCGGCGAATGGGCGCAATTCGACAATGGATCGGGCCAGCTTCTCGCCGGCTCCTTCATGGACTACGTCATGCCTCGGGCGGATGAATATCCCATGTTCGACATCGCGCCGCTGGAAGTGCCGACCGAAGGCAACCCGCTGGGCATCAAGGCGGGCGGCGAGGCGGGCACGGTTCCGGCGCTTGCGGTCATCGGCAACGCCGTCATGGATGCCCTCGCACCGGCAGGCGCCGAATACTTCGACATGCCCTATACCGCCGCGCGGATTTGGCGGGCATTGAACGCGGCGAAAGCCACATAACCTTTGGGATTGGACTCTGGCCGGCTCCCCGGTACCATTGGGGATTCATCGCAAGGAATTTTCGGGAGACATCGATATGGCTCAGGCCAAGAAGATCAATCCGGACGGCGGCAATCTCTACGAGCGCGCCAACGACATGTTCGTCAAAGTGACCGCGGAGGATACGTCGGGCGCCTACGAGGTCTGCGAAGAACGCTGCCCGGCCGGCTTTGCGTCCCGTCCGCACATGCATGTGCAAAATCACGAGACCTTCTTCGTCATCGAGGGAAGCGCCACCTTCTTGATGGGCGAAAACGACACCTACGAGGGCAAACCGGGCGATCTGTTTCATATTCCGCCGGGCGTGCCCCATCAGATGATCGCCGGCGATGACGGGGTCCGGGTACTGATGGTCTATAGCCCCGGTGAGACCGAAGCCATGTTCAAGGACATGACGGCGCTGACGCCGGAACAGCGGGCGGATTTCGAGACCGGCAGGGAAGTCGCCGCGCGCCACAATACGGTTTGGGTCGAGAATTTCCGCGAATAGACGGCCTGGTCCGCATCAGGGGAGAACGGCGGTCCATGGCCGAGAATAGCTATCAAATCGACCTCGTGGTGACCTGGGACGAGGTGCACCGGGACACCAAGGATTTGGTGCGCCGTCTCATGGCGCTCGGCCCGATGAAGGGTATTGTCGCGATCACCCGGGGCGGTCTGGTCCCGGCAACGATCCTCGCCCGCGAACTGGAACTGCGGTACGTCGACACGCTGTGCATCGCCACCTACGACGAAAAGAGCATCGGCGACATCAATCTGATCAAGGCGCCGGAAGAGGCCTGCGCCGACAAGGGCGAGGGCTGGCTGCTGGTCGACGATCTCGTCGATACCGGCGCGACCATGAGGGAGGCGCGGAAGCTCCTCCCCAATGCTCATGTGGCGACGGTCTACGCCAAGCCGGGCGGGTTGGAATTCGTCGATACCTACGTTCACGACGTGGCGCAAAATGTCTGGGTTTTCTTCCCCTGGGATACGTCGCCCCAATATGTCTCGCCCATGGTCCGGGACGGAAACGCGTAAGGCTTATTCCGCCAGGTAGCGCGGTGCCGCCGCCATGTTCGGGCAGCCCAGTTGCTGGAGCGCGGCAAAGACCTCGGCCTTCAGTACTTCGATGGCGTGTGCGGCGCCCGGCCGCCCGAGCGCGCCGACCCCATAGAAGAATGCCCGGCCGAGGAGCGTGAAGTCGGCCCCCTTGGCATAGGCCCGGACAATGTCCGTGCCCGACCGCAGGCCGCTGTCGACCACCAGGGTCATGTCGGGTCCGACGGTCTCACGTATGGCCGGCAGTACATCGATGGGAGACACCAGTCCATCCAGCTGCCGGCCGCCATGGTTGGATACGAGCAGCCCGTCACAGCCGGCCTCCCGGGCGCGGCGGGCATCCCCGACGCTGAGAACGCCCTTCACCGCCAGGGTGCCCGGCCAAATCTTCCGGTAGCGTTCGATGCGCCGCCAGTCGATCTGCCCCTCGGCGAGGGTTTCGATCATTTGGCCGACGGATTTGTAGGTAACCCCCTTTGGGAAATACGGCATCAGGCTCTCGAATTTCGGCGGGCCGGCCGCCAGGGTTGCGAGGGCCCATGTGGGGTGGGCGAGGATCGAGATGATATTGCCGATGGTCATCTCGGGCGGCACCGTCAGGCCGTTGCGGAAATCCCGGAGGCGGCGGGCCGGCGCCGGGATATCGACCGTCGGCGTAAGCACCCGGAATCCGGCATCCCAGGCCCGTTTCAGGAGATCGTCTTCCTTTTCGACTTCGCGAATCGGGTAGAGCTGAAACCAGCTGCCTTCCTGCATCAGACCGCCGATGCGCTCGACGCCCGAACTGGCGACGGTCGACAGGCAAAAGACCGCGTTGGCGTCCTTCGCCGCGCTCGCCAGATACTCGGCGGACCGGGGCCACATCAAGCCGCTCAATCCCACCGGCGCAATGCCGAAGGGGAGATCGACCTTGCGGCCGAACACCTCGACGCCGAGGTCGGGCGGGGTGCGCTCCTCCAGGTAGTCGGCGATCAGCCGGATTTCCAGCAGCGCCTCCCGGTTGCGGTCAATTCCGGATTCATCCCCGGCGCCGCCTTCCAGATAGTCGAAGGCGAATCTCGGGATGCGCTTTCGCGCGCGCCGGTGCAAATCTTCTATGGCCGGGTATTTCCGCAGCGGGTCCACGGCTGACTCCCCGTAACGGTGCTGTCGTTCGTACCCCTACCGTTTTTGGCCGGGATTGGCAAATCGAGTCGGGGGGCATGTCGAAATTAATGCTTTTATTTTGGTTGTTAATACAACTATCTTGTTCGCCCATGACCCGGCCAAATATTCTGCTCATCACCTCCGACCAGCATCGCTGGGACTGCTTCGGCTTCGAGGGCCGGAAGATCAAGACCCCGCACCTCGATGCCCTGGCCGCGTCGGGAACCCGGTTCTCCAATGCCATCACCCCGAACCTGGTTTGCCAGCCGGCGCGCGCCTCCATCCTGACGGGATTGCTGCCGTTGACCCACGGGGTCTACGACAACCATGTCAGTCTGGACCCTGCCGTCGGTGAAACCGGTTGGGCGCGGACATTGGCGAATGCGGGATACCGGAGCGCCTTCATCGGCAAGGGGCATTTCGGTGTGAACCCCGGCAACACGCCCTTCGGCGCCCCGGAATCCCGGGCCCGGTCGGCGGAATTTCCGGGTGACTGGTCCGGGCCCTATATGGGGTTCGACCATGTGGAGCTGATGATCCTCGGGCATTGGCACGACCTGCTTCCCTGTGAGAAGCCGCCCCGCGGCCAGCATTTTGAACGCTGGTTCTGGGGCAACGGCGGGGAGGGGGAGGCGTGGCGGCGCTGGGCCGAGGATTTGGGTCCCGGACAAGAGGCGGCCCAGACCTGGTTCTCGGGCCTGCCGGCCGAATGGCACTCGACCCACTGGGTGACCGAGCGCACGACATCGTTTCTCGAGAGCCGAAAAGGCGCCGGCGAGCCGTTCTGCCTATGGACATCCTATCCCGATCCTCACCACCCGTTCGATTGTCCCGAGCCCTGGAGCCGTCTCCACCACGAAGACGAAGTGGATATTTCCCGGACCCACGAACGGGACCTGGACCGGCGTCCCTGGTGGCACCGGGCGTCCCTGGAGAACGAGCCGCGGGCCAAACGGCAGCGGGAGCAGACACTGCGCAAGGAGTATTCGCGCATCCAGCCCCAGACCGACAGGCAGTTGAGGCAAATGACCGCCAACTATTACGGCGAGATCGCCTTCATCGACGACGGCGTCGGCCGGATCATGAAGACCCTCGACGATACGGGCCTCGCCGGCAACACCATCGTCGTCTTCACCATGGACCACGGCGACCTGCTGGGAGATCACGGGCTCTATTTGAAGGGACCGACGCCTTATGACGCCCTGCTCAAACTCGGGTTCATCGTCAAGGGTCCCGATGTCCCCGGCGGCGCGGTTGTCGATGCGCCGGTCTCGACGGTGGATCTCGCCGCCAGCTTTTATGACTGGGCAGGGGTCGCCGGCGGCAGCATGGATCAAAGTACGTCGATCCGGCCGCTGGCGGAGGGCGGCGCGCAAAGCCGCGACGTTTCCTATTCCGAGTGGAACCAGCAGCCGAGCCGCACCGGCGTGGAGCTCAATCTCAGAACCGTGCGCACCCGGGATGCCAAGCTGACGCTCGAACTGATCTCGGGGGCGGGGGAGATGTACGATCTGGGAAACGACCCCCTGGAGATGGACAATCTCTTCGGTGATGCCGGGTACGCCGCGCTGCAAAAAGAGCTCACGGACATGATCCGCGCCCGGCCGGGCCCGATGATGGCGGACCTGCCCGAACACGAAGCCTAGGGTTTCTACTCGATCAGGGCGGATCAAGGCTAGCGACGAAGCTTGTTCACATTTCGGAAAGGATAGATTGTTGTGACAAGCGCAAGCCCGCCTGTCGCCTGAGAGAGCAACCGAGAGCCCGAGATGGTATCTGACGATATTTTAGACAAACCGCTGGCTGAAATTGCCGAGGTCTTGCGTAGCGGGGGCACGACTTCCGAAGCTCTTACGGAATACGCCATCGGCCGCCATGAAAAATACGGCGAAAAGCTCAACCCCTATCTCACTTGGAATCCCGAACTGACGCGAGAAGCAGCCATCGCCGCGGACGCCTGCTTTGCCGGCGGATACGACCTTGGCCCGCTTCAAGGACTCCCGATCTCGATCAAGGATTTGTATGGCGTTGAAGGGTTTCCGACATATGGTGGATCGGCGAAACCCATGGCGGACAAATGGGAAAAGGAAGGGCCTGTCGTAAAACGAATAAAATCTCAATTGGGCGTCATTACGGGCAAGACTCATACCGTCGAGTTTGCCGCGGGCGGCATTGGCGACAATATTCATTGGGGAGCCCCCTGGAATCCGTGGGACGCTCACAATCACCGGGGACCGGGCGGGTCCTCCAGTGGCGCAGGCGTCAGTTTGTGGGAAGGTTCCGCCGTCGCGGCATTTGGCACGGATACCATGGGATCGGTGCGCATCCCGGCGTCCATGACCGGTGTCGTCGGCCTAAAGTTAACCTTTGGGCGATGGTCGGCGGAGGGGATAGTTCCTCTTCGGCGTTCGCAGGACACTCCCGGACCTCTTGCACGGAGCGTTGTCGATGCCGCGTACATATTCGCGGCCATGGATTCGAGGCACGATACAGCCCCGCTCTCGTTGTTGGAAAATTTAGGTAGAGCGGCCATTGACGAGGTAACGCTCGGTATTGCCGACCCGTGCTTCTGGGAGGACTGCGCGTTAAACATATCGGACGTTGTGGAGCGCGCGATTTCAGAGCTCAAAAATGCAGGAGCGAAAATAGTCGATGCACCCAGTTCTGAAACAGCGGCATTGTTGTCGGTCGTCATGCAGGGCGGCATGCCAAACAATGAACTGCTGGCGTTTCTTGATCGAGAGGTGCCGAATTGGCGGGAACAAGTAGATCCGGGACTTAAAAGCCGGCTGGAAATGGGGAGTGGTCAAAAATCGGTCGACTATCTCAAACTTGAGAGGTGGCTCTCCGAACTACGCCGCCAGTCACGGTCCAACTTCGACAACGTGGATGTCATCCTGGCCCCGACCGTACCGATTTCCCCGCCCGTTCTGGCCGATGGAAAACCGGTGCTCGATCCTGACGTGCCGCACGTCATAGGTGCCAGAAATACGTGCCCTGCAAATTTCCTGGGCCAATGCGCCATCTCCATGCCGGTGGGTTTGGACTCCGACGGCATGCCGGTCGGCCTCCAACTGATCGCTTTGGGCGGGGAGGAAGAAAAACTCCTGGCGTGCGCCATGGCGGTTGAGAAGGTGATCGGATCAGCCGCGCAACGGATAGGGTCGCCGCCAGTCGTCGCCTATCAGGTCCGTTGACGTGACGTCTACAGGGGGCCGGGTTGAGGGTGATATGGAAATTCCCCCTCGCCCAGCGCCGTCTTCATCGCCGCGACACTCCTATGGCGGCTCAATCGAGGCCGGACCCTAGGCCTGGGTATTATCCGGTTCTTCGAGGTTGTCGGCGCCGCGGCGCCGGATGATTTCCGTCATCCAGATCTCGTCCCACTCCACGTTGGCCAGATTGACGTTGGAGCCGAACGCATCCACCATCCACACCGCGACCTTGTGCTTGAACTCGCGCGTGACCCCGGGCAGGACGACCACCGGCAGTTCGTAGATGATGGTGTCCGAAGGGTGCCGCCCGGCGATCTTCGCGATCAGGTCCTCGCGAATGGAATCGCCCGCGAACAGCTCGTACGCCTCCACGAAGACCGACGTGGCGCCGGCATCCACGGTGATGCGAAGGTCCTCGAGCAAGGCGTCGTCGTCCATGGCCGCATCCTTGCGGCCCACCTCGCCGAGGACTTTCAGTCCGAATTCCTCGATCGCCAGCCGAATCGTCCGTTCCTTGTCGTCAAGGCTCCAGCTCAGCAGATTGTCCGAGATTTCGACCGCATCGAAACCCACTTCGGCGATGCGCTCGAAGAAGGGTTCGATTTTTCCCTGCATATAGGCCATCTCCGTAAACAACCCGCCTTGCGACGTGCTGATGCCGGCGGACCTGTAGGCGGCGATTTTTTCCTCCAGCAACCCGCGGGGCATCACGCCGGCGATGGTGCCCGCGATCTTGGCCATATCGATGTACCGGTTTGCTCCCGCCACCACATCGGTCTGGAGGGCGAGGGGCAGGCCCCAATCGATCATCATGGTCAGCCCGTCGCGACGCGGCTTGGACGGGCGCATGGGGAAGTCAATGAAGTCAAATGCCGTGTCAGCCATCGTCGCGCCTCTTCCCGGTCTGAGCCATCCGGTCCAAACGTTTTCAAATCTTAGTTGTTATAGCAACTAAAATTTGAGATGATTTCCGGTGGGAGGCGGCGTTTACATGGACGATTTGGCGGCACCGGCGGGGCCGGAGAAATTCGAGCTGCGGAATATCTTGTCTTACCGTTTCTCGCTCCTGTCCAACCGCCTGACCCTTTGGGCGACCCGCACGTACGGGAACAAATTCGGGATGACGTCGGTGGAGTGGCGGACGTTGGCGCCCCTGGGACACGGCGGGCCGATGAGCGCCAGCCGGATTTCCGAAGAGACGGTGATGGACAAGAGCAATGTCTCGAGGGCGGTCCAGCGTCTTATCGACCGGAGACTGGTCCGCCGGACGCCGGATGCGGCGGACCGGCGGCGGATGGTCGTCGAACTCACCCCTGAAGGCCGATCGCTCTACGACGCGATGTCCGCCACGTCCCAGGACAGGCAGGACCGGCTGATCAGCGTGCTGACGGCGGCGGAGCGGAGAGAGTTCGATCGCCTGCTCCGCAAGTTGGAAGGCCAGGCAATAACGCTTTTGGACGAGACCGGCGAGACCGGCGGCGGATGAGCGGGCGGCCGAACATCGTGCTTATTCTCGCCGACAATCTTGGTTGGGGCGAGCTTGGCTGCTACGGGGGCGGGGTCCTGCGCGGCGCGCCGACGCCCAGGATCGACGCCTTCGCCGAAGAGGGCCTCAGGCTCACCAACTTCAACGTCGAAAGCGATTGCGTACCGACCCGGACCGCCCTGATGACCGGCCGTCACGCGATCCGTACCGGCGCTTATCAATCCATGCCGGCGGGCGTGCCCCATGGCCTCACCAAATGGGAGGTGCTGCTGCCCGAGCTGATCTCCGGGGCGGGCTATGCGACGGCCCATTACGGCAAGTGGCACCTGGGGGACGCCCCGCATCGCCTGCCGAATGCCCGCGGATTTGACGATTGGTACGGCCTGCCGCGCACCCTCAACGAAGCCTACTTCACGACGGCGCAGGGGTTCGACGACCGGGTGGTTCAGGTCCCGCACCTGATGGAAGGCAAGGCGGGCGAGGAGTCCCGCGACCTTCAGGTCTTCGACATGGACAGCCGCCGGCTGATCGACGGCGAGATCGTCCGGCGCTCCGTGGACTTCATGGGCAGGGCGGTGGCGGACGAAAAGCCGTTCTTTCTGTATGCGCCGGTCACCCAGATGCACTTCCCCAACCTGCCGCACCCTGATTTCAAGGGCGTCACCGGTCACGGCGAGATGGCCGATAGCCTCGTGGAACTGGATCACCGGGTGGGGCAGATTCTGGACGAGATCGGCCGGCTGGGGATCGCCGACGATACGCTGGTGATCTTCGCTTCCGACAACGGCCCGGAGTTTCGCGACCCCTGGCGCGGGACGGCGGGCTACTGGCGGGGCACCTACCACACCGCGATGGAGGGCAGCCTTCGGGTGCCGTGTATTCTGCGCTGGCCGGGCAAGGTGCCGGCGGGCGCGGTCAGCGACGAGATGCTCCATATCTCCGATTTTTACGTCACCCTCGCCAAGCTCGCGGGCGCCGGCGGCGGCATACCGGCCGACCGGCCCGTCGACGGCATCGACCAGACCGCGTTTCTGTTCGAAGGCGCGGCGCATTCCGCGCGCGAGGGCTTCGTCTTCTTCATCAAGGAAGACATGCGGGCGGCCAAGTGGCGGGACTGGAAGCTGCATTTCTTCTGGGAGCCGGAAGTCAACGAGGGGAAGGGCAAACTCGAAGCCCCGTACCTGTTCAACCTCATCCAGGACCCCAAGGAAGAGACCAATGTGGCGATCCTGAATTCCTGGGTCATGGGGCCGATTTCGCAGATGGTGCGCGACTTCCGGGAAAGCCTGAAGGCGCATCCGCCCATCCCGCCCGGCACCCTCGATCCGTACGAGCCGCCGGGGTGAGAAACGCTTGCATCACGAACCGAAAATCAATATAGTTGTTATAACAACTAATTCAACCGGAACGACCACGTAACTTGTTTTCAACTGGGAGGAAGTCAGATGACCCTCAAGACTGCCAAGAAAGTTCTCGTTTCCGCCGCGCTGGGCGTGGCGGCCGTCGGCCTGACGGCCGGTTCCGCGGCCGCGGAATGGAAACCCAAGGGACCGATCAACTTCATGATCGCCTTTACCGCCGGCGGCGGCGCGGATACCCAGGCGCGACTGATCGCTTCCGAGCTTGAGAAGCGCAAGGGCTGGAAGATCATTCCTTCCAATGTCACCGGCAAGGGCGGCGCCGTTTTGGCCCGCAAGATTAAGGATCAGCCCAACGATGGCACCACCATCGGCATGGCGGTGAACCAGACGTTTGGTTACAACATGCTCGCGACCAAAAATCCCGGCTATGGAATCAAGGATTTCTCCTACATTACGACGACCGCCGGTTCGCAGATGGGAGTTTACGCCAAAACCGAGAAGGGTTGGAAAACCTGGGATGATGTGGTGAAGGCGGCGAAGGGCAAGACCCTCAAGATTGGGGTCATGGGCCAGAAGCTAACCGATATCGCCTTCCTGCTGGGTCAAAAACATGGCGTAAAATTCAATATAGTTGTTCTGCGTGGCGGCCGCGCTGTTCTGAACGCCATCAACGCCGGCGATGTCGATGTCGGTTTTGGCGCCGGGATTCAGAATAAGGCCGTCAGGGCGGGTACATTGGTTCAATTCCTCTCCGCCGAGGACAAACGCGTCAAAGTAAGTCCCAATGCCCCGACATTAGCCGAATTGGGCATACCATTCCGTGGTGGATCCAAGTTCCTGGTTTTTGGTCCGAAAGGCATTCCGGCGGACGCCCAAGCGGAGATTGCCAAGGCCATTGCCGACGTGTTGAACGACAAGTCCACCAAAGCGGCTGATTTCGTCGGTAAAGCGTTTGGCGGCCCCCAGCTTTTTACCGGACCGGCACTCGAAAAGCAGATCGAGGATGGGATCAAGGAGTCACAGGCGCTGCTTAAGGCTTCGAGCTAAGCTCGAAATCTGATCGGGGCGGGGCAGGGACCCCGCCCCGATTCAGGGGGACGTAAATCCGGGAGAAAACATGTCCCGTGATCGCTGGACCATCGGGCTGGCCGTCTTTTTCGCGGCATTTGCCGCCTTGACGCTTGGCGTTTGGATTCCGAACGACATCGAAACGGGGGTAATAGAAAAATTCAGGCGCCAAATATCCATTGGTGACGCGATGGCGCCTACTTTCGTAGCTGCCGCCATGTTGGTGGTCGGTTTGATAATGGGCGTGCTTGAGTGCGTGAGACCAGGCGCGGCCGAGGGCCGGCCGCGTGGCCTGGACGGGAGCGCGTTCAAGTTTGTCCTTCGCCTGGGCGGGCTTCTGGTCGTCTCACTGCTGTTGATGATTTACGTAGGTCCCCTGACCGTCGATGTCATCAACGGCCTCGGCCATGATATCGGCACCTACCGTCAGCTGCGCGATACCGTTCCCTATAAGTACCTGGGCTATGTCACGGGCGGTTTCGTATTGGTATTTGGCGTCACGTCGCTCGTGGAAAACCGCTTTTCTCGGGCCTCGGGCGTTGTGGCGCTGGCCGCCGTCGCCGTCCTCGTCGTCCTGTACGACGTACCCTTCGACGATCTCCTCTTGCCGCCAAATAGCGATCAATAGGCGCCGGCCATGGGGTTTCTTGATCACATCTGGCTCGGCATCGTCGCGGTTTTCAGCGCGGATCCGGTGCTGACGATTGCGGGAATACCGATCTCGATCACCATTACCATGGTATTTTCCGGATTCCTCGGCGGCATCGTGGTCGGCGCCACGCCCGGGCTTGGCGGTCCCTTCGCCATGGCTGTGTCGTTACCCATCCTGGTCTCCATCTTCGGTTTCGACGTGGATGCCATGCTGCCCGTTCTGGGCTTTCTGATAGGCATCATGAAGGGTGCGACGCTCGGCGGCGCCGTGCCCGCCATTTTGTTCAATACCCCCGGTACGCCGGATTCGTTGCTCACCACCTTCGACGGGTACCCGATGACCAGGAACGGTCAATCGGGAAAGGCGCTGCGCGTAGCCCATTTCTCCTCCGTTTCCGGGGATTCGGTGTCCGATATCGTTCTAATCGTCGGCGCACCGTTTCTCGCGGTGTTTGTCGAACGGTTCCTGGATTTCCCCGAGAAGGCGGCGCTTATCATTCTCTCCCTTGCTTTCATTGCCGCGGTTGTGGGCGCGAACGTCTGGAAGGGTTTGCTGGCGGCCTTGATGGGCCTTTTCTTCGCCTATGTATCGACGGGCCAGGACAACTACCCGAGACTTTCGCTTGGCATCGAGGAACTGGGGAACGGATTTCCTGTCATCAGCGCGGTTCTCGGCGTTTTGATCATCGGCGAGGTGTTCAAGGCGCTTGAGGACATGTGGCGTGAAATGCGGGAGAAGGCCGAGATTGCCGAGATTGAGCAGTCAGGCGACAACAAACTCCATTGGGCGGACATCCGCCGCATTTTGCCGTTTATCGGCATCTCGGCCTCGATAGGTACGATGATTGGCGCGCTCCCGGGTATCGGCTCGACATTGGCGGCGACGCTCGGCTACGCCACCGGCAGAAAATTCTACAAGGGCGACGGAAATTTCGGCGACGGGCTGCCGGAGGGCGTGGCCTCGACCGAGGCGGCCAACAGCGCGGTATCGGGGGCCAATCTCATACCCGTCCTGTCTCTTGGTATTCCCGGCAACGTGGCCGCCGTGTTTATTGTGCTCGCGACCGAGACCATCAGCGGCTTTAACCCCGGGCCGGACGTTTTCCGGCTGATTCCAAATCAAGTCAACCCGGAGATGGTGATTGCCTTTGGCCTGTTCACCATGATGATTTTCGCCAACGTTCTCAACTGGACCCTGGGCGGCGTCTTCATGCGCGCAACCGGCATCATGGTGAAGGTGCCCAAGCAGCGTCTTCTGCCCATCGTCCTCCTGCTCACCCTGACCGCGATCTATGTGCAGGAAACGAATATGTTCGCCATCTACGTGACTCTGGGTTTCGGATTTCTCGGCTATTTGATGCGCAAGCTCGATATATCGGTGTTGCCGTTCGTTATCGCTTTTATCCTCGCCAACCGGCTTGAGGAATCCATGCGTCAGGCGTTTGACGCTACCGGGTCCAACCCGTGGTTTTTGTTTCAAAGTCCGATTGCGGTCGCGTTCATTCTCCTGGCCATCGGCGTCACGGTCTTTTTCGCTCGAAATCAGAAGGCCCTAGGCTGAATCATGGATCCCAAGAACCTGCTGTTCATCATGTCCGACGAGCACAACCCCAGGATGCTGGGCTGCGCCGGCCATTCGCACGTGAAGACCCCGAACCTGGATGCGCTGGCCGCGGCCGGAACACGCTTCACCGCCGCCTATACCAATTCGCCCATCTGCATTCCCGCGCGGGCCGCGTGGGCGACCGGCCGCTACGTGCATGACATCGGCTATTGGGACAACGCCTTGGCCTATGACGGCCGGGTCCGGGGATGGGGACACCACCTGATCGACCTCGGGTTCGCCGTCGAGTCCGTCGGCAAGCTCCATTACCGCAACGAGACCGATCTCACCGGGTTCAGCACGCAGCGTCACCCCATGCACATCATGGGCGGGATCGGCCAGGTATGGGGGTCGGTGCGGGATCCGTTGCCGCTGGGCAACCCGCGCGGACAGAAAATGCTGGGCGAGACCCTCGGCCCCGGAGAGTCGAAGTACAATATCTATGACCGGACCATCGCCGACACGGCCTGCGAGTGGCTGGAGGCCATGGCCGCCCGGCCGGCGGACCGGCCCTGGGTGCTGTATCTCGGTTTTGTGGCGCCGCATTTTCCGCTGGTGGTGCCGCGGGAATATTACGACATGTATCCGGTCGGCGACCTGCCGCCCATGAAACTGCGGCCCGAGGACGGATACGAGCGCCACCCGTGGACCGATATCATGGCGCGGTTTCACGGCACCGACGATGCGCTGGCCCCGGACGACCGCAAGGTCGCCCAGGCGGCCTATTTCGGCCTCTGCACCTACGTCGATGCGCAAATCGGGCGGGTCCTGGACACCCTCAAATCGTCCGGCCTCGCCGAGGACACCCGTATCGTCTACACCTCGGACCACGGCGACAATGTCGGCACCCGGGGCCTGTGGGGCAAATCCAACATGTACGAGGAGGCGGCCGGTATTCCGCTGATGGTCGCCGGGCCGGACGTTCCCGAAGGCCGGATTTGTAAGACGCCCGTCAGCCTGGTGGACAGCTACCAGACCATCCTGGACGGGGTCGGCGTGGACGTTCCCGACGATGCCCGGAACCTGCCCGGGCGTTCATGGTTCCGGCTGGCCGGCGAAAGCGACGAGCCCGGGCGGATCGCGTTCTCCGAATATCACGCCGCGGGTTCGCCCTCCGGCGCGTTCATGATCCGCCGCGGCCGGTGGAAGTACATTTACTATGTGGGCTTCGAGCCGGAACTGTTCGATCTGGAAGACGACCCCGAGGAAACGACCAATCTGGCGGGCGACCCGGGCGCCAAGGCGCATCTCGATGCGATGCATGCGGCGTTGCGCGGCCTGGTCGACCCCGAGGCCGTCGACCGCCGCGCCAAGGACGACCAAAACGAACTCATCGCCAAATTCGGCGGGCCGGAGGCGGCGTTCGGCACGGGCACCAAGGGCGCGACGCCGGCACCCGTCTAGCTTCCCGTCCGAGCGTCGGACACCGGTTGGGCCCGGGTTGCCCGATCCCGGGCGATTGTCTAGGCATCCGCCGTCGGATACGCTCGCCGGCAGGCAATCACCGGAAATTCTCAGGGAGGAACCGTCTCGATGACCTCAGCTTCAGCCATTCATCAGGCGTCCGAGAGGATTATCAACGCCTACAAAAGCGGGAAGGCGGACAAGCCGATCCGGGATCTTCTCGACCGTGGCGACATCGACGGCGCCTATGCCGTTCAGGAGGACGTGACCCTGTGGCGATTGCGCGAAGGCGCCCGCATGGTGGGCCGCAAGATCGGCCTGACCGCCAAGGCCGTTCAGACCCAACTGGGGGTCGATCAGCCGGACTACGGCATGCTGTTCGACGACATGGCGGTGCCGGACGGCGAGGAAATCCCGGCGAGCCGGGTCTCTCAGCCGCGGGTCGAGGCGGAAGTGGCCTACATCCTGGAGAGGGATCTGCATCTGGACAAGCCGACCACCGCGGACGTGATCCGCGCCGTCGCCTATGCCGCCCCGGCGATCGAGGTCGTCGACAGCCGAATCGCGAATTTCGACATCACCATCGTCGACACGGTGGCCGACAATGCCTCGTCGGGGCTCTTCATCCTGGGCAACGACAAGGTTGCGCTGGACGGCTTCGACGGCCGCATGTGCGGCATGGTAGTAGAAAACCGCGGCGAGCCGGTTTCGGTCGGCGCCGGCGCCGCCTGCCTCGGCCATCCCATCAATGCGGTGCGCTGGCTGGCGGAGGTCATGACCGCGCGGGGCCGGCCGCTGTCGGCCGGGGACATCGTCATGTCGGGCGCGTTGGGGCCGATGGTTCCGGCGGCCAAGGGTGAAGTTTACGAGGCGCGGATCAACGGGCTGGGCTCGGTCCGGGCCGTGTTCGGCGCGTAAGGGGAGACGGAAGATGGCAGTCGACATTCAAAAACTCGCCAAGACGGTCGATGATGCGGCGGTGAAGGCGACGGCAATCCCGCAGCTCTCCAAGAAGAGCAGGATGACGCTCAAACAGGCCTACAGAGTCCAGGCCGCGAGCATCGACCGGCGCCTGGAGCGCGGCGAAGAGCGCTCGGGCATGAAGATGGGCTTCACCAGCCGGGCCAAGATGGTCCAGATGGGCCTGTCCGACATGATCTGGGGCCGCCTGACCGACGGCATGCTGGTCGAGGACGGCGCGGTCATCAACCTCAAGGATTACGTGCACCCGCGGGTCGAGCCGGAAATCGCCTACCTGCTGGGCGCGACCTTGGCCGGCCCGACCACGCCCATGGAGGCGATGGCGGCGGTGGAGGCGGTCGCCCCGGCGCTCGAGATCATCGATAGCCGCTACCGGGCGTTCAAGTTCAATCTGCAGGACGTGGTGGCCGATAACGCATCGTCGTCCGGCTACGTGATCGGGCCCTGGTGCCCGCCGGATATGGATCTGGACAACCTCGGCGTGGTCATGGAAGTGAACGGCCGTCCCGCGACCATCGGCTCGTCCGCCGCGATACTCGGACATCCCGGGCGGTCGCTCGCCGCGGCGTCCCGGATGGCCGCCGAAGCGGGCGAAATTCTCGAAGCCGGCTGGGTGGTCATGGCGGGCGGCGTCACCGAGGCGGTCGCCCTGGAGAAGGGCGTTTCGGTCCGCAATACGGTGCAGGGCCTCGGGTCCGTCGGCTTCAGGGTGAAGGGCTGATCCCGTGAACCGGATCGACCTCGACGGCCGCGCCGCCGTCGTCACCGGCGGTGCGGCGGGACTGGGCCTCGGCATCGCCAGGCGGCTGGTGGACTCCGGCGCCGATACCTGCATCTGGGACGTCAACGAAGACGGCCTGGCCCGGGCGGTGGAGGAACTCTCGGCGGCGGCCGGCGCCACGAAGGTGACCGGCCGGGTTGCCGATATTTCCGACAATTCGGCGGTGGAAGCCGCCTTTGCCGGTTCGGTCGGTGATCTCGGCAAGGTCGACATCGTGGTCAACAACGCCGGAATTTCTGGTCCCAACGTCACGTCATGGGAATACCCCATCGATGCCTGGGACCAAGTGGTCGATATCAATTTGTCCGGAACGTTCTATGTCAGCCGGACGGCCATTCCCCACATGCTGGAGAACGATTACGGCCGCATCGTAAACGTGGCGTCCATCGCCGGCAAGGAGGGAAACCCCAAGGCGCCGGCCTATTCGGCGACCAAGGCCGGCGTCATCGGCTTGACGAAGGCGCTCGGCAAGGAACTGGCGCAGACCAACGTGATGGTCAACTGCGTGACGCCGGCGGCGGTGCGGACGGCGATCTTCGATCAGATGACCCAGGAGCATATCGATTTCATGCTCTCGAAGATCCCCATGAACCGCTTCGGCCTGGTGGAGGAAATCGCCGCCATGGTGGCGTGGCTGGCCTCCGAGGAATGCTCGTTCGCCACCGGCGGGGTGTTCGACGTCTCGGGCGGCCGGGCGACCTATTGACCATTTCGCTGCCCATCGGGCTGGGCAGCGGGCGTACGATCACCGGAAACAGCTTTAGGCGTGCTCCGGGTAGAACTCGGACATCCGGGAGCCGGGGTAGTAGGCGGCTTCAAAGGCCGGCCGCGACCGCATGGCGGCAAACCAGGCGGTGACCGCGGGATGCGCCGATTCCCACATCTCCCGATGACCGAGGTCATCCATCCGGTCGATCAGCGGCGCGACGCACATGTCCGCCAAGGTATATTGATCTCCCATGATCCAGGGGCCATTGGTGGCGAGTTCGGTTTCCATCCTGTCGATGGTCAGGCGCACGTCGTCCATGGCCTTGGCGATTTCGGCGTCGGTGAAGCCGTCCTGGCCCATCCGCTTGTAGAAGTCGGTCTTGAGCGGCCGGCGTTCCGCCGCCTTTTCGAACTGTTCCGGCGAAAGCCTGGTGTAGTTGTGGATAAGGAATTTCTGGAATGTCGGGTAGCGGACCGCGGGCGTCGGCTTTTCCTCGAAGAAGCGAAGCCATGCGCGCATTCTGGCTCTGCCGGTCGGTGAGGCCGGGCTGAAGGACGGTTCCGGAAACACCTCGTCCAGATATTCGAGGATCACCGAGGAGTCGACGACCACCGTACCGTCATGGACCAGCGTCGGCACCACGCCGTTGGGGTTCATCCGCAGGTACGCGTCGGTGAGGTGCCCGTTCTCTCCCGGAGACAGCCGATGCTCCTTGTACTCCATGCCTTTTTCCGCGAGGCAGATGCGCACCTTGAGACTGCAGGTGGATGTGGGAAACGAGTAGAGTTCGATCATGGGAAGCTGCTCTACGCCGCTTCACGAGGGAGATCGAAATAGAATGTGGCGCCGCCTTCCGCGTTGTTCCGAAACCCGATCCGGCCGCCGTGGACCTCGACGATCGCCTTTGAAATCGAGAGGCCCAGACCGGTGCCGCCTTTCTCGCGGCTGTCCGACATGTCCGACTGGGTAAACTTGTCGAAAATGGTGTCCCGAAAATCCAGCGGAACCCCGGGCCCATTGTCCGTTACGGCGACCCGGACCGCTTTGCCGTTCGGCGTCAACTTTAGGTCGACACGGCTGCCCGCGGGCGAAAATTTCGACGCATTGGATATCAGGTTCGCCATAACCTGAAGCAACCGATGCCAATCGCCGGTGATCGATGCATCGGGCACATTGCGCTCCCTGACCAGAATGACGCCGAACCGGTTCGCGTAGCCCTCGTTGTCGGCGATGGCTTGTTCCACCAGTGCATTGAGGTCCACCGGCCGCATCTCGAATTCCATGCTGCCGGATTCGATTTTTTCGATGTCGAGTATGTCGTTGATCAGCCGGACCAGCCGTTCCGAGTTGCCGTGGGCGACCTCGATGAGTTGCCGAACCTGCCGGGGATCTTCGCCCAAGGCGTTTCCGCGCATCAATCCGAGGGATCCGATGATTGAAGTCAACGGCGTGCGGAGTTCATGACTGACCGTCGAAATGAACTCGTTCTTGAGACGCTCGATTTCCTTTCGTTCGGTGATGTCGCGGACGATGCTCTCCAGAACTTCCCGGTTGCCGTAGCTGACGAACCGCGAACTGATTTCGACCGGCAGCTTGGATCCGTCCTTGCGAACGTGCATGGTTTCGAAGGTCAGGCTGCCTTCCTCCCGGATACGTTCAAGCCGGCGGGCGGTTTCTTCCGGCCTGAAGTCCTCCGCGTTGATGTCCACCACAAGTTTGCCGATGAGTTCCTGGGTGGTATATCCAAGGCGCCGTGCGGCCGCGCGGTTGACATCCAAAAATCTGAATGTGTCCGTATCGACAATAAAGATCGAGTCTTCGGCGAATTCGAACAAGTGCCGGTATTTCTCCTCCGACTGTTCGACCGCTGTCGCGGCTTCAACCTGTTGGGTAATGTTTGTCGTGGTGCCTCGATAGCCGCGGAAATTGTCTTTCTCGTCATAAAAGGGACGGCCGTTGATGTTCAGGTGCGTGATGTTCCCGGCCGTGTCCGTCTGAGTACACCTGAAATCGTTGATCGGGCGCCGGGCGGCTATATCGGCCTTGTGCGCCCGCCAAGCCTCCTCCGGTGCTCCGACGCCGGGAAGCTCCCAGCGCTTCTTCCCGACGGCGTCGTCGATGGTGTTCATGAATGTTCGTCCGATACCGCCCGACACATAGGTGAAAACGTGGTCCTCGTCGGTTTCCCAGAAGCGCTGGTTGGGAATGTTGGTGAAATCCTTGATTCGGGCTTCGCTTTGGTTGAGGGCTTCGGCGCGCTCGACGGCATCGCCTCGGAGCGCCTCGCTCGCGGCCACCGCATGCCGCTGCTTGGCGCCCAGGAAGAAAAACGCGGCGCCAAGGACGATCGGAGCCAAATCGACGATGAAGTGGACGGGCGAGGCCCGATGGATGTCGATGATCGCCTGGGCGCTCGGCGTCATCCCGCCCAAACTCAAATCCAAAATCCAGGCGGTCATCGGAAGCAGGCACCCGAAGAGGACGCCGATAGCCGTGTATCTGGGAACGATCCGGTCCATTTTCATCCGCGAACAATCACATCGCCCGGGCCGATTCTAGAGCAAAAGACGGAGGGCGCACAGACACCCCGCGCATCGCGCATGGTTCAGGAACCCTTGATCCAGTTCCGGCACTCGTCGATCAGGCCGGTTTCGCCCTCGGTTCGCGCCAATACGATGTCCTCGACGGGTTTCCTGCCGGTGAGCGAAAGCCGCCAAGCCAGAAACCTGATCTGATGCGGATGGGAGTCCAGGGTTGCCGCGTCAAAATAGTCATCCGGAAGCTGACCGGCGATGACTGGGTCGAGGCGGTCCTTCTCGTAAACCATCGTTCGCTTGAATATCCGCCACACGCCGTCTTCGCGGCGCTCGAAAAGATCGTGGAACTGGCCCCAGAATTCCCAATCGAACGGAATGCCGTCCGCGGACAGCCGTGAAATCAAATTCACATGACACCTGCTGTAAGCGCGATTTCCGTTGAGCGTCACCTGGCCGCCGCCGATGAAGTGCTTGCTCGACTCGCCCTCTTTCCACTCGGCCAGCATATCCGCCGATCGCCGGACGAATTCCTCGGCGGTATCGGAAATCCAGGCAATGTGAATTGTCGCATCAGGCTGGAAGCAGGCCCGGAGCGTATCCCATTCGCCCCGGTCCCGGGCTTGACCCCAGGTCAGCAGAACGTCGTTGATTTCGGCCTTGTCCGACAAGGCATCGTTGGATGATGCGGCCACCCCCGGCCTCCCCCGATGAAGAATCGCTGATTTGATGGAGTCCAGCCTATACGATCGATGAATTCGTCACGACATACTTTTGACCTGTCCAACTGCGGAATGGCGTCCTGAAAGTCATTGATATTGCGGCATGCCGCGGCCTATCGTGATGCTTCGGGGGAACAGAATGACCACCAGCCTGCGGGGAAAGGCGGCAATCGTCGGCGCCGCGACATCTGAATTCGGCGAAGTGCCGGGCTGGTCGCATTTCGAACTGATGGGTCAGGCCGTGGACCGCGCCCTCGCCGATGCGGGGCTTTCCAAATCGGACATCGACGGCGTCTTTTCGGTTATGGAGCCGGCCTCGCTGCCGGCGACGGCGGTCAGCGAATATCTCGGACTGCGGCCAAAAGTCCTCGAGGGAACGATGCTCGGCGGATCGTCTTTCGTCAACTATCTGCAATGGGCGGCGCTGGCGCTCGATGCCGGCCTGTGCGACACGGCCCTGATTACCTATGGCAGCAATGCCCGGAGCGGACGCCGCCGGCCGGGCGGGGCCATCCGGACGCCCCATGAGGCGGTCTACGGGGTTCGGTTGGTCAATTCCTATGCCCTTGCCGCGGCCCGGCACATGGACGTCTACGGCACCTCGCGGGAACAGCTGGCCGAAGTGGCGGTGGCCGCCAGAGGATGGGCGCAACTGAATCCGCGCGCCGTGGAACGGGATCCGCTGGCCATCGAAGATGTCGTTTCCTCGCGCATGGTCTCCGATCCGTTGACGGTTCGCGATTGCTGCCTGATCACCGATGGCGCCGGAGCGGTGATTATGGTTCGAGCGGAGCGGGCAGGGGATTTTCCCCAATCCCCCGCCTATGTTCTGGGCGTCGCCGCCGAGACCTCTCATCAACAGATTGCGCAAATGGAAGACCTGACGGTGACCGCCGCGGCCCGGTCCGGTCCCCGCGCCTTCGACATGGCGGGCATGGCGCCGGGGGATGTCGATGTGCTGGCGCTGTACGACGCCTTCACCATAAACACGCTGCTGTTTCTGGAGGACCTCGGATATTGCCCCAAGGGCGAAGGCGGAAATTTCCTCGAAGGCGGCGCCATAGCGCCCGGCGGAACCCTGGCCGTCAATACCAACGGCGGCGGCCTGAGCTGCGTGCACCCCGGGATGTACGGCCTGTTTCTGATCGTCGAAGCCGTCGAGCAGCTTCGGGGCATTGCCGGCGACCGGCAGGTGCCGGGCGCCGAGACGGCGTTGGTGCACGGCAATGGCGGCACCCTGTCGACCCAGGTCACGGCACTGTTGGGGACCGCCTCTACTCTCTGACCCGGGAACTGGAGACCTCGGCAATGGGGAGCGCCCGGCTACGGCGGATTTCCTCCAGCACCACATAGGATTTGACGCTGCCGATCCCGGGAAGGGGAATGAGTGCGTTCATCAGAAACCCGGAAAATGCCTGCAGGGTGGGCATGGCCACCCGGAGCAGATAGTCCGTGTCTCCGGCCAGCGAATAGCACTCGGTTACCTCCGGCAGATTCTCGACGGCCTCGACGAATGCGATTGCCGGGTTCTCTCCATGCGCATTCAAGGAGACATGGATAAACGCCGAGATGTCCAGGCCCACGGCCGCCGGGTCCACCTCGGCCCGGTATCCGTTGATGATACCCTCGGCTTCCAGGCGCTTCACCCGGCGGTGGCATTGGGACGCCGAGAGGAACGCGATCTCGGCCAGCTCCGCATTCGAGGCCCGTCCATGGGTTTGCAAATGATTGAGTATGCGGACATCGGCGGCATCCAGCGCCATTCCCTGCATGATCCTTGCCTCTCTTGGGGATTTAGCCTCTGATTTTCGCATCTTCCGCGGATTTGCGGGAGTCCCTTGCAAATTCCAGGCATAAACCGTGCCGTGGAGTCGAGAAAACGGACTAGCCGGATCAGGTTTCGACCGCGGCGACGATCTCGTGCGCGGCACCCCGGAGGGCGGTCAGGTGCTCGGCGGCAAACGCCTCGACGGTGAGCGCCTTGCGCGGCCAGACCATCGACACGGTCCCATGCACTCTGCCCTCGCCGGCCAGCGGCACGGCCATGGCCTCCAGCCCGTCGTCATACGCGGTGCGCAGTTGTCCTTGCCCGCCGCCGAAGGCGGGGTCGCGCACCGCATATCCCGCTTCGCGGACAGCATCCAGGGTCGCTTGAAACTCCTCGCCGCCGCCGATCCGGCGGTTGAGAGGATCGGCGGATTTCTTGAGGCGGGCGATGATGTCGCGCCGTTCGTCCTCCGGGCAGAAGGCCAGATAGGCCCGGCCCACGGACGACAGGCTCATGCAGATTTCGTATCCCAGCCGGTCCCGGTTGAGCATGATCGGTGAGGTGGGCCGGCTGGTCTCCTTGAGGATCATGCTTTCGCGGCGCTCCGGTTCGAGCACCGCGAGATCGGACGGCCAAGTCAGCCGCCGGCACAGGGCATCGATGACCGGCGCGGCGATATCCGCCAGACGGTCGCTCTCGTCTCCGCTGCCCGCCAGCCGCTGCAGCCGGTAGGTCGCGCGATAAAGCCCGTCGCCGATGGATCGCCGAACCACGCCGGCGGTTTCGAGGGTGTGGAGTATTCTGATCAGCGTCGGGCGCGGCAGCCCGGTCGCCTCGTAGAGGTCCTTGAGGGACGCGGCGCGCCGATCCTGAAGAGCCTCCATCACCTCGAGGCCGCGCTCCAGCGCACGGATGCGTTTTGTTTCCGACATTTTGGTTTTCCGCCCAGCGGAATGATAGCGGGCAGGGCCCCGGCGGTCCAACGGCCGGCTACCAGGCGGTCCAGCCGCCGTCGACCCGGATCGAGGTGCCGGTCACCATGGCGGCGGCGGGCGAGCAGAGGTAGAGAACCGCGCCGGCCACGTCCGAGAGGTCCGCCAGCCTGCCGGACGCGATATTGTTGAGCACGGTGGCCTTGAACTCCGGGTTCTCGAACATGGGCCGGGTCATGGGCGTATCGACGAAGGTCGCGGCGACCGTATTGGCGCGAATGCCTTCGGGCGCGACTTCCACGCCGAGGGCCTTGGTGAATCCCTCGACCCCATGCTTGGTGGCGCAGTAGAGGGTGCGGTTGGGCGCGCCGACATGTCCCATCTGAGACGAGATATTGACGATCGAGCCGTATCCGCCCCGGCGCATCACCCGGACGGCGCTCTGGCAGGTGCGGATCACCGATGTCAGGTTGAGTCCGGTCATCCATTGGAGGGTTTCGGCGGTGATATCGGTGACCGGCTCCGGCTTGTTGCCGCCCGCCGATGTGACGAGGATATCCAGCTTCTCCAAGCCTTCGATCCTGGGGTAAAGGCCGTCGGCGAGAACATCCTCGGCCCAGTAGCCGATCCGGTCCGGATTTGCCGCCTGAAGGCTCTCAAGATCCTCTTCGGTTCGCGAGACGCCGATCACCTCCGCGCCCGCTTCGGCCAGCGCCAGGGCGCTCGCCCGGCCGAGGCCCTTGCCGGCGCCGGTCACCAGGGCCGTCCGGCCCGACAGGTCCACTGAGAGTCCCTCCGCGCTCATATCCGTTCTCCCCGTTCGCGTCTTTATGTCCGGATCGGCATCCCGTAAAGTCCGGCTACATTAAAGCCACCGATCCGGGGAGACCACAATGGCCCGCTATCTCAAGGAAGGCATCACCGCCGAAGAGGCCAGGGAACAGGACGCCAAGGTTCGCAAGATCGTCGAGGATATTCTCGCCCAAATCGAAGCACGCGGCATGGATGCGGTTCGGGAATATGCCGAGAAATTCGACAATTATGCGCCCGATGATTTCCGACTAAGCCGGGCCGGCATCGACGCCTGCTACGATCAAGTGACCGAACGGAACATCGAGGATATCAAATTCGCCCAGGCGCAAATCCGCAACTTCGCCGAAATTCAGAAGGCCGCCCTGGCCGATGTGGAGGAAGAGACCTATCCCGGCGTCGTCCTGGGCCACAAGAACGTGCCGGTAAATGCGGTCGGCTGTTACGTGCCGGGCGGACGGTATCCCATGGTGGCGTCGGCGCACATGTCGGTGGTGACCGCCAATGTGGCGGGCGTGAAGCGCATCGCCGCCTGCGCGCCGCCCTACGAAGGCAAGCCGTCGCCCGCCATCGTCGTCGCCCAGGACCTCGCGGGCGCCGATGAAATCTATTGCCTCGGCGGCGTGCAGGCGATGGGCGCCATGGCCCTCGGCGCGGGCGATATCCGGCCGGTCGACATGCTGGTCGGGCCCGGGAACGCCTATGTCGCCGAGGCCAAGCGCCAGCTCTTCGGCCGTGTCGGCATCGATCTGCTCGCCGGCCCGACGGAGACACTGGTGATCGCCGATGAGACGGTGGACGGCGAACTGTGCGCCGCGGACCTGCTGGGCCAGGCGGAGCACGGCCCCACCTCGCCGGCCGTCCTGCTCACGAATTCCGAGGCGCTGGCCGCCGACACCATGGCCGAGATCGAGCGCCAGTTGAAAATCCTGCCGACCGGCGAGACCGCGGGCGCCGCGTGGCGCGACTACGGTCAGGTGATCGTCTGCGACGATTACGACGAGATGGTCCGCGTGGCCGACGACATCGCTTCGGAGCACGTTCAGGTCATGACCAGGGACCCGCAATATTTCCTCGACAACCTGACCAATTACGGCGCGCTGTTTCTCGGGCCCGAGACCAATGTTTCCTACGGCGACAAGGTGATCGGCACGAATCACACCCTGCCGACCAAGCGGGCGGGGCGCTATACCGGCGGCCTGTGGGTGGGCAAATTCATCAAGACCCACACCTATCAGCGGGTGACCGAAAAAGCGTCGGTGGAAATCGGCAAGTACTGCTCGCGGCTCTGCGCGCTCGAAGGCTTCGCCGGCCACAAGGAGCAGGCCGACATCCGCCTTCGCCGCTACGCGGGCATCAACGAGGGGTGATCAGGGCGATTGCCGAATTGATGGAACGTGAGGAACCTGCCGGGCTCGTGGCGACGGACGGCGGAGCTCGAGCTAGGCCGAAAGCACCTCTCTAACTTCCGGCCACGCCGTCTCGCCGGCGGCCCGATGCTGGGGCCCCTCGGGATTCGGGGTATCGGCGAGGCACGCGCCGTAAGACGGGCGGGCGCGAATTCGCTCCCACCAATCCGCGACCCCCGGCCGGTTTTCCCACATGCCGTGGAACGCCAGTTCGTGCAGCCGCTCGACCAAGGGCGACATGGCCGTGTCGGCAAGGGAATACCCGTCGCCGGCGAGCCACTTGTTTTTCCCGAGCGCGCTCTCCATGTCCGAGAGCATCCTGCTCAGGCCTTCGGCCGCCAGCGGGAAATACGGGCTGTCATAGCCCTGTTCGATGATCGCCCGGCGGCGTGCCCGGTTCTCGGGCCGCGGAATCCCCGCGATATGGGCTTCCAGCTCTTCCGGGGTCATTTCCAAAAATTTCGGCCGCATGGAGACCGTGTAGGTGAACGTGCCGATAAACGGCAGGCATTCGTCGGCCCGCTTCATCCACCACCACGCGCGCGCGGTTCCAAGCGGTCCGCCGATTTTCAGCGGCGGGCCGTCGAAGGCATCGTCGACGTAGTTCAGTATCACCGAGCTTTCGAGGATGATCTCGCCGTCATGGATCAGGGTCGGCACCACGCCCTGCGGGTTGAGCTTGCGGTACGCCTCGGTGCGGAGGTGATCCCTGGTAACGGCATGTCCGTCGTAATCCAGCTGCTTTTCCGCAAGCGCCAGGCGGGCCTTCAACCCGCAGGTCGCGCCGTGAAAGAAGTATAATTCCAGCATGCTTGTCCCCCGTACGCTCAGCCTTCGCCCGGCAAATGCCAGGTGTCGTACCGGATCGCGTCGATATCGATGGCGTTGCCGTGACCTTGCGCCGGTCCGCGGGGCAGGTTGGGCGCGTCCTCGTATCCTTCGTGGCAGTAAAGCTCGATGACGTTGCCCGAGGGATCCCTGAAGAACATCAGGGTCTCGACACCCGCACGCGTCCAATAGGGCGTCGACGGTATGCCGCAGGCCGCCAGCCACGCCTTGGTATGGACCAGCGTCTCCGCATCGCAATCGAAGCCGATATGCGGGTATTCGTTTCCCGGCTCAATGAAGGTGGTACCGACGGAGCCGATGCCGATATGGGCGCCGTTTATGTCGAACAGGATAAAAGCCGGCTCCTCGACGATTATCTTGCCGCCGAGGACACCCATATAAAACTTCTTGCCTTCTTCAAGGTCCCGGCACGGGAAGCTCACGTGATCGAGCGATTTGAAGACAGGCGGACCCAATTCCGCCGCCGCGGGTGTTGATGCCGTTGTTCCATCCATAACTCACATCCCTGTCGTACCAGCATGGTTCCGCATGGTAGCACCGGACGACGGATTGACGAGCCTACTTTCGTTCGCCGTCTTTAGTTCCCGTTCGGCGAAGTCTAGTCTTCGCCCGGGTTGATGTCGGAGGAACGATGAACAGGACCGTATTGGGCCGCACCGGGCTGGAAGTCAGCGTCGCCGGGTTGGGCGCCGGGGGTGGAAGCCGGCTCGGCCGCGCGACCGGGAAGAGCTTCGACGAATCCGTGCGGCTCGTGCATGCCGCCGTCGATCTCGGGGTTAATTTCATCGACACGGCGCCGATCTACGGTACCGAACCGATAATCGGCGCGGCGCTGGCCGCAATTCCCCGGGACCGTGTCGTGGTGTCGACGAAGGCCTGGGAGAATTGGCGTTCACGCGACGCCGATGCCCGGGCGATCGCTTCTCTCGACCGGTCGTTGAGAGATCTCAAGACCGATTACATCGACGTATTTCACCTCCACGGCGTCGCTCCCGGCGACTATGTCGATGCGGTCAAAGTCCTGCCGGCACTTCTGAGGGAACAGGAAAAGGGAAAGATCCGGTGGCTGGGGATAACCGAATACCCGCCCGGCGATCACCGGCACGAGATGCTGCGGCAAGGCTTCGAAGACGATTGGTTCGATGTCGCGATGCTGGCGTTCTCGATGCTCAATCAGAATGCTCGATCCCGGAGTTTTCCGGGGACCCGAAAATACCGGATCGGAACACTGATCATGTTCGCCGTCAGGAATATCTTCTCGTTTCCCGGCCGGTTGCAGGCCGCGCTCGGGGAGCTTGCCGACAGGGGCGAGGTGCCGGACTGGCTGGCGGCGGAAAAGGACCCGTTGGGATTTCTGATCCATCCCGAGGGCGCCGGTGACATCATCGAGGCGGCCTACCGATTTTGCCGTCATGAGCCCGGGGTTGACGTGACATTGTTCGGCACCGGCGACCTCGATCATCTCAAGCGGAATATCGAATCGCTGACCCGTCCGCCCCTGCCTGACGCGGACCGGCGCCGTCTCGTCGAGTTGTTCGGGGCGCTGGAGGGCGTGGGCCTGGAGCACGGGATGGCAAAGACCTAGAGCAGTCACCGCGCGTGATATTTCAAGACGGGCCCGCCGAAGGAAGCCTGGACCGCGCCGTGCAATCAGGTTTCAATTTGTATCCATGCGCTTTATGGGCTTGCAGGACCGGAAAATATCATTCATCAAAAAGCCTTCGGCGGTGAGTTCAAGAGCATCTTCGAGGGGAAACCATTGAGACAGTTCACCGAGGTCGACACCAGAGGGCTTCTTTGCCCGTTGCCGGTGCTCAAGGCCAAAAAGGCGATCAAAGCGCTGGCGTCCGGAGAACTGATCTGCATCTTGGCCACCGACCCGGCTTCCACGCGGGATATTCCGGCCTTCTGCCGACGTGCGGGCCACACGCTCGAACGCTCGCGGGAAGCCGACGGGGTCTACTCTTTTCTGATCAGAAAGGCCGGCGGAGAACTTCGCCAAGCCAGCTGAGCAAGCCTCAATAGCGCACGGAACGGCCCGACTATTCCAGCCGGAACTCCGGGCCGGTTCCCCATTGAACCTTTAGCGCCTCGTTGGCCGGCTCCCGGTTCGGAGGAATATCAGAGTTCAACAAATCGCCGTCGGTCCAGTGTTCGACCCTGAAGTCGAACGGGTCGTACCAATAATCGAAAATCTGCGATCCGTATATGTGGCGGCCGATACCCCACGAATGTTTGTAGCCCTTGGCCTTGAGCCATTCGTGGCCGAGATAGACCGCGTTCACATCCTCGACCTCGAAGGCGAGGTGCCCGAGGCCCTTGGGCTGCCGGGGCACGGTCAGCAGGACGTGGTGATCGACGAATTCCTTGCCCCGGTCCAACCGGTTGAAGGTAAACACCACATTGTCCTCGTCCCCGTCATACATTTCGTCGGAGCTGATGAATCCGAGGTGTTCCTTGTACCAGGCATCGCAGGCCATGGGGTCGCTTACGTTCAACACCACATGTCCGCAGCGTTTCACCTGTGCGGGCCCCTTTTGCAGGCGCACCAAGTCTCCCTTGCGGCTCTGCGCGGTGCCGAAATTGCGGTCGAATAAATTGCTGACGGGTAACGGATCGACGCTTTCGATGCCGTGGACGATCTCCACCTGGAAACCCTCGGGATCGGTCAGGCAAACCCGCTTGCCGCCGCCCGGCTCGTCGATGTCTTCGATCTCGCCGGCGCCGTCGGCGGTCGCGATAATGGCAAGGTCCTGCTCGCTATCGGCGTAGTAGCCCGTTCCAACGTACTCCGGCTCACCGAGTTCGGCGATGTAGAGATGGTGATGGGGATCCGTCCCTCTCATGTAGAGCGCCGTATCCGTGCGGGCGCTGCGGACCATCCCGAAGTCGAGAAGAAACGTCTCGGCCACGTCCAAATCGGGCACCCGAAACCGCCCATAGGCAATATCGCGGACTTTGATCATCTGTCCTCTCCCCATCTCGGCCGTCATTTGAACCTCGACGGCGATTATCCGTATTTCTACAAAAATCTCAATATATGAAATTATTGTAGAATTTGTCCGGGCCTATCGGCCGGGCCCCCACTGAATGTCACGGGCGGTGTGCAGGGGGTACTTCCCGTAGGGCGTATCCTCGTTCAGCAGGTCCCCATCGGTCCAGTGTTCATGATTGTGGCCCCAGGGATCGGCCCAATAGTCGAATAGCTGGCTGCCGAGAATATGCCGTCCCATGCCGAAATTGTGGACGTAGTCCTTGGTCTGCAGGTACCAGTGACCGACATTGAGGTCGTTCCAGTCCTCGACCTCGAAGGCCACGTGCCCGAGCGCGGCTTCGCCCCGGTCGGTAATCAGCACCGTATGATGGTCGACATATTCCTGACCGCGGTTGCAGCGCATGAAGTTCGCCTTGATGATGCTGTCGTCGTTGTCGTCGTGAAGGAAATCCGACGTCAGCATCCCCAATGTGCCCATGTAGAAGTCCTGGCACTCCTTGAACTTTCCGCAGCTCAGGACGATGTGGCCCAATCGCTTGACTTGCGACGGCCGGGGGCCGGACCGGACGAATGGTCCGACGCGGCGCCGCCGGGAGCCGGAATTGAATTCGAAAACCTCCTTCACCTCGATCGGCTCGACCGTTTCCATACCCGAGACGATCTCGATCCGCAGGCCGTCGGGGTCATGCAATATGACCCGTTTTCCGCCGCCGGGTTCATCCATCTCGTGAACGTCGCCGGCGCCGTCCAACCGGGAGATGGCATCCAGATCGGCCTCGCCGGCGGCATCGAAGGCCATGCCGATGAAGCCGGGTTCACCCAATTCCGTCACATGAATGTGGTGTTCGTCGTCGGTGCCCCGCATATAGAGGGCGGTGTCCGTGCGATCGGAACGGACCAACCCGAAATCGGTGAGAAACGTCTCCATCTTGTCGAGGTCGGGAGCGCGCAATCGAATGTATTTGACGTCCGCAACTTTGATCACTTCCATCTTCCCCCGGGCTTGCCGCACCTGACTTGGGCCCGAAATAGGACGCCCGCGACAGCCTCAAAAAAATTCAGTCCGGATCGGACGCGCAAAGGATGGGAGATTTGAAGAGGATTATCAACCACGCGGTCCATGCGGTCTTGGGGTTTCGCCATGTCGGAGTTTTGGCGTGAAATTGATGATCGATTTGACTACGGTCTCGGGCATCCGATTTTCAGACGGCTCATTTTGCTCAACATAATTTGCGGGGAGACGTAATGCCGAAAGCCATTGTCATCCATGAATACGGAGGGCCCGAGGTTCTCAAATGGGAGGACCATGATCCCGGTGAGCCGGGACCCGGCGAGTTGCGCATTCGGCACAACGCCATGGGGCTCAACTTTCGCGACGTCTACCATCGCAACGGCTCCTACGGGGTTCCCGGTGACGAATTTCCGGCGGTGATCGGGTCCGACGGTGCGGGCGTCGTCGAGGCGGTCGGCCCCGATGTGAGTGAAATCAAAATCGGGGACCGGGTGGCCTACGGGACCGGGCCGATGGGCTCATATGCCGAAGTGCGGAATTTTCCGGAACGCTTCGCGTTGCCTATTCCCGATGACGTCGACGATCAGGTCGCCGCGGCGATGATCGTCAAGAGCCTGACCGCTCACAATCTCATTCGGACGTGCTACGAGGTGAAGGCCGGCGAGACCATCCTCATTCACGCCGTTGCCGGCGGTGTGGGACTGATCGCCTGCCAGTGGGCCGCGGCATTGGGCGCAACCGTCATCGGCACCACGTCGAGCGAAGAGAAGGCGGAGATTGCCCGCGCCCATGGGTGTCATCACGTTATCGACTACACTACCGAGAACTTCGCCGAGCGTGTGAACGAAATCACCGGCGGCGCCGGCGTACCGGTAATTTTCGATGGAGTCGGCGCCGCCACCTACGAGGGCGACCTGGAGTGTCTTGCGCCGCTGGGCTTCCTCATCGGCTATGGAAATGCGTCGGGGAATTTTCCCAAGGTCGAGCCGCTCGATCTCATGCACAAGGGATCGCTCTATTTCCAGCGGATGAGCGGCAACCACTTCAACACCACGCGCGAAACGCTCCTTTCGACCATCAACGAGATGTTCGGCCTGGTTCGGGACGGCACCATCGACATCGAGATCGGCGGGACCTACCCGCTTCGGGAGGCGCGCCAGGCGCACATCGATCTTGAAGGAAGGAAGACGACAGGCTCCGTCGTCTACACGGTTTAGATTGCCCATGCCGTTCGGCGCGGGCCTCGTTTTTTTCTGATTTCCCACCGGATCGTGCTCCGGATTTCTTGACTTGTATAAGAGTGCTTCGTAGGGTTTTTTCCTCGTTTCAGCGTGTCGCCTGACATTAATCACTGGGAAGCAATCGACGCAGAACAACAAACAAGCGTCATACATTTATGGGAGTTCTTTATGCCGACAATTACACAATCCATGGGTTTCAAGGCGCTGCTTGCCGGTTCGGCGGCGGCCATTGCCTTGGCCGTTGCCGCGACCGGCGCCGTCGGTCAGGAGCAGCCGGTCAAAGGCGGCAAACTGACGGTTCATATCAACCGCGACATCGGCGGGTTCGATCACATCAAGGTGCCGCAAGGCGGCATGGGACGGTTTCAGGTCCTCAATGCGGTTCACGACAAGCTGTTCGAGAAGGATGCCGATGGCAAGATCGTGCCCAAGCTGGC
This sequence comes from Rhodospirillales bacterium, assembly GCA_022822205.1. Lineage (GTDB taxonomy): Bacteria > Pseudomonadota > Alphaproteobacteria > Rhodospirillales > UBA2165 > JAJDXO01. The sequence continues at coordinate 14,860 of JAJECC010000145.1, read as the reverse complement.
CGTCAAGGCAACGGCCGCCGACGATTTCAAGCGTTGGCGGGTCGAGCTGCGCAAGGGCGTGAAGTTTGCACCGCACGCGGCCAATCCCGCCGAAGAGCTGACCTCCCAGGCTTATGTCCATCACTGGAACCGCCTGCTGGGCAGCAGTCTGGCTGGCCGTTTCCGGGCGCAATTGGGCTCCAACCTTCAAAAGGTCGTGGCGATCGACAAGCACACCGTCGAATTCCAGTTCGGTGAACCCAATCTGGCCTTCCGCGACGTGATGGCGGACGGCGGCATCTACGTCTGGTTCACCAACGCACCGAGCTTCGCCAGGAAGTTCCAGGAAGACCCGAACTATAATCGCATGTCCGCCGGCGCCGGCCCCTACATGGTCAAGGAGTGGGTGCCGGGCAAGGGCGTGACTCTGGTCAAGAATCCGAACTACTGGGATCCCGGTTCGCAGCATCTGGACGAGATTTTCTATCGCATCACCACCGGACCCGAGACCGCGGCGGCATGGAATGCGTTCGCGGCGGGCGATCTGGACGTGATGTGGTCGTTGAACGGCTCCGGCTTGGCGCGCGCCCGCAAGGAAGGCGATAAGTTCAATATCGCCAACGGCACGCGCGGCCAGTTGCATTTCTCGATCAACTTCCAAGCCAGCCATGCGCCGCTGGAAGATGTCCGGGTGCGCCGCGCGCTGTCCCACGCCATCGACCGCAAGGCGATCATCCGGATCGTCGGCCGGAATTCCCCGATCTTCGCCGATCAGTCGTTCCCGCCCGGTTCGCCGTGGCACTGCGAGGGAATTGCATACCCTGAGTTCAATGTCGAGAAGGCCAAGGCGCTGCTGGCCGACTTCGGCAAGCCGGTGCCGAAGATCGAGATTTGGACACTGAACATTCCGTCCTTCCGCAAGACCATCGAGATCATTCAGGCCATGTGGAAGAAGGTCGGTGTCGAAAGCGAGATCAAGGTCGGCGGCCGCGGGCCCACCGGTGTGGTGTTCAAGATCGTCAAGGGTGAGACCCCGGCGTGGATGAACCCGCGCGGGCCGCTGATCCATCCGACGGTGTTCAACATGGATCTGCATTCCAAGCACAAGAACAATATCTGGCGGGTCAATTCGCCGAAGCTGGATGCGGCCATCGCCAAGGTAAAGGCGGCGCGGGGCGATGCCGAGGTGAAGGCCGCGCACTGCGCTTTCGAGAAGGCGAAAACGGAAGTGGTGGCCTACATGCCCTTCCAATATGCGCCTGCCGCGATGATGGCTCAGAAGCATGTGGGCGGGGTTCGCACGCCGAACGACGCCAACCTCGGCTATCACCGCCTGTGGCGCAAGAAATAGCCGGCAATTACGCTGAATGTGGAAACGCCCGGGTTGCGGCCCGGGCGTTTTCTTTTGCGGTTCAGGCTGTGAATCAGTCCATCTTGTAGCGGCCGCTGGAATAGGTGAGATCGACCATGACCCGGCCTTCGTTCAGCAGCCACGGCCGGATCGTGTAGTCCCGCGCACCGCTCGCGTGCATGGGATCCGAATCCGCGATCTTCGTGGCCTCTTCCAGGCTGTCGGCGCGGATGATTACCATGCCTTCGCCTCCCCACTCGTCGCCCGCATCGTTGGGGAACGGACCCGCGCCGAACATGATGCCCTTGGCTTCCAGCTCGCCTTGAAACGCGAGGTGCTCCTCCAGGTTTTCGAAGATGGCCTCCGGGCCGCCGGTCGGCCTGGTGAACACGACATAGAGCTCCTTGGCCAACAATCCCTTGTCCCGGCACATGCCGACGAGTCCCTGCCAGCTCAGGTCAGGTGCGTCTCCCATTCGTTCCTCCTTGACGAGTATGAAATTCATGGCGGTCATCATGGCGGGCAGGCCGGTAATGAACAATTCATTTCCTCATCGGCGGACGAACCCCATATGCAGGAAACGGATCACGATCATTTTTTCTTTGACTCAATTTCCGGCTCGGCCTTCAATCAACACCGCAAAGAGATGGGCCGCCATCATGAAGGTGCCCGAACCGGGGAGGTATCTATGATCAAATATTTGTTGGCGGCCGGTGCCGCCGCGACGCTCGCCATTGGCGCGGGTGCTCATGCGCAGACGTTGGGTATCGGCACGTCCGGGCCGGGCGCCCTGACCCACGGGGTCGGCTCCGCCATCGCCAAGGTCGTGTCCGAAAAGTCGGGGATGCAGATGCGGGTGCGCCCGTCCGGCGGGTCAAGCATCTATGTCCCGGCGATGAATGCCGGCGATCTGGAGTTCGCGCTCACCAGTCACCTGGAAGCGCGCTTCGCCTATACGGGCAAGGTGATCTACACCAAAGCCCAGGAGAACGTCCGGGTCGTTGCCCGGCTCCGGCCGTTGGCCGTCGGTTTCTTCGTCCAAAAGGATTCGCCGGTGCAGAAGTTCACCGGTCTGAAGGGCAAGCGGCTGGCTTACGGCTATACGACACAGAAAATCGTCGGTCATCTGATCGACGCCCACTTGGCCAACCACAACATGACCGTCGCCGACATCAAGCCGGTGCGGGTGCCCAACGTGCTACGGGGTGCGGACGAGTTCTCCCGCGGCCGGGCGGATGCCCTGTTCTTCGCCGTGGCTTCCGGCAAGGTGCGGGAGGTCAACGCCAAGGTGGGCGGGCTCCGGCTGCTGCCGCTCGACGCGTCGCCCGAGGGCATGGCCCGGCTGCGCAAATGGGTGCCCGTCGCCTATGTGCACACCGAGCGGCCCCGCAAGGGTCAGCCCGGCGTTACCCAGCCGACCCCGATCATGGGCTACGATTTGATCCTGATCGCCAATTCAAGCGTGCCCAACAAGACCGTCGGCGCGGTGATGAAGGCCCTGGCCGAAAACAAGAAGGACCTGGTGGCCTCGTTCCGAGGCCTGGTGCTGTTCAATCCGAAGAAGATGACCGCCACCAAGGGTCTCTCGGCGCTCAAATATCATCCGGGCGCCATCGAGTTCTTCCAAGCGACGGGGCAGTGGCCGCCTAAGTCCTAAGGGCCTTGGCGGACGAACTGGAGATCGGCGAAAAACCGCGGCTGGCATCGCCGGCCGCGGTTCGCTTTGTCGCCGTTTTCGCGGCGCTGTTGACCCTCGGCGCCATCGGCTGGGCGGTCAACGTTTACGACACCTATTTGGGGCTTGAGCTCTACACCGAGCAATATCTCGGCGGCATGCTGACCCTTGCCCTGCCGCTGGTGTTCATCACCCAGCCGGCGAAGCGCAAGACGCCCCGCATCCACGTACCGTGGTACGACCTGGCCGCGGCCGCTGCGGCGCTCCTGTCGGCGGGCTACATGGCGTGGAAGTTCCCAGTCCTCGCCGAGGCGGTCGTCGAGCGCCCGCTGGACGGCATGATCGCCGGACTTACGGTCATTGTTCTGGTGCTCGAGGGGCTGAGGCGGACCACCGGCAACGTGCTCTTCGGCCTGGTGATCATCTTTCTGGCCCTCGCGCTGGTCGGACACCTGATCCCCGGTGAATTGGCCGGACGTCCGCTCGCCTGGGACAAGCTCGCCTATTATCTCGCCTGGGATCCGACCGCGATCCTGGGGACGCCGATGATCATCGTGACCACGGTGGTCACCGCCTTCGTTTTCTTCGGCAACTTGCTGTTCAAATCGGGCGGGTCACGGTTCTTCACCGAGATCTCCATGGTGCTCATGGGGCGCTACAGGGGCGGGCCGGCGAAAATTTCGGTGTTCGCCTCCGGGCTCTTCGGGTCGATCTCGGGTAGCGTCGTCTCGAATGTCGTGTCCACCGGGGTTATCACCATCCCCCTGATGCGCAACGGCGGTTACAAGGCGCACGACGCCGGCGCCATCGAGGCGACGGCCTCCACCGGCGGCCAGTTGATGCCGCCGATCATGGGGGTCGCCGCCTTCCTGATGGCCGACTTCCTGCAGATTCCCTATGCCTCGGTGGTGCTGGCGGCGCTGATCCCGGCGATCCTCTATTACGTGGCGCTGTTCGTTCAGGCCGACCTGGAAGCCGCCCGCAGCGGCATCGACCGGGTGGCGGCCGAGGAGATTCCCAACGGCTGGCAGGTTTTGAAGGCGGGATGGTTCTTCCCGGTGCCGTTCGCCGTCCTGATCGTCGCGCTGTTCTGGTGGAACTTCTCGCCCGAACTGTCGGCGTTGTCGTCGGCGGCGGTGATCATCGCTACGGCCATGGTGCTCGGCTACAAGGGCAAGCGGCTCGGCATTGTCGATCTTCTGGACGCGCTCCGGGCGACCGGCATGGCGGTGCTCAATATCGTCATGATCGGCGCGGCCGCCGGGATCATCATCGGCGTCCTGAATATTTCCGGCCTCGGCTTCGGGCTCACCCTATTCCTGGTCAAGCTCGGCGGCGGCAATCTGATCGTCATGCTGCTGCTGGCCGCCGTGATCTGCATCGTTCTCGGCATGGGCATGCCGACCATCGGCGTCTATCTGCTGCTCGCGACCCTCGTCGCGCCGTCATTGGTCGAGGTCGGCGTGGCTCCGATCGCGGCGCACCTGTTCATCCTCTATTTCGGCATGATGTCGATGATCACGCCGCCTGTGGCCATTGCCGCCTTCGCCGCCGCGACCCTGACGAACTCGGATCCCATGCGCACGGGCTTCGCCGCCATGCGTTTCGGCTGGCTCGCTTTCGTCATTCCCTTCCTGTTCATCGCCTCGCCGAGCCTGTTGATGGAGGGGACCGCCGTGGAGGTCGGGCTCGCGTTCGTTACCGCGCTCGGCGGGGTGTGGCTGGTATCGATCGGCCTGATGGGCCACTTGTTCCGGTCGATTGGACCGGCTTTCCGCATCCTTTACGTGGCCGCCGGCCTGGCGCTTCTGTTTCCCGCCGGGGCCGGCGCCTGGGGCGCGCAATCGGATATTGCCGGCACGGTCGTCGGCGCCCTGCTGGTTCTTCGCGAGTTGATCATGCGGCGAAAGGATTCCGCGACCGCTTAGGCTTCCGTTACCGGCTGGTAGGAAAAGTCGATCGCGAGGTCGGGAAGCTTCGGCAACTTCTTGGCCCCCAGCCGGCGGGCGTCCCCGGGGGACAGCCCCATGGCGCGCATGATGAGCTCAACGTAGAAGGCCTCGGTCTCGCGGGGACTATATCCGTCCGAAATGTCTTTGGCGCAGCCTGCAAGTGCCCACATCAGAAAGCTCCAGCCGATTTCGACCTCGGCGGGATCAAGGACAAAGCGTTCCATGTCGATGGCGATATTAAAGTCGCGAATTCCGAAATCGTAAAACCCGGAGCGCATCCGGCCGACCAGCAAATCGGGGCGCAGCATGAGCCAGCCCCAGATCGGACTGGTGATAAGCTCACGAATAACCAGACGGACGGAGGTACAAACAACTTCCGCCGGATGATCGCGCTTGATCGCCGATGTGGCGATGTCGTTTCGCTGACCAATATTGTTGATCAAACAATCGAGAACGGCGAGGACGATGTCGTCCTTCGATTCGAAGTGGTTGAAGAATGTCCCGTAGCCGACATCCGCCAGCTCGGTGATGTCCTGCACAGAAGTGCCCTCGACCCCGCCTTTGGACATCAGCGTGTAGGCCGCATTAAGCAGCGCTTCCCGGGTCTTCACGCGTCGTCGGGCGACGCGGCCCACTGGCGCCGTTTTGGTTTCAGTCATCGGCCGGCGGCGACAGGGCTTGGATCAGTCGGCAGCAAATCATTGCTAGCAGATACCGGATTCCGGGTCAGGGGAAAACCCCCACTGGCTGCGAGCCCTCAGATCATGCCGACATGCCCAGTCGAGTGCCCAGGTCGGCAAGCATTTCGCCGGTCTCCCGTCGGTCACGCGCGATCCCGTAGACGTAGTGATCAGGCCGCACGAGAAACGCTTCGACACCGTAGTCATCCATGAGTTTTCCGAGTCGGCCGTCCACATCGGCAACCGATAGCGTGCCATTGGCCCCGCTAGCGCCTTCGGCGATGGTCACGCACCGGCCGTCGAGCTGTTGCCAAAGCCGCTGCGCTTCCTCCGACAGGTCGGCAAAGGGTTCCGTATCGCGGGTGACCAAGCGAAATCCGGTGCCGGAAACGTTGTCGAGGAAAGTGGCCGGACCGTCCGCCGGTTCGACCATGGGATGGATGGCGACATTGCCCGCCAGAGAGTCGTCGGAAGGATTCCGCAGAATGCCGTCGGTCAGGTCGGGAAGCGAATCATAGAAACTGAGATTAGGGATCTTGGACAAGTCATCGATCACCTGGTCTCTCACCTTGGCGAGTTCGGGGTCGGTCGTGCAGATAATCTGGCCCTGCTTGACCGACTCCATGATGACGCTCCGGACGTGGGGTTCGCGCTCCAGTTGGTAGCTGTCGAGAATCCCATCGTCGGCCAACCCGTCGAGCACGAGCGATAGTTTCCAACTCAGGTTGGCCGCATCGCGAATGCCGGCGCACATCCCCTGACCGATGAACACCGGGGTCTGGTGACAGGCATCGCCGGCGACGAATACCCGGCCGATACGCCATTTCTTCGAAATCAGGGCATGGAATGTGTAGACGGCCGTTCGACGGATACGAAGATTTTCCCGGGTAATTCCCCACGGCGCCATGAGCTCAAATAGTTTGTCCTCATTATCCACTTCTTCCGGTTTTTCACCGGGAAGGAGCATGAACTCCCACCGGCGGTGGTCGTTCTCAGCCGGAATGAACGTCGAGGGGCGCCGGATGTCGCAGACTTGTTGGCCGTAGTTGGGAAGATCGACAGGCTTTAACAAATCGCAATCAACGACCACCCAAGGTTCGTCGAAACCCAGATCCTCGAGTTCGATGCCCACGTGTTTGCGAACGAAGCTCGTTGCGCCGTCGCACCCGATTAGGTACGCGGCAGATATGGAGCCGACCTCTCCCGAAGCGACGATTTCGTATGACAGTTCGACAGAATCACCGGATTGACTGAGGTCGGTCACTCGGTGGCCGAGCATCATCGAGACGTTGTCGCGCCGGTCCAGCTGTTCCCGCAGGCTCAGCTCCAATTGGGGCTGACTGAACATGTAGCCCTGTTCGCCGCTTCGGGCATCGGCCGCCTTCAATAGGAACATGCGCCGATGTTGCTCGTCGAGGAACTCCATGCCTTCAAACGGCGTGTAGTAGGGCTTGAACCGATCGTCGATGCCGATACCCCGGAATATACGCATGGTCTCGTGATCCATATGTACCGCCCGGGTTTCGCCATGAAACTCGGTGGCTTCATCGAGCACCGCAACTGAATGTCCCCGCTCGCTCAGTAGGTTGGCCGCGGCGGCACCAACCGGGCCGCACCCCACGATTACGACATCCACGTGTTCCATCTCTAGCCTCCATTGCTTATCGATCTTTTCCGGAAATGATTAATAATCATTATTGACTACTGGTCATATTTAGGTCAAGACTGGATCAACGATCCGAAAGGTGCCGACCAAAGAGCGGCCCCATGGGAGGCAAAACAACGGGAGATTTCTGTGCCGGAGACCGAGCTGATTTTGTACGACCTGTGTGCCGCCGATCAGGACCGGCGGTTCAGTCCGTATTGTTGGCGCACCAAGCTTGCGCTGAAGCACAAAGGCCTCGCGTTCGAAACTATTCCGGTCAGCTTTGGGACGAAGGAGTTGATCGACTTCAGCGGGCACCCAACCGTGCCGGTCCTGGTCGACGGCTCCAAGACGATTGTCGAATCCTTTGATATCGCGCGCTACCTGGACGCGACGTATCCCGAACGGCCGACGCTGTTTGGCGATGAGAAAGCAGTGGCGCTTGCGCGATTTGTCTCCACTTGGTCCGAGACCTCAATGGTCTTCGCGATGCTGCCGCTCTACGTCATGGACATATACGAACACCTAGCACCCGAGGACCTTGCCTACTTCCGCGAGACCCGGGAGCAACGTTTTGGAATGACCTTGGAGCAATTTGCCTCGGACTCGGTGGAAAAGTTGGCCCGATACAGGCGCGTTCTGCAGCCGCTCCGAGCTCTGCTCAGCCATCAACCTTTCATCAGTGGCGAAGCGCCTGCTTATGCCGACTATTGCGTGTTCGCCTTCTTTGCCAGCACCCGGTCGATCACGAGCTGCAAGTTCGTTGAAGACGCAGATGCGGTGAACCATTGGCGCCTACGAATGTTCAGCCATTTCGACGGCTACGCGGCCAATGCGACCGGCTATCCGGTCTAACGGGCCTGAACCGATTACAGGAGAGAAATCATGATTTTCGTAATTTTCTGCTTGGACAAGCCTGACATGCTGGAGAAACGCGCCGAGACCATGCCGGCCCACCGTGCCTACGTGGACACCACCGACATCCAGCAAATCATGTCCGGGCCGTTGGTTGATGATGACGGGGAGACGCCTATCGGCAGTCTTTACGTTGTTGAAGCCGAGAACCGGGCCGCCCTCGAGGAGTACCAGCGGAACGACCCCCTGGTGCAGGCCGATATCTGGAAGAGCATGGAAGTCCGGGCTTTTGACAAACGTGTCGACAACCGTGGTTGAGCGGCAATCAACCAAATTCCAGCGTCAAAAACGCAAGAAGGGAGAAGTCATGTCCAAGAGCAAATCAGACAAGAAACCGACTAATTCCATTAGCCGTCGTACGGTTCTCGCCTATGGCGGCGCATTGACTGCGGGAGCGGTTGCATCATCGTTTCCCGCACCAGCGGTACATGCGGCCAGGAGCGTCAAAATCGGTTTTGTGAGTCCCCAGACGGGTCCGCTCGCTCCGTTTGGCGAAGCGGACAAATTCGTTCTCGCCAACGCACGCGAAGCGTTGAAGAGCGGGATCAAGATTGGCGGCAAGTCCTATCCGGTCGAGATCGTCGCCCGCGATTCCCAATCCAATCCAAACCGGGCGGCGGAAGTAGCAAGCGAACTGATCCTCAAGCACGAAGTCAATCTGATGATCGGTTCGTCATCCGGCGACACCGTCAACCCCATCGCCGATCAATGCGAGTTGAACGAGGTGCCATGCGTGACATCGGACACCCCTTGGCAGATCGTCTACTTCGGCCGTGGCGCGACGCCCCAGAAACCATTTAAGTGGACCTATCACTTCTTCTGGGGAATCGATGACATGATCGGCGTCTTCATTGATCTTTGGAACGGGATCGAGACGAACCAAAAGATCGGCAGCTTGATTGCAAACGACTCCGACGGTGTCACGGCTGGCGATCCGAAGCGTGGCTTCCGCCCGCCGATGGAGGGCGCCGGGTTCACTTATGTGCAGCCCTCCCTTTTCAGTCCCGGTTCCAACGATTTCTCCGCGCAGATCGGTCGGTTCAAACGTGAGGGCGTGGAAATCCTCACGGGGCTTGCTACCCCGCCGGATTTTTCGACATTCTGGACACAGGTCGCACAGCAAGGTCTCGCGAGGCAGGTCAAGGTGGCGACCTTTGCGAAGGCTTTGCTGTTCCCGCCAGCCGTGGAAGCACTGGGAGACGCGGGGGCCGGGTTAACCACGGAGGTGTGGTGGTCGCCATCCCATCCGTTCCGATCAGCATTGACCGGGCAGACTTCCGCCCAGTTCGCAGCCGCGTATACCGAGGCAACGGGAAAACAGTGGACGCAGCCGCTCGGCTTCAAGCACGCCAATATCGAAGTCGCCATAGATGTGCTGAAACGTTCCGGCGATCCCGGAGATCCTGAGGCGATTTTGAAGGCTATCGAGGACACCAACTATCGCTCGCTGGTGGGGCCGATCTCATGGAAGTTTGGCGACCGGCGCAATCCCGTGAAGAACGTCTGCCGCACACCTTTGGTCGGCGGGCAATGGAAACCCGGTAAGAAGTTCAAATTTGACCTCGCGGTCGTATCAAACAAATCGGCATCCGCCGTTCCCATCAACGGCGATCTCAAGGCTTTAAACTAACGACCATGCCGATATCCCGGCGGCGCGGTCTTGTGCCGCGCCGCCGCCGAAAACGGACCAAAACCTGTATGTCAATTTGATGCTGGGCATGGGCGGCCCTTGACTTACGAGTCCCATCCCCGCACTACGGAGTGACCCGCCCATGACATTGGATATAATTCCGGGGAGGCGGGCCGAAACGGGGAGACCAGGGTGCCGCTTCTCGACGTCGAGAATCTTGGCAAGAGCTTCGGGTCACTGCAGGTGATCAATTCCTTCTTCCTTCATCTGGAGGAAGGGGAGGCGTTGGGAATTATTGGTCCGAACGGAGCCGGCAAGTCGACCCTGTTCAATCTGATCACCGGCACGCTGGGCAGCGATCGGGGCGTCATTACATATGACGGGCGGGATATTACCAAGGCCTCGGCCTTCGACCGCTGCCGGGCGGGTATCAGCCGGTCCTATCAAATCCCCCATCCCTTCGGCGGCATGACCGTATTCGAAAACCTGCTCGTCGGCGCGGCCTTCGGCGGCGGCGACGGCGAAGCCGAGAGCACCGATCATTGCGCGGCGATCCTCGAACGCACCGGGCTTGCGCCCAAGGCCAATGCGCTTGCCGGTTCGCTGACGCTTTTGGAGCGCAAGCGGCTTGAACTCGCGCGCGCGCTCGCCACCAAGCCGCGGGTGCTTTTGCTGGACGAAATCGCCGGCGGCCTGACCGAGCCCGAGGTGATCGAACTGGTGGCGACCATTAACGGCATACGCGCGGAAAACATGTCGATCATCTGGATCGAGCATATCGTCCATGCGCTTCTATCCGTGGTCGATCGGCTGATCGTCATCAATTTCGGCGAAAAGCTCGACGACGGCGACCCCGAGGCGGTGATCAATTCGCCCGAGGTCCAGAAGGTCTATATGGGGATTTCGGTCGAATGAGCCTTTTAGCCGTCCGAAATCTCACCGCCTTTTACGGCGATTTCCAGGCTCTGTTCGGGATCGATTTTTCCCTCGACGAGGGGGAAACGGTGGCGGTGATCGGCGCCAACGGCGCCGGGAAATCCACTTTCCTCCGCTCGGTCACCGGGCTGGTCAAATACGCCGCCGACGAATTCTCCTATGACGGCCGGTCGATCGCCGGGCGCAAGGCGTCCGACATCCCGGGTCTCGGCATCGCCATGGTGCCCGAGGGCCGGAAGCTGTTTCCCAGCCTGTCGGTCGAGGAAAACCTGGTGATCGGCGGCTATGACGGCCGTCCCGGTACGTGGTCCCTGGACCGGGTCTACGGGATGTTCCCGCGCCTGAAGGAGCGGCGCGACAATCCGGGCACCGCGTTGTCGGGCGGCGAACAGCAGATGGTCGCCATTGGCCGGGCGCTGATGGCCAACCCGAAGCTCCTGCTGTGCGACGAACTGTCCCTCGGTCTGGCGCCCATCATCATCAAGGACATCTACGAATCCGTCCCCGCCATCAAGGCCGAGGGCGTGTCGCTGCTGATTGTCGAGCAGGATATCAACCAGGCCCTCGAGGTCGCCGATCGGGTCTATTGCTTTCAGGAGGGGCGGATTTCCCTGGAAGGCAACCCGGCGCAGATGAGCCGCGACGACATCGCCAACGCCTATCTGGGGAAATCCCAATGATCGAGTGGGTGAACTCCATCCTCCAGGGCGTGCTGACGGGCGGTCTCTATGCCCTGTTCGCCACCGGCCTCGCGATCATCTTCGGGGTCATGCGGTTGGTGAACATTACCCATGGCGATTTCATCGTCCTGGCGGCCTTTGTCGCCCTGGTCGTGGTGGAGGGCACCGGCGTCGGACCGTTCGTCAGCCTGATCGCGGTCATCCCGATCATGGCGGTATTCGGCTACGTCCTGCAGCGGGGCGTGCTGAACCCGACACTGGGTCCCGATCTGCTGCCTCCCCTATTGGTTACCTTCGGGCTTTCCATCGTTGTCCAGAATTTGCTGCTGGAAGTTTTTTCCGCCGATTCCCAGCGCCTGAAGATCGGCGCGTTCGAGACCCTCAGCATCAATCTCACCGAGAATCTCGCCGTCGGGGTGTTCCCCCTGATCATCTTCGTGACCGCGGTCGTGCTGATCTTCGCTATTCAGCTGGTGTTTAACCGAACCAGCCTGGGCCGGGCGTTCCGCGCCACCTCGGACGATCCGGTGACGGCGCAATTGATGGGGATCGACCACAGCCACGTCTATGGCCTGGCCATGGCGCTGGCCCTGGTGCTAGTGGCCATCGCCGGCGTGTTTCTCGGGGTCCGCACCAATTTCGATCCGTCGGTCGGACCGTCGCGCCTGCTGTTTGCCTTCGAAGCCGTGATCATGGGCGGCCTCGGCTCCCTCTGGGGAACCCTCGCCGGCGGGATCATCCTGGGCGTTGCCCAGAACATCGGCGCGAAGATCGATCCCGGATTTCAGATTCTCGCCGGCCATATCGCTTTCCTGGTCGTACTCGCCATCCGGCCCAACGGCCTGTTCCCGAGGACTCGCGATGACTGAGGCGACGGCCCAGGGCCGCTATTCGGTGATCCGGTCGACCCGCGCCAGCCGGGGCGGCGCGGTCGCCGGCATTCTCCTGCTTCTGATCCTTGCCGCGGCGCCGTGGTGGGCCGACCGGGCGACCATGCGGCTGCTGGTGGAAATCTTCTATATTCTGGCGCTCGCCCAGATGTGGAACCTGCTCGCCGGGTACGCCGGGCTGGTCTCGGTGGGGCAGCAGGCCTTCGTCGGTCTGGGCGGCTATATGCTGTTCGCCTTGGCCATATTCACGCCGGTGGGGGCAGCCTGGAGCATCCCGCTCGCCGGTCTCATCGGCGCCGTGGTGTCCCTGCCCGTGGCCTTCCTGGTATTCCGATTGCGGGGTCATTACTTCGCCATCGGCACATGGGTGGTGGCCGAAGTCTTCCTCCTGGGCTTCGCGCAGATTCAGACCCTCGGCGGCGGCTCGGGCATCAGCCTGCCGGTGAGCGTGGTGCGCGATATCGCCTCGTCGCGCTCGGGCCGGGATGCGGTGATCTATCTCGTCGCCCTGGCGGTGGTGATCTGCATCATCGCCATCGTCTACGGGCTATTGCGGTCGCGCCACGGCCTCGCCTTGACGGCTATCCGGGATTCGGAGGAGGCGTCGGCGAGCCTGGGCGTCGACAATTTCCGCGCCAAGCTGATGATCTACATCTTCGTCGCCTTCGGGACGACGGCCATCGGCGCCTTGATCTTCCTCACCAAGCTGCGGATCAGCCCCGCGGCGGCCTTTGACATCAACTGGACGACGACGGTGATCTTCATCGTCGTCATCGGCGGTATCGGCACCATCGAAGGCCCGATCATCGGCACGCTGATTTACTTCCTGCTCCGCGAACCGCTGGCGCAGTTCGGCACGTGGTATCTGATCCTCCTCGGCCTCGTCGCCGTGGTCATCATGTTGAAGGCGCCCCAGGGCATCTGGGGGTTGGTCGCCGAGCGTTGGGACTTGCGATTCTTTCCCGTACAGCGAAGATTGCGCTTCGAACCACCCGACTAGGGAAGGCCCCGGCGGATGCCGCGCTTTTCGACCAATCTTTCGACCATGTTCACCGAACTGCCGTTTCTCGAGCGGTTCGCGGCGGCCAGGGATGCCGGATTCCAAGCGGTCGAGTTTCAGTTCCCCTATGAAACCGGCCTCGATGACCTGAAGGCGGCAATCGACGGCATCGGATTGCCCGTCGCCGTGTTCAATCACAAGGTGGGGGCGCTGGACCAGGGAGAACCGGGTGCCGCCGCCATGCCCGGCGCGGAGGACACCTTCAAGGCGTATCTCGAAGAGACCTTCCGGTATGCGGAGGCGCTGCGGCCCATGAACGTCAATGTATTGGCCGGGTGGCCCTCCATGGAGGAATTCACGCGGGGGGCCTGTCTGGAAACTCTCGCCGGAAATCTCAATCTGGCGGCGGACGCCATGAGCGGAATCGGGGTGCGGGTTATCACGGAGGCGGTGAACACATTCGACCGGCCGGGCTTTCTGCTGCATTCCACCGAGCAGGCGGTGGATCTGGTCGAGGCGGCGGGGCACCCCAATCTCGGCATCGAGCACGACCTCTACCACATGCAGATAATGGAGGGCGATTTGGTCCGAACGGTCGAGGCGAACCTGAAACAAATCGGCCATATCCAGTTCGCCGACACGCCGGGACGCCACGAGCCCGGCACCGGCGAGATCAACTATGCTTACGTCTTCGAGGCCATGGACCGGGTCGGCTGGAAGGGATTCCTGGGCGCGGAGTACCACCCCAGGACGGCCACCGATGACTCCCTCGGCTGGCTCCGGCCGTATCTCCAGCCATGACCGACGCCGAGACCCTCGTCGCCGGCTGCCTCACCGAGGCGGAGTTTCCGGAACTCCCGAACTTCTACCGGGGCAAGGTGCGGGACACCTACGCGCTTGATGACGGGCGGAGCGTGTTCATCACCACCGATCGGCAATCGGCTTTCGATCAGGTGCTGGCCGCGGTTCCCTTCAAGGGACAGGTTCTCAATCAGACCGCCCGGTTCTGGTTTGACCGGACCCGCGACATTTGCCCCAACCACGTGATCGACGACCCCGACCCCAACGTCGCCATTGTCAGGCAGCTGGAGATGCTGCCCGTGGAAATGGTGGTCCGGTCCTATCTCACCGGTTCCACCGATACGGCCATCTGGCCCATGTATGAGCGGGGCGGGCGGGTGCTCTACGGGCACCCTTTCGCCGACGGCATGAAGAAGAACCAGCGGCTCGACGAGACAATCCTGACGCCGACCACCAAGGGGGCGGCGGGGGCGCACGACGTTCCGGTCACGCCGGCGGACGCGGTGGCGCGGGGGCTCGTGTCCCAAGCTCAATGGGACGAACTGGCGGACAAGAGCCTCGCTCTGTTTGCCCGCGGTCAGGAGGTCGCCGCCCGGAACGGGCTCATCCTTGTCGACACCAAGTACGAGTTCGGTGTCGACGAGACCGGCGCTGTCACGTTGGCCGATGAGGTTCACACGCCGGATTCCAGCCGCTACTGGATTGCGGAGACCTACGAAAGCCGGT